>JAGLWT010000066.1 GCA_023133295.1 bacterium | reverse complement strand
TTCCTCTCTCTTCGCTTACGGACCACAGAGGGTACGCTGCGCTCATTGTTCGTTGGAATTGGCTCAAATCTAATCATTCCATTGTCGTCGTATTTGTGAATCAGAACACTAACAGTGAACGATATCCTTCGGACTTTCTATTAAGGTATCCTTCGTAACTTCAATCTTCTCATCACCGACCTCAATGATCCCCATGCCTTCGAGCACATAGAACGCTACATCAACAGGCGTGATATGACGCTTCAATGACTGCCCGGGTTTCAAGGTGATGATTGTGATCATCGCCGTTTCCTTTTTGTACAGATTACGGGCATCAACATCATGTGCATTGTCCATAATTCCAACTTCAGACAGTTTCTTTATTATCATAGTTTTTCTCCTTTATTATTCAGGGACGGTGGTGAAGAGTGTGAAGAGTTCAAGGATACTCGGGAAATAACATCACCATAATCACTATACTTAGGCAATATGGATTAAGCCAACCCTTCACACTCTTAACCACCGTCCCTAACCCCTTCTTCGGTAATAAAGGCAGTGATATTCTCCACAGGCACTATATCAAAGGCAGGATTATATACATTCGCGTTTTCAGGGACCATCTGCCTGTCTCCCGAGTAACGGATCTCTTCCTCTCTTCTGATCTCGATCTTAATATCAGCTCCCGACGGGCACTTATCATCAAATGTCGATAATGGCGCGGCAACATAGAACGGTATATGATGATATTTGGCAAGTACCGAAAGCGGATAGGACCCTATCTTGTTCGCTGTATCGCCATTGGCGGCGATGCGGTCAGCGCCGATTATTACCAGATCCACCTTTCCCGCCGCCATTAGCGACCCCGCCATATTATCACATATCACTGTATTGGGAATACCCTTTTCGCTAAGCTCCCACGATGTCAGGCGGGCACCCTGCAGGAGCGGCCGGGTCTCATCGACCCAAACATGAAGTTTCTTGCCGGCTGAATGCGAAAAGAATATCGGCGACAGTGCCGTGCCGTGATCACCCGTTGCAAGCGATCCCGCATTGCAATGTGTAAGTACATTGGCACCCTCCGGTATCAGACCCCTTCCGTTGAGCCCTATATTTTCACATCTCTTTATATCATCACGCTGAATAAAAAGAGCCTCTTTCAAAAAGGCATCGGTCCTATGATCTTTCTCCAAGAGCGGATAGAATCTCTCTACCGCCCAAGCAAGATTCACCGCAGTCGGACGCGCCGCGGCAATATCCTTCATTGCTTTTCTGAGTTCTTCAATATCAATGATCTCTTTGGATGCGAGATAACAGCCGAAGCCACCTGCGATGCCAAGAGCGGGCGCACCTCTGACCGCAAGCGTCTTAATGGCATCTATCATCTGTCTATGATCTTTTATCTCAGTGATGACCTTCTCTGTAGGCAATCTGCGCTGGTCAATTATCACAATTTTTCCTTCCGCATAATCGATCGGCCTTACCATCTGACTCCTCTTTTCATTCTCTTCACCATATATCCGGGCGACATCTTGATCTTCCTCTGAACGAAGATCCAGAAATGCACTCTTTCAAACATATTAAGATTTCGGTTCATTCTGAATATATGCCTGAAAAATCCATTATCCACTCGGTATTCTTTCAAATTTCCGTATAATGTCTCAGTGATATCAAGATCACGCCGGAATCCCATTTCTGAAAGCAACTCTCTGTCCGCTTGAGAAAATATCCCCTCATTTTTCATCAGCCCCCATTCAAGGATGTGATATACACGGTTCACATAATAATGATAGATCAGATGCAATGCCGCCAAAGCACCGGGCGACTCCAGCAACTTCTGCTCCATATCTGTAGCGATCTCAAATAATCGCCAATGCAATTCGATCTGAAGCTTTAGGCCGCTTTTACTGCCAGAAAGAGTGATATGCGATCTTCCTTTTCTTTTTTCACCGCTGACGGATCCACTTGGAATAAACCCATCACTCTTTAATTTCATCAATAACGGGTCAATATCCTCCGGGGGGCATATCAGGTCAAGATCGGACATAAAGCGCATTCCGGAACGGCCGGCATAGACCTTTTTAAGCAAAGAGCCGCCCTTAAACGCCCTGACATCCGGGAAATCCTCAATTATCATATCAAGCATCTCCGAGATAAGTGTGTTTCTCAGTAAGTTCACATTATATTCATTCTCAAGGTAGGAGTACAATCGCGGGCTGTCTTTCAGAAGAATTCTGCCATCCTTGATATTTTGGAAAGCGATACCGCCGGTTTTATGAAATTCCATCATCTTCATGACCCCGATACCATCCTTCACCCTTAATTGTTCTCTTTCGCGTGGCAGGATCAGGCGGAGAAAATCACTCTCATAGTCTTTCCAGGAATTCATCTATATCCTTGACCGTCCTCCATTTAAATCGCATTGTCGACGCGAATGCACAGGGAAGCATTTCAATCCCCTCGGAGAAGTCCAGGGATGTATAGAACTCAAATGGGTGTATTATTGATTCCAGAGGCAGATCTTGCCCCCTGCTTGGCATTATAAGATACAGGCTGCTGTCCTTGAACACCTCAACCTTTTTCGGACATTTCTCAAAAAGACAGATATCACCGCCCATGATCTCCGAATACAGCGGCTTGACACACGGGTGAAATTTCTGCGTCAGATAGAGGTCTCTCGGAATATATGAAAATCCTTCTGCTCCAATGAGAAGGTATTCGTCGGTGAAATACTCAGCCCCTGATCTTATCATTCGCGCAGAAACCGTACTTTTACCGGAGCCGCTCAGCCCGCCGATCGCGAAAAACTTGTCTTTATACTTCAAAAGCGCTGAATGCAGGGCAAAAAACCTTTCTTTCAACCGTAGAGTTATATGATAACGGATCCAATTAGCGATTATCAGCTCCCTGTCAAAATCCAATTTCCCCGAATAGTATACATAATTAGCGTCTGAACTCTGATACAGCTCCATACCCATTATGGAAAAAAACCGACCGGCGAAACGCTCGGGGCGGCCATGAATAAAGAGGAGTGCGCCTTTATGATATGAGGGAATGCCTTCAGGGAAACTGCTTTTTACGGCAGAAACAAAACCGCGGGGCCCCTGTATGGAAACAGGGACATTCAGAAGTTCAAAACCATAGTATTCTAATGCTTCAGCCATAACCATACCAGTCCTAATAACGCGATTATCATCGCGGGAAGGGTCGAGAAGGGGTGAACGCTATTTCGAGGATATTTCTTCTTCTCGCCCTCACGGGAAAATTTCCGAAGAATTGTTTGGTATTTCTCTTCATTGAATCCCGAGTTAAGTTCCTCCATAAGCGGCGAGAGCGCGAAATATTTTCTCTTGACAGTAAAGGCAGTATTATTTCTGACACATTCCATCTCCACTTCGATCTTATCATCGCGAGGCGTGAAGGAAAAGCCTTTTTTTAATCTTCTCGCTTCCCCGCCGGAGATCTTGATATTTCTGACCTCCATGTCAGATGAAATGAATACCTCTTCCCCGATATGAGGGATCACTTGTGAAAGTTCCACTCTGCGGTCCATTTTTAATTGAGTGACAAATACCTCAAGAGCCATTGTGAGCTCTTCCAGCAATGCTGAATCGGTATTTCTGATCTCATCCACATGAAAGCCGGTCATTGAGAAGTAATAAGAATGATCGTACTTTCCGAAGATATCAAGGCCGGCAAGAGAGAATTCGCTCTTTATCCTCATATCACTGCCGGAAACACAAATGGCAGTCTTTTGTCCGTCTGCCAATCCCGACATTCCTATGTGCATGGCGGGAATTCTTGATCTCATTGCTGCGGGAAGATCATAATAGATGATCCCATCAGCGTTCTTGGGAGCTACCTTGTTGATATGGGTCGGCAGAGGTTCGCAACCCAGATACTTCAATGTTCTGGAAACTGTACCGATATCCGCAGAGGGATATCTATAGACAATAACGACCTCAGGTTTGGCTTTGAGAACAATGATGTCCCTGTTCGCGCCGTCATCGCCCGAAACTTCGTCCCCGGTGTCCAGAAGTACCTGAAGATTATATGTACCCGGAGCAAGCGGCCGCAATTTCAGATCACGCAGGTTCATGCCCTTAATAAGGTTCCAACTGCCCGTCTCGATCTCCGCGCCGTCCAGATAGGATCTGTATGTGACCTCTTTATCTTCTTTTGAAAAGATGCTTATGATGACCGGGGCCATTGCATCATATATCATGCTTCCCGGCGAAAGTGAAAAAACTGTAATAGAGTTCTTCATCACAGCGAAATTTTTCTCGGGTATCAATTTCACAGGGAAGTTCCCATCATAAAGCACTTGATCAGTAAAATTAAAATCTGAACTGTATGAGACCTTTTTCCCGGACAATCCCGAATACAGACATAGGGTTATCAGGTCGGAATTGATCGGCGAACTTCCCCTCATTATACCCTTGAATGTCTGTATCTGCCCATCTTCTATGATCTTGGATGATCTCATCCGATCCTTGTATCTGCTCATTGAATATGAATTATCGATGATCTCCAGCGTTTCTCCGGAGAAGGATCTGCTGATAATATAGAAATTGAAGAAAAGCATGGCAAGGATGATGAACGGGATCAAAGCGGGCAAACTCCGGATGTTTCTCCTGTATGATATGAGGTAATATGTGATTACAAGCAGGAGGAATATTAGAAACATTACTCTTTCAGTTTAAGCACGCTTTTTAATATGATGGCTGCATTTAATGCGAAATCCTGAAGTAAAACCTCGTCATCTCTGGAGAACTTGTATTTCTCTACTGATTCCAGGTTGAGAACACCGATCACCTTAGCATCGATAATAAGCGGGGCTGCCATTTCCGAGTTCATCTTCGAATCCGCTTCAGAAATGTATCTCTTGTCATCCCTGACATTATTGATCCGAATTACTCTTTTCTCTTTTGCCGCCAAGCCGGTAACTCCGCTTCCAAACGGTATTTTGGTCGCCTTCACGAATTGTTCACTTGTTCCGTGCGCAGAAAAAATATCGAGACTGTCCTCCTTCTCATTGACCAGAAGGATCGCTGCGGATTCCGCGTTAAATATTTCGATGAGCTTCTTGACGATGAGGTCGATAACCCTTTTGGGTTCTAGATTAAGCAGAAGAAGACGGTCTATCCGGCGGAGATCTTCCAGTTCTTTTAACCTCTTCTTTTCTTTCTGATGCATCAAAGCGTTCTGAAGTATGAGCTTATAGAATGGTATCATGATCTCGTAAAGACGGAGGTCATGTTCATCAAAATCCTGTCCGTCAAATCTGTCCGCGACGAAAAGATAGGCAATAACATCATTTTGAAGCATTATGGGTTCGAATATACCGGAAAAGATATTGAAATCTGAAAACAATTTATTGAATACGGGATAATCCTTGATATTCTCCGGTGAAATGAGAAATCTCTTATTCTTCTGGAAAAGTTTTTTTATGCCTGCATTTCTTTCGGTAAAGTGGGTAAATTCATTCTTGTCAATACCAAAAGTATACAGAGGCAGAAAAAGCTCTTTCTTATCATCAAAATGATAGATAGCCGCCTTGCCGGCTCGAATAAGATGCATGACACTCGTTGCGATCCCCCATGTAGTGTCCAAGAAATTTTCAAAGGATTTCGGCAGAAGGGAATTGATCTCCTCCAATATGGCGACGATCTCCCGGGTATTGATCCTTTCCTCAAGGTCTTTAATATTAAGATTAAAAAGTTCCTTGAAGAAATTTTTCATTTTACCGCTTCCACTCCTGATTCCCCTGTTCTGATCCTGACAGCATCTTCAACATTCTCGACCCAGATCTTGCCATCGCCCATACGGCCTGTTTGCAGAAATTCCTGCAATTCTAAAACAATATCCTCAACTTCTTCATCAAGGACAAGGGTCTCCATTTTCATCTTTGGAAGAAGGTTTATCTTGAATTCTTTCCCTGAAATGAGCTCTTTATGGCCATATTGACGGCCGAACCCCCTAACTTCGTTGAAGGTCGCGCCTTTTATCTTAGTTTCTTTAATAAATTCCAATAATTCCAATTCATCCTTCCTCTTGAATATTACAGTAATCTTTTTCATATGTTTCCCACGCTATATTATGCAGAATAATGGGCAAAAAGTCAAATAATTCTCTAGTGTTCTGATTCATGAATAGAGGACAAGTGCAAAAGAAAGTGTGAAGTGTGAGGTGTGAAGTGTAAAGTGGGAAAATACAATAAAGGATTACGTTTCGCAGTGCACAAGTGCACAAGTATCTAAGGGAAAAGGAAACACACCCGTAACCGAAAAATCGTTTGAGGTAAGAATCTCTTTGTATTACTCTTCAATTCTTCATTTCCCCACTTGTCACTTGTACTCTTGTCACTTGTGCTCCTATCAACCATTGTCATCGTATTTATGGATTAAAACACTGTAAAAAAACTTGAAAAAAAGTTGAAAATGGTATAAAATTTCTTTATGGGGCAGAAAGAGGAACTTCAGATCTATTTGAACCGAGTTCAAAGCAAGGTAGCCGGAGAATCCGATTATCTTAATGCGATCCAGATATTCGCGGATCTCAAAAATTTTCCAAGGGTTATCACATTATCACAGCAGGGATTGGAGAATTTTCCGGATGAAGGGATATTCCATTACTGGTACGCCTTCGCTTCCTTTTACCTTAAGAAGTTCGAAGCCGCGTTCACAAGTGTCAATCTCGCGGTGAACAACAATACTGAACATCTGGATTCTATTCTGCTCGGATACAGGATCTCTATCGAGTCCTCTGATCCCGACAACGCCTTGATCTTTTTGAAATTAGGCGCGGATCGTTTCCCCGACGAAAGCGAAATGCATCAGACCATATTTGATTTTTTTGATAACAACGGTGAATTCGTTTCCAATCACGTCAATCTTATTACATCGGTTTATGCCAACGGAGAAAAACGGCTGGGAAAATTCCTTATTGACACCTTCTACTCCGGCAAGATCACCACTGAACAGGCACTTGATGTATATATCGAGAATTTCTCCCAAAAAAGCGATGACAAGGACTTCTCGAGATTCGTCTGTAGTATCATCATAAAGGATGAGAGGACGGATAAACCCGCGTTATCGGTTCTGCAGGGTGTTTATGACAGCGGCAATAAATCAAAGGCCGTGGTCGGATATCTCTCGGATGTCTCTGCTGCCAAGGGTGCTTGGGGAGATGAAAATCAGATCCTTTATGAACATGCTGTCGAGCTGAACTGCGCTACTTACTCCGTTTTCAAACTTCTGGCGAATAAATACATCTTACTGCAGCTCAAAGATGAAAATTCCCTTGATGTCATTTTTCAGTATTTCCTCTTTGAACCGGACAATAAAGACACCATAACATATCTGATCCCCTTTGTTCTGAAGAAGAAAACATACACCGAGGATGAAAAGAATTTCCTGAAGATCGCATTTCGGCTCTTTCCCGATAATTTTGATATCTTCGCGAAACTTGTCGAGAATATGCTCTTTGATGTCAACGAAGTCATTGACAATCTGACATTTCTCCAGAGGTATATAGAGGAATTCCCCCAATCCGAAGCGGCCATAAAACTGCTTGGCTCGGCCTATTTAAAATTAGGAAGAAAGGACTCCGAGGCGCTTTTCATCTATGAGAAATTCGTGAGATTCAATTCGGATAGCCTTGAGTTGATCTCTATCCTTACCGAATACTATCTCTCCGAGAACCGCCGCAGCCGATTGGCGATAATCATCTATGAGAAGGCGTTCCAAATGGGGCTTACTTCCAAAGGGCTTTTCGGAATACTCGCCCTTTATTACCTTGACAATCAATCCATTACAGACAGCAACATACCGATCTTCATCAGCATTTTCAACAATTTAAGAAAGGATCCTCAACCCTATTCTAATTTTCTGAATACATTGTCCGGGGCGATCCTGAAGAAAAAGATCACTATCACGGAAAATGAGTTCTTCTTCGAATCCCTGAAAGACATTATCAAGATCCTTCAGCCGCAAGAAGATATATTTTATTCCGCATTCGTAAAACTGGGCATTTCACTCCATAAGATCGACAATGACTCATTTGAGATCTACAAAAGGCTGATTGCGAAGTTCAAGGCCTCTCAGAAATTCCTTATGCTTCTTTTCGATGCCTACTCCTCGCGTAATGTCATGGATGAAGAAGGACGCTCTGTCATGGAAGCGATCTATGAGAAACTCCCTGAATCAGACAAGCAAAAGGCAACACTTCTTCTATCCCAGTATTACATGGATAACAAGATAAAAGACGATTTTGCGGGCGGTATTATTTCCAAAGCGAATTCTCTTATTAAAGATGGCGTTAAACTTGAGGGGAATCTCGAAAAACTGGTGCAGCACGCGGTAAAGAACGAGAAAAAGGATATCGAGACCTTAGAACTTTACTTCAGGTACCTTCAGATCAATCAGGAGAATCCTGCGGTGTTCAGATCAGCATGTGAGCTAATTGTGGATAAGGCGATCTTTGAAAAGAAATTCCTTTCGATCATGAAGAAGGGAATGGAGCTCTTTGATGACTGGAGAGAACTTTTCAACCATTATGCGGTCGCCTTGGCGAAGAACAAGATCCGCGAATCGGATTCTTATCCAATCTGGGAAAGATTCATTCTCTCCGGGAACAAGGACGACTCCATCGTAATCGAGCTCCTGTCACATTATATCAATAAAGGCACATTGGACAGAAAAGCAGAGAGAGTATTTTCTTTTGCCATGGGCATCGGATACAAGAACGCGGAGATACTTCTTCAATACTCCCGCATCCTTGCAAAGGACGGAAATTATAATAAACTTATCAATGTCATAAGCGATCTGATAAAATTCGACATCAAGGAAGTGGAAGATATCAAGTTCATAGCGGATACATTGCTATTTTATGCCAAATTTGATGTCCTGGAGAAATTCCTCGGTAAATACTCAGACAAATCCGAATTCATCCTTCGCTATAAGTTAAGAAATCTCTTTTATTCGAATAAGCTGTCGGATAATGAAGAATGCCTGCAGCGTTTTGTCTCAAAATACAAGATCAAGGACAATAACGCCGATATCTACGAATTCTACGGCGACTTTTATTTCTATGAAAAACGGGACCTTAAGAAAGCCATCCACGGATACAGTGAGTATTTGAAAATGTCGCCCAATGACGCGCTGATCCTTTATAAAGCCACCATATGTGTCCTGGAGATAGGAGACACCTACTCCGCCCTGAAGTATGTCAAGAAGCTGCTGCTTTTCAGAGAACATGATATTGAAGCTCAGAAGATCGCGGCGAATATACATTTCAAGCTGGGGCAATACCCCGAAGCATCGGGCTTTTATAAGAGGATCATATCGGTTGGATACAAGGATACCGAGATACTGAAGAATTACGCATTGGCGCTTTTCTTCTCGCAGCAATATTACTCCGCCATTGACCTCTTCAGAGAGATCCTCACCGACGACCCGAATAATCAGGAACTCCTTCTTAACCTTGCATATGCCTATACCTATATTGATTTCAAGGAAGAAGCCGAAGATACACTGAGAAAGATCATTGACAATAACCCGCAGAATAAAGAAGCGCTCTTCGCGCTTTTCGCCATATACCTTGAAGATGTAAGAGCTGATGAACATGCCGAGGGGCTCTTCAATCTCGTATTGAAAATGGACCCTGAAAATCTCGATGCCTTAAAAATGCTTTCAATGATCTACGGGAAGCTCGGACGAAATGATGAGCGGGCAATAAGTATTTATGTCAAGATCCTGGATTACGGAGAACCTCCTCCGGAAATAATCAAGATACTGGCGAATAAGCTCAATGAAGAAGGCTCCGGACTGCATGGACAGTTCAGGATCAAGATCTTCTCCAGGGCCGTCGAGTTCTTCCCTTCCAATGAGAAATACTGGGTCTCTCTGATAGATCTGATCTCCGAAGAATTGGAGTTAGAACCCTTTACAAAGATACTTGAAGCCGCATATGAAAAGAAGATCAGAATATCTGTCTGCGCGGAAAAACTCGCGAAACTGGCCTATGACAAGGGCAAAATTGACAAGGCCTTGATCTATGCGAAGACCGTGCTGGCGCATAATCCGTATAAGAGCGAAATATATAACCTGGTTGGCGAGATACTGATCGAAAAAGGCTCATTGGAAGAAGCAAAGGATGTATTGAATAATGCCTTGATATATGACTCGGGAAATTTCTACGCTTATTTGAACTCGGCCAAGGTCATGCATTTGATGAAGAATTTCCCCCTCGCTCTTAAATATCTGGAACGATCACTTAATATAAACAAGTACTATCTTCCGGGAATACTCCTCTACGCGGAAATTTCCGTGGAAAGGAATATTAACCTTGACAATGCGAAGAACGCGCTCAAATTCGTCAAAGATATCTATCAGTCAAATTGGGAAATATCCTACTGGCTGGCCGTGATCAACAATCTAAAGGGAGATTCAGAACTTGCTTTGATGCAGATCGACGAAGCTCTCGGTTTTGAATTGAATCTGGAATCCGTTCTACTGAAGGCGGAAATTCTGAAGCAGGACGGAAAATACCAGGAAGCTTTGGATTTTCTAAATCAACAAAAAGATGACATCAATGCGCCAGAACTTTTCAACGCTTTGGGGCAATTGTACTTCGATCTGGACGATATAGAATCATCAAAGGAAGCTTATTCACTGGCGGTATCGATCGATCCTAATTTTATTCAAACCCAGATAGCGTTGGCGAAACTGCATTATTCTGTGGACAAGGACCTCGAGACCGCGAAGGTAGAATTCATGAATATTCTGGAATTCAACGCCGAAAATGAAGAGGCGCAGAGATTTTTGGGCAAGATCCATTACCGCAAGAAAGAATATAAAGAGGCATTAAAAGTTTATATGCGGGTTTTTGAATATCTGGATTATGAGGATCTGAAATACCTCACTTCGATATACTTCATGAGAGGGCTTTTTGATGAAGTCCTTGAATTAGCGGCGAATCTTATACAACAGAGAAGTGACGACCTGGATGTTGTGACCATTCTTTTTGAAACCTACTGCGCATTGCAGCTCTATGACAAGGCCATTGACGCTTTCCAGACCTTGAGGATAAATGATTCTGAAAGAGCTCAGGAGTATTTCGAGAAGTATTTCGGAATTCTTATTTCTTCAGGAAATTACAAGAAACTCCGTGAAGAATTGCAGGAACTCATTAAGGATCAGAGGTACGGGGCAAAGTATGCCGAGTACTTCTTCTTTCTTGAATACATGCTCTTTAACACCAAATTCGAGGATATCAAATTCCTTCTGAAGTTCCTTCTCGACAAAAAACAGGATAAGATAGATTTCAAGAAGAACAGAGACCTTATGCTTTTCCACATCCTTCTTCAGGAAAACGCCTTCTCTTCGATCGATACTTTCATTCATATCTTTAACAAAGAAGATGATACCATTCGTTTCCTTACAGCCATGTATTATGTCAAAAGCGGCAAGGAAAAGGGCGCGATGAACCTATTGAAGAGTTTTCACGAATATTGGTCAAGACCATATTTCACTCCTTTCCTCAGCTATTCAAAAAAGATATTCGTACACCTTAAGGAAAGGTACAGGTTCAACCGGATCTGGGAAATGCTGGCTAATCAGGATATCAGAGATGAGAAGGATTATTGGTACAAGATCTTTCTTAAATACGCTGAAGAAAAATTAGGCGAAAAATTCCTTGAGAAGGACAAGATCGACAAGGGGCTGCATACATTACACTCCCGATTGGAAAGATATGAGCTGGCAAAAGGGAAAAAGGACTCTGATCTGAACTCAGATCTCTTTTTGAAGATGTATCAGCTGTATTTCTTCCTGGAGGGGGATTTCAAGGAATGTCAGAAGATCGCCAAGAAGAACGATCAGCTACCGGGACTCCTGTTCTCAAAGGACCTCTTTACCGAACTTGCCAAGAGAAAAACTGACTCTAAGAAGATCATGACATTGGTTTCTAAAGAGCTCCTCATCGATGAGGTCCCCTATTTCATTGACTTCCTGTATGAATATAAGATACCTGAACTCGCTAAAATGACGATACTCGGCGCGGACAAGAAAAAATTGACAGAACATCACTCTGAGATCCTCTACGATTTATATGAAAGGGGCCTTCTGGAGCCCAATAAAGAAATAGAGGCGATATTATCCAACTCAAGATCGTGCAATGCGCGCTTCCTCTTGCGCAACGGAAGATATGAAGAGGCCTATAAGACGGTCATGGAGATGAATTATCTGGAGTTCACATCCCCGGGTAATTGCAATAGCGTCATGGAAGCAATGAGGATCAATGAGGATTACGATCAATTGCTGACCTATCACTTCAGATATATCGACCCTTCATTCGTCAATGACAATACCAATCTGTATTCCGCTATCGCCCTTTCTAAATTCTCCTTTGAGGAGCGAGCACATACACTGCTCTCGGGAATACAATTCGACAATATCGAATTCCTGAACGCTACCAGGGATATTGCCACGGAAAATCAATATCCAGGCAAGCAGTGCATAGAGAACTTCCTCTCAACTTCTCCTCACCCGAAACAGATCTTAGAGCTCTTCGACCTTCTCAAGGATTATGACCGGGATCTTCTGAAACAATTTGACGGGTCATTAAAAGAAATGCTCCCCGAGCCGATGTATCTTCAGTTACAAGGCAGGGTTATCTTCATTGAAGGCGATATGACAGGGGCTCTTGATAAATTAAAGGATTCGGAAGATTATGAAGACCTGAAACTTATCGTTTCCCTCTCCTCGGGAATGGAGGCGAAGGACATCATCGAAAAAATGGTGGCCATAGTCAATAAGAAAAAAGAATATTACGAACAATACATTACTTTCCTCCCCTTCTCTTTCAAAGAGGTATTTCTTCACGCTGCCAGAGATGACCTATTCTCTCTTAAGACGCAGCTTTTTGAGCTTTTCGCAAATCTGCATGATCTTGAAGGGAAGCTCACCGTCGGGAAAGAATTGGTAAAATTCGATCCCACTCAGATCTATATTTACAAAGAGATATTCTATATTCTCCGGGACTTCAAGCAGGATTATGTGGGATCATTGAAAATACTGAATAAAATGCTCAGCCTGAATCCCAAGGACGCGGATCTGATCCTGGAAAAAGGCAAGCTGCTCATTCAAGAAGGGCGTGAGGAATATGCCTTGAACTTCCTCCTTGAGAACAAGGGACTTTCAAGTAAGATACTCTCCTATATCGGCGAGATCAATGAAAAGAGGAAACGGCCGGCCGACGCCATTGAGATTTACGAACAGCTCTTTGAGGCAACGGAAGATCTCATGTACTACGAGAAGGTGATCCAGCTCAAATATTCACTGGAATTATATTCTGAAATACTTGAAATGAACGAAAAGGACAGGAGAAAATCCGATCTTATCAATTATTATCTCGGAATGAGCCTTTTCCACCTTAAAGAATACAAGAAGGCAAATGAATTCCTGTCCAGTATTAAATCACCTAAATTCCCCCACAAGGATGATGTAGTGGTAACGCTGGGCCTCATTTTCTTTAATCTTGGTGATTTCCAGAGATCTCAGAGTTTCCTGGAAAAAGCCATTAAGAATAAGAAAAGAGAAGACATCGCATGGGCGAAATTCGCGGAGATCCTCTATTCTAAAAAGAATATCCAGAAAGCCGAAAAAACGCTGGAAACCGCTATCGCCAAAGGATATACGGACCCATCAATACACCTTCTCGGCGCCGAGATCTACTTCACGATGAACAATAAGCAGAAGCTGGTGAAGCAATTACGCATACTGTCCGGCGCTACCCTTCCGGATACGGTACAGAATCACTTAAGATATGGAATAATCCTTCATAAGACAGGCAAGGAGGAAAAGGCGGAATCTGAATTCCTCAGAATAATCGAGAACCTTCAGCCTGATAATCCCACCGCTTTGAAATACCTCATAGATATATATTTGAAACAGGAGGCTTATACGCGTTGTCTTCCCCTGGTAACACGGGCGTTCAAAAAGGAACCGAGAGGGAATGCTTTCACTTACGCCTCCGTTCTTTATGCCATGGGTAGATTCGATGAAGCGCGTGAGATCGCGCGGAATATCAACTCCGACACAATGGAGGTCGAGCGATTCAAAGGGAAATTGTATTACGAGCTGAAATCCTATGATGAGGCATTGGCGAGATTCAACGCCATACTTGAAAAAGAACCCAAGGATTTCGAGGCCTATCTCTATATCGGAAAGATCTACTACTCACTCTTTGATATACCCAAGGCGATCGAATTCCTGAAGATCGCGGAAAACCTGGACGAGAACGACTTTGAGGTCTTGAAATTCCTCGGCCTGGCGTATAATAAGATGAGCGATACCATAAACACGATCATCTTTCTAAAAAAAGCCCTGTCCCTTAATGCCAAAGATCATGAAACGATCAGGGAGCTGGCTCAATTGTACTATTCAAAGAAACGCTATAAAGAAGCCATAAAGGAATTCAGCCGTGTGATCGCAGTTAAGTTCAACCTTCCGTCCGTACACTTTCAAATGGCAAAAGCGTACCGCTATTTGGGAGATTATGATAATGCGGAGATCCATGTGAACAATGCCCTTGAATTTACACCGGCTGAAGAGGTGTTCATTGAGGAGAAGATCAACATACTCCAGAATCTCGAGAGACATTCGGACATTGTAACAACGCTTCAGGATTTCTCCAAGAAGGCCAGTTTAGACGCGAAACTTGTTCTTACAATGGTTGAGAGCTTGAGAAAACTTAATCGCTTCACGGCAGCTCTGAAGATAGCGGAGAATTACAAGATCCCTGAAATGGCCGCTAACGATTTCAAGAAAGAAAAAGCAATTCTGCTTTATCAATTGAAAAAATATGATGAGGCGCTTCCCCTTCTGGAGGAATTGCATAAGAATTCGGACAGTGATGAGGTATTCATTATCCTCTGTTTCACCTTAATAGAGATGAAGAACACACAGAGATTGAGAACACTCGTTAAGAATTATAAGGGCGAATTGCTGAAAAGCGAATATATCCCGTATATCAGAGGTTTTATTGAGATCAATGATGGCAATAAGGAGATCGCCCTGAATTACTTCTATCAATCCATCACGATGAACAAGACCTTTGTTCCCGCTTACAGGAGGCTCAGCGACATCTATATACAGAATTCCAATTATGTAATGGCAATCGACATTCTTCACAAGGCATTGGCCTATGAAGATACCAAGAAGAACGATCTTTATTATTTCCTTGGATATTCCTATTTGCAGCTGAACGACCTCTTCAATGCTCTCAAATACATCAAAGAAGCTCTGAAGTGGGATTATCTCAACTCAGCTGAACTTACCGCGGAGATCTACAAGGCACTTGGATTATTCGGATACGGGCTCATCAGCATGAAGAAACTGTGGATGGAGGAAAGGGTGAATTCGGCATTCGCCTGGAAATCCATTATTTATTTCTTGTTCAAATTGAACCGTGACAGGGATGCGGTCATCGAATCATTCTACAATCTGGTCGATATCGATTCTGATATACTCATCATTGAATTCGCAAAAGCACTTTTACACAAGGATAAAAAACCCTATGCGGCATATGAAGTGATCAAGGACCGCATAGATAAGGACAAGCCTAATATCGAACTTCTCTACTTGTACTTAAATGCCGTGGGAGAAGTGAATCTTGATGTCGATATTTCAGCAATGATAAATTGGATCAAGGAGATAACAGATAAGGAGCAGAATCCCAAACTACTGGAAGCGATGGGGATCTATTACTATAAAAAGGGTAATTACATTTCAAGCTCGTCCTATTTGCAGAAGGCGATAACAGTAAATCCTGACTCCGATACTGCCATCTATTACCTCTCCCTTCTTAAATGATGAGATCATACAGGATTTTTGCTCTCATCATCATGCTGATGATCTTTACATTGAACGGCCTGCCGGGAGATACCGTCGGAAGCAAGGGCGTGATCCGAATGATGTACGCCGTCACGGCATTTGAGAGAGCTCTTTCCCCATTGGGGTTCGCTTCTTTCCTGATCCCGATGGACGAATCCGCCGAAATACCGGAGAATGCTGATAAGCTGGTTCACTTCACCATATATTTTATTCTATCGATCTTCTTCTTTCGGGGATTCTTCCGGGGAGACAAACAGGCGGTGGCCCTTTGGCTCTTTGCTATCGCGGATGAACTGCAGCAAATTCCGGTAATGGGGCGCAGTTTTTCCTTATTGGACCTGATGTTTGACACATTGGGCATAATTTTTGTATACTACTTACTGGATGAAAAGCATAAAAATTAGAATTCTCCTTATATTTCTCCTGCCGTCGATCTTCATGATACTGACTCAATGGTATTTTATAAATATTTTCATAAAGGATACATTAGAAAAGCAATTAATAAAATTCATCACGCATGTAGGGGAATCAGCAATAAGGGACATCTCCCCCGGAGAGATGCAGGTCTTCCCGAATTACCCTGAGACCGAGACCTATAAGAACCTGAGAGAGCGCTTATCGGGATACAGGGATAACTTCGATATTGATAATATTCTTCTTCTGAACAGCGATAAAAGAGTCATACTTGACCTTTCCGACATGTTCAGAAACGGCGAAGAATTCCTTATGATGGATATAAACGACAAGCAATTCCTGGCATTGAAGAACGGACAGATCAAAAAGTCGTCTCTCTATAAGAATATGCAGAACATATACAGCGAAAATGTATATATTCCAATTATCGGGAAAAACGGAGACTTACGGGGAGTGCTTGTGCTCTATGCATCGGTAAAATATTTTACGAGCATCATGAATTTTCAAAGGAAGCTCATTTCTTTCTTTTTAGCAATGATCATAATTCTGATCTTTGTTGTTTATTGGCTCGCCTCTACGATCTCCAATCCCGTTATTCGACTCTCAAAGGTCGTTGACCGTATAGGAATGGGAGAAATGGACATACATGTCCCCTACAAGACGCGCGCTGATGAGGTCGGCCATCTGGCGGAAAATATTCAGTCCATGATGACAAAGATCGAGAACAGGGATATGTACATGCGTCAAATGTCCGCCGGCATAGCTCATGAGATAAGGAATCCCCTCACCTCGATCAAGGGCAATCTCATGCTCATTAAGCGGCGGGTGGATAATGATGATGATACCATGGAGATGCTTGAGGATAATCTGCGCGAGGTGAATGCATTGGAGAACCTTGTAAATGATTTCATGAATTACGCAAAATCGATCAAAATAGAGCTCAAGACCGGAGAGCTCTCAGATATTATATCAAGAGCTGTCGGGGAAACAATGCCGTTCATGCAGCAGAAGGAGATCGTCCTTTCACAGGATATCTCTACTTGTGTTCTGGCAGCGGACCAAGACCACCTGAAGCGGGCTTTTGTCAATATCATTAAAAACAGCATTGACGCGGTCCCCATCGGAGGGAAGATCCGTATCAGTTCAACTCTGAAAGACGGGCGGGTCAGAGTATCTTTCAAGGATTCCGGTGAAGGCATCCCCAAGGATGACCTGACGCAGATATTCGAACCCTTCGTAACCTCGAGGTCCACGGGAACAGGGTTGGGGCTCACCATAGTTAAAGAAATAATAGAGAAACATAAGGGAAATATCAAGATAGCTTCGGCTGAAGGCAAAGGCACGGAAGTTACTGTCTCATTACCCTTTAGGAGATAATATATGGAAAAGATCCTTCTCGTTGACGACAATCAACCGATCCGCAGGATGATAAAGAGGCTTTTTGCAGACAAGAAGTATCTCTTTCATGAAGCGGAGACCTTGAAGGGAGCCGTCGGGCATCTGGAAAAGGATAAATATGACCTTATCATTACTGACCTTAAGCTTCCCGATGGGGATGGTATTGAACTTCTGAAGCAGAGGAATGCCAATGATATGGAGTCTGAGATCATAATCATTACTGCATACGGGGATGTTGAGACCGCCGTAAAGGCCATGAAAGACGGGGCTTTCGACTTCATCATCAAGCCTTTGAATATCGATGAATTCGAGATCAAGGTAGAGAAGGCGCTTGAGAAGGTTGCCCTCACACAGGATAATGAACGTCTTAGGGAGACCATAAATATAATGGCGGATAATGAAAGCGAGGATTATAATTTTTCTGAGATCAAAGGAGGGTCCAAAGAATTAGTAGAGGTGATGGAACTTGTAAAGAAGGTAAGCCGCTCTACCGCCGCTGTGCTTATCACCGGCGAATCAGGAGTTGGAAAAGAACTAGTGGCCAGAGCCATTCATTTTAATTCCGATCGATGCAATAAACCCTTTGTCCGTGTGAATTGCGCGGTTTTTTCGGAAGGGATATTGGAATCGGAACTCTTCGGACATGAAAAAGGAGCGTTTACGGGCGCGATGAATAAGCGTTTGGGAAGATTTGAGATCGCGGACGGCGGCACGATCTTTCTGGACGAGATCGGAGATCTGCCGGCCAATACACAGGTTAAACTCCTTCAGGTCCTTCAGGAATTCACTTTTGAAAGAGTTGGCGGGAATGTACCAATCTCCGTCGATGTCAGGGTTATTGCCGCGACCAATAAGAACCTTCAGGAGAAGATACTTGACAATAGTTTCAGAGAAGACCTCTTTTACAGGATCAATGTGGTACCTGTACATATTCCCCCGCTCAGACAAAGGACAGATGACATCGAACTCCTGACCGAGTTCTTCATCGATAAATTCGCGAGAGAAGGCCAACATCCGGGAGATAAACTCACGATATCTCCTGAGGTCATGGCTGAATTGAAGAAATACGCCTGGCCCGGCAATGTCAGGGAATTAGAACACATCATCGAACGAATGGTAATACTCTGTTCTGGAAATTCTCTTGAGATCAGGGATATTCCCGTCGAAGTGATAGAGAAAAGAGATATTCCTACAATGAAGAATCTTGATCTTGAAGGAACATTGAAGGAGGTCCTGGAACAATATGAGCGGAAGATAATCGAGTATTATCTTGAAAAAGAAAATTACGATAAGCAGCATACCGCAAAAAAACTGGGCGTTAAGCTGAGCACTCTGTACAATAAAATTGATAAATATGGCCTGAAAGGAAAATGAAGAAAGCGTTTTGCCTGATCCTTATTCTTGCTGTTTTCACTGTAAATGTCTTTTCTCAAGACAATTACAATGAAATAGTGGGAAGGATAAGGCAGATCGAAAAAAATATCTCACGGCATGAAAAAAAGGAACTTTCATACAAAAAAAAGCTGTCGAAATACTCCGAAAGGAACGATTTTATTTCCAGAGCCAGACAGCAAAGTTATCTTAATAAGCTCAATAAAATACAGACCCTGCTCTTTCGTGAAAAGAAGTCAAAAAGGGAATTATTGGAGAAACTTAAACCGATATTAATAGTTACTCTACGGCAATTGGAAGAAAACATCATAGAGACCACTGTAAAGAGAGAACCGGAAAAACTCCTCGTATTGGGAGAGGAGTATTATGAAACTAAAAAACTCTTCGATTTTTATTTTCAGCAAAAAATTGATATAATTCTAAACGCCGAGGAACCTGAGGATGTGAAGGAAATGAAACTTAAACTCATCAGGGAAAGGATCTCTTCTTATCAAAAGGATGTTTCCAGGAACATCGCGATGATAGGGAAACTCAATGAGCAGATACTTTTTCTGGAAGAGTCCAATCTGATCTCACCTCAGGGAGAGGACACCTTGAGGGACTATATTGATTTTGTGAAGCGGACGATCAATTATTTGTCAGCGGATGTCAACGGGAAGCGCGGAATGCTGGAATTTTATGATAAGCAACTAAGGGAGTTCAAGGAAGGAGAAAGGGATGAGACGGACAATAATTAGTTTTATGGCAATGCTGCTTTTATCTTCACTTATATTCGGCACAACTACCGAAGCGAGGAAGATCATTGAACAGGACGATAGACAGGATAAGAGATTGATAGAGTTCATGGAAAATGAATATATCAATTCATTCATTCTTTCGGACAGGACCCTTGGAATAATCGCCAATATCAAAGGGAGTTCCTATTATGTCAAACGCATAGAGGACGCGGAAAACTTTCAACTGAGACTTATCGACCTTGATACCGGCGCGCAGATCTCATCTCTGCCCTATTTTAAGATGGAGGATTTCACCATAGACCCGACCGGGAATTACTACATTATCACACTGGGGAACGGAGAAGTATTGGAGATACCGGTATGGATGGAGTCCAATAGCGTCTGGGAATTGCTTGCGGAATATTCCGGAATACCTATTTATCTTGATGACAGGATCATCGGTGTCACCTTATTTCTGACCGACAATATACAATTAAGTCTTTACAGCCCATTTTACGGACTCTTCAATGTACAATTCACCAATCTTTCCAATAAACTTTTTGAGGAGATGAAATTGGATCTCTTATTTGACCAGGAAACAGAAGAGCTTCTGCTTAAGAAAGAACAAAATCAGGAGAAAAAGAATGAAGATGAAGAAAATATTGAGAAAGAGGTAATTGTTGAATAAACCATTTACCATCCTACTCATACTTCTGCTGACATTCTGCCATGGTGCAGTTTATTCACAGAATTCATTTATTCTTCTCGGAGGGTATGAGAAAACACTTGATACGATGCAGGGAGGATGGAAATTTCAGACCGAAGGAGAGGTGAAAGATTTCAAACTCTCGCTATCACTTTTCCATCTTGTCCAGCATTCTGACGGTGACATACTTCCAGTATATCAATCCGTCATTGAGGTTTCCAAAGATATTGACCTGAACAGGAAGAACTTTCTGAAATTTGAATTCTCCTTTCGCAATCAGGACAATTTCGATCCCCTTCTTTCCGCTAACAGGATAACCCTGCGGGAAAGTCTTTATCATCTCTTTGATACGAAGAATTATTTCAAATTGCAGCTGATACAGCAGGGCGCGGACTATCTGCATACGGATATCATTGACTATTACCGCGTCGGCCTTTTCGCGAAGATCATCCGGCGGGCTTCTCTTTCAGATTCGATCTTTCTCTCATTTCAGAGCATGTACACAATGCTGCCGAATTGGGAGATCGAGGACGAGAAAAAGCGTTCTGACTTCACTTCTACGATTTTATTATCCTTTTCCCGATACCTTACAAGGAATTTGACCTTTACTCTCAAATATCAGATCCTTTACAATTATTCCTCTACCAGTGTATCACAGCTTGACATCAAATACTTCTATCTGGATACCCCTGATTCCGAAGAGACAAAGCAATTAACAGCTGACTTCTATAATTATTTTCTTCACATTCTTTCAGGAGAGTTCATGCGTTACTTCTCCCGAAATCTGATCGGGAAGTTGTCGCTGGTATTCGAATCCAAAGAATACACACAAAGAAGAGCGTACAATAAGGAAGGCACTCAGAAGAACGAATTTGAAAGGGATTTCAATTTCACCGGCTCCCTCGCATTGATCTTCAGGAACTTCCCCTTCAAGCATGTCAATCTTGTGGGCGAATTCAAATATGAGAACAAGAGTTCAAATAATGATTATGACGGCTTTTACTATTACAATATTAAGAAATACGGCTTTAATCTGAATTTCTTTTACGAATTCTGATCGATCAGTTCATCAAGCGCGAAAACCGGACCATCTGAGCATACATATCGAACACCGGCGGCCGTTTCTATATTACACCCCTTGCAGCTGCCTACGCCGCATGCCATATGCGCTTCCATTGAGGCCTGTGTAATGGATGAAAACAAAGCGAAACGCCTTTTGAAGTCAAATACCATGCCTAAGGGCCCGCAGATATATATACTGTCATATGTGCCCGAAAAGTGCCGTGTAATGCTCCCCTGACGGCCGTAACTGCCGTCGTCCGTGGATACCGTAAAATCAGCGCCGCTATGTCTCCAATACTCTACAAGTTGATCCTTGCTCTTTTCACCGTAGAATACATGCGGCCGAATTCCAAGTAGGTTCAATTCGGAAATGAGATAGGCAAAAGGGGCATATCCGATGCCCCCCGCAATGATGGCCGCCGATCCGCCTTTATCGGGCAGATCGAATCCATTGCCCAAAGGGCCGATGACAGAAACAGTATCGCCGAATCTAAGGTCTGACAGCTCCGCGGTACCCGAACCCATTACCCTGAAAAGTATCTTGAAATATCCTGAATCTTTATAGAAATAATGAATGGAAATAGGCCTTTTCAAAAAATGGCCTGTTTCACGCGGGGATATCATAATGAATTGGCCCGGCTTCGGAAGAAATGAGCACTCGGGATCGAATTTCATAAGAAAGGTCCCCTTTGCTACCACCTTTTTTTCTATGATGCGGGCTTCAAATTCTTTCATCTCCGTCATCTTATCACTCTATCGGCCATCATAGTGTACGCCTGATATTCTCTCATTACTATTTGTGCAGCGATACAAATCTCGCGATGGACCTGTCCCAGGTGCGCTCGACCTCATCCGGAAAATAGCAACCCGGCAGCTCGCCTCTTTCCCTGTGATAGCGGATACATTCGCAGCATTTACCCTTTTTCGAACAGGAATATGTACAATTACAGTCCTTCAGATTTCTTTCCAGGTCACATTCCATAATTTCACCTAGAAGGGGTATACCATTTTCCCATTGTTAAATGTATAAAGCACTTCTCCTTTGATCTTCTTTCCCTGCAATGGAGTGTTCTTGCCTTTGGAATATATGGTTTTCCTGTCTACTTTCCATTCATTCTTCGGATGAAAAATAAAAAAATTGGCTCGCTGGCCCTCTTCTAATTCTGACGGGCGCAGCCCCAGAAGTTTTCGCGGAGCTGAGGATATCAGCCCTATCCATTTCTCAAGCGGGATCTTATTTTCAACCGTCAATGTGGCATAAAGCAGGCAGAAGGCCGTATCGAGGCTGGAAATGCCGAAGGGAGCACGGTCAAAGGGATATTCCTTCTCAAAATCAGCGTGAGGAGCGTGGTCGGTACCGATCGCGTCGATCAACTCCTTTTTTATCAGGTCAATAAGGAATGTTCTGTCGGAGTCCAGCCTCAAAGGCGGATTCACCTTGAAGTTAGTGTCAAATGACAGGCAATCCTCATCTGTAAACGCTAGATGGTGAGGTGTGACATCAAAGGTGATCTTGATCCCGTCCTTTTTTGCCGCAAGAATGAGTTCGGCACCCCGTTTGGTTGACACATGCGTTATATGCATCGGGATGTTCAGATAGCGTGAT
This sequence comes from bacterium, assembly GCA_023133295.1. GTDB lineage: Bacteria > AUK180 > AUK180 > AUK180 > AUK180 > JAGLWT01. Next base: position 35,189 of record JAGLWT010000066.1, on the reverse strand, counting down.
ATCTCAATATCCCTTTTTATAACGATCGTTTCCGCGATCTCGGGTATGCCCGGAAGTCCGAGTTTTTCAGAGACAACACCCTCGTTCAATACGCCGTTCGCGGAGATATCATGATCTTCCGCATGGTCCATAATGAAAAGCCCGTGAGTATCAGCGTATTCCATTGCCCTCATCATTATCGTTCCGTTGCTGATACATTTACCGTCATCGGTCACGCCGACGGCGCCGGCTTTCTTCATCAGTCCCATCCTGGACAAACGCTCGCCTTTTGAACCCAAAGTAAGCGTTCCGAAGGGATGAATGCGGCATCTCTTAAATACCGCCCCTTCCAATTTGATATAATTGATCAGAGCTTCATTGTCCGCGGGCGGAGAGGTATTGGGCATGGATGAGATATCTGTATACCCGCCATGTACTGCCGCCTTTGTAACAGAATCAAGATCTTCCTTATACTCCTGGCCCGGACAGCGCAGATGCGTATGTATATCGAAAAGCGAGGGCAGAACGAGGGCGCCCGTGGCATCAATAATATCCGATTTACCTTTGGGCTTGCTGAAGGTGATCCTTCCATCGCTTATATATACGGCTGTTTTCTCGAACTTGCCGCCAATGAGTACTTTGGCGTTTTTAATTTCCACATTATTCATGTTAATTCTCCACAAAGTGATAAAAGATAGACATTCTGGTCGCGAGCCCGTTCGTAACCTGCTCATTGATCACGGAATATTTTGAATCGGCAACCTCGCCATCGATCTCAATTCCCCTGTTGATCGGCCCGGGGTGCATGATCATAACATCTTTGGAAGCATGTTCCAGCAGATGAGATTTCAATCCGAAAAAGTGATTATACTCCACTTCATCGGGGATAATACCGGAGTCCTGCCGTTCCTTCTGCATCCTCAATCCCATTATCACATCGGCATCCTTAACGGCCTTCTTCATGTCAAAGGTATGGCGGACCCTGGCATCAATAACATAACGGGGCAAGAGGGTTTTCGGTGTACATAGAGTAATATTTGCGCCCATTTTCAGCAGTCCCGAGATATCGGAACGGACGACTCTGGAATATTTCACATCACCGACTATGGTTACATTCAGGCCTTTGATGGAACCGAAGCGCTCCCACATCGTATAAAGGTCAAGAATGGCCTGAGTGGGATGGGAATGCGCGCCGTCTCCGGCGTTGATCACCGATCCCTTGATATGATCCGCGATAATATAGGGTACTCCCGGAGAGGGGTGGCGGACAACATATATATCTATCTTCATCGCGTCCAGCGTCATCACGGTATCTTTGATCGACTCATTCTTCTTGAGTGATGAGGTCGATGCGGAAAAGTTCACGATATCCGCGGACATCCTTTTCGCGGCAAGTTCGAACGAGAGCTTGGTCCTCGTTGAGGGCTCAAAGAACAATAAGCCGATCGTCTTTCCCCTCAATGTAGGGATCTTCTTAATAGGCCGCGACAGGATCTCCTTGAATGCCTTCCCCTGTTCCAGAATACTAATGATCTGCTCTTTGGAGAGATCGTCCAGAGTTATTAAATGTTTTCTCATTTCTTTGTTTTCTCGGCAATCCATACCGCCCATTCACCATCAGTCTCATCGGTCTTCACTTCTATGACCTCATTGCTCTTTGTGGGGATGATCTTACCGACATAATCCGCCATTATCGGCAATTCCCTATGTCCCCGGTCGATCAGCACAGCAACCTGAATGGAACGCGGGCGGCCATAATCCATGATCTCATCAAGGGCGGCACGAATGGTCCTTCCCGTGTACAGGACATCGTCCACAAGGACAATATTCATATCGTTGACATTCCAATCTATCTCCGTACTGTTCACCTTGGGTTTATCCGCAAGCGTTGACAGGTCATCGCGGTAAAGCGTAATATCAAGAATGCCGGAAGCGACCTTTTTCTTTTCTTCCGCCTCGATCTCCTTGTGAATGATCTCTCCCAGAGGGACCCCTCTTCTTCGAATGCCCAGAATAGCGAGATTCTCAGTTCCCTTATTCTTTTCGATGATCTCATGCGAGATCCTTTTAAGGCTCCTGAAGATATCCACCTTCTCCATAATCTTGCTTTTAATTTTCATATCGACCCTCCAAGATCTTCTTAATAAACATCAAAAAAAGGCTATGCGGATTCAATGGCCGAGATTGCAATTCCGGATGGAATTGGCATCCCAGGAAAAACGGATGCGAAGCCAATTCCGAGATCTCCACAAGATCGTTCTGCGGACATATGCCGGAAAATACTATTCCTTTATCTTCAAAAGCCTTCTTATATGTATTGTTGAATTCATAACGATGCCGATGCCTTTCCAGTATCAGATTTTCGCCAAAGGACTCCATTGCCTTCGTACCTTTAGTTATCCTGCAAGGGAAATGGCCCAATCTCTGTGTTCCGCCCATTTTTTCCACATCGATCTGCGACTTCTGCAGGTCAACTACCGGGTGCGATGTTTTATTGTCAAATTCCGAGGAATGCGCGCCCTTGAGCTCAAGCACATTTCTGGCAAGATCAATGATCATTACCTGCATACCCAGGCAGATCCCAAAACAGGGTATATTCGCGTTTCGGGCGAATTTTGAGGCATTTATCATACCTTCAATACCTCGTGAGCCGAATCCGCCTGGTATCAATATACCGTCCAGGCCGCTCAATTCCTCATCGATATTATCCTTTTCAAGGGATTCCGATTCTATCCATTTTATAATCGTTTTTACCTTGAGAAAACTCGAAGCGTGATTTATGGATTCTCTTATGGACATATACGAATCAGTGAGATTCACATACTTACCCACAATGCCTACGGTGATCTCTTTTTCATGAGCGTAATAATTCTTCAGGAAGGTCTTCCAATTATCCATGTAATTGGATTTTCTGGTAGGGACAAGGGAAAAGAAATCCAATATTGAATTTCCGAAATCCTGATTTTCAAGATTGATCGGAACATCGTAAATAGAGGGGGCATCGGGGAGAGATATGACCCTTTCTTCAGAAACATTGCAAAAGAGAGATATCTTCGCTTTTATTCCTTCATAAAGCGGCCGTTCACTTCGGCATGCGATAAAATCGGGCTGAATACCGATCCTTCTCAGTTCATTCACAGAGTGCTGCGTAGGCTTCGTCTTCAACTCATCGGAGGTTCTGATATAGGGGATAAGGGTAAGGTGAAGGAACATTACATCATCCGGAAACTCCAATTTTATCTGTCGGATGGCCTCAAGGAAAGGAAGGGATTCGATATCACCGACGGTACCGCCGATCTCACATATCAGAAATTGATCCTCTTTATTGAAAAGCTGATAGATACGCTTCTTGATCTCATCGGAAATATGGGGGACGACCTGAACCGTATTCCCCAGAAATTCACCCTTTCTTTCTTTTTCTATGACGGTTGAGTAAACCTTTCCCGTGGTGACATTATTTTCCTGTATCATATCCCTTGAAAGAAATCTCTCATAATGCCCCAGATCGAGGTCCGTTTCAGCGCCATCCTTGGTAACGAATACTTCTCCATGCTGGAAAGGGTTCATCGTTCCCGAGTCAACATTCAGATAAGGGTCGAACTTCAAAACATTTACATTGAAACCCTTGCCCTTCAAAATAACGCCTGTCGAGGCAGCGGTTATTCCCTTTCCCAGGGAAGAAATAACTCCTCCTGTTACAAATATCAATTTTGTGCTGCTTCTTTTTTTCATCTTGATCCTATATCCTTTCTGTAAAAAATATTCTCACTCTTCAATTTCTCTAATTGATTATATATCCTATCACTTATTTTTTCAAATGATTTCCCTGTACAGGAGATCCCACCCAATCTCCCTCCGCTGGACAGGTAATTCTCTCCTTCTTTTATCACTCCCGCGGGAAAAAATGTTAATTCCGGGTCTATCTTTCCTATATCCACGGGAAAACCCTTCGAATACTCACCCGGATATCCCTTTGCCGCTATGATTACGGTCATAGAGTAATTTTCTTCCGTTGTCAATTCCGGGGGAAGGATCCCTCTGGAAACATCAAGAAAGAGCTGCAGCATATCGTCATTCAGCAAGGGAAGCACCGCTTGTGCCTCCGGATCCCCGAAACGGCAATTGAATTCCAGTACTTTCGCCTGATCGCCTTCAACCATTAAACCCGCGAAAAGCACTCCGCGGTAATCTATGCCCTTTTGCTTTAAATATGTAATCGTTCTGCCGATTATTTCACTGCCCCATTTCTCATAGAGGCCGGCCGGGATATCTACGGGAGCATAAGAACCCATGCCGCCGGTATTAGGGCCTTTATCCCCGTCATACGCCTTTTTATGATCAGCGGCGGGGGGAAGCAGAATATATTTACCATCCGCCACAAGCGCCATCATCGATATCTCTTTTCCCTGAAGGAACTCCTCGACCACGATACTCTTTTGCTTACCGAAGCGGTCCGTCTCCAGAATTTCCCTGGCGACGATCCTGGCGCGGCAGATATCGGAAGCAAATATCGCGCCCTTCCCTCCGGCAAGCCCTGAGGCCTTGATATACACCGGCATGGTCATTTCAGACAAAACATCCTCTATGCTGCACGGGTCATTTATTATTCTGTATTTTGGTGACGGAACTCCGGCTGAATCCATCAGCTCACGGGCAAAGGCCTTATCCCCTTCTAATCTCGCACCATCGCGGCCGGGGCCGAAAACATCGACACCGGCGGCTCTCAATTTATCACTCAATCCGTCAACAAGAGGCTTTTCCGGGCCTATGATCACCAGGCCGATACCGGCATCGCGTATATTGCCGGCCAATTCCTCATATGTCTGCTCCACCGGCAGAAAGGGTGCGACAAAATCAAGGCAATTGTTATGGGGCCATTGATAAAGTGCCGATGAAGATGAACGAAGGGAAAGAAGTAATGCCGACTCCCGGCCTCCGTTCCCGATAACAAGGATCTTCATTTCCGCTCGATCTCCCAATCCTCAATTACCGGGTTTGACAATATATCAGAAGCAAGCTTTTCCACCTGCTCCCGGCCAATATCGTCGCCAACTTCTAATACGAATACTCTTTCGATGGACACATTACTTACACCTGTATAGCCCAATTTATTCAGGGTTCTTTTCACCGTATCGCCTTCAGGATTGAATACCCCTTCCTTGAACTTCACCGTGATTCTATATCGCATTTTTTTCCTCCAAATAATCCTTTATGATCTCATCGGCAAAACGGGTAAAATAATCCTGACTGACCATTGCTTTGAGCTGCGCTTTGTTAAAAAGATCTTTCATTCCGGGATCCGACAGGATCTCTTTTGATAATCCTACTTTTTTGTTGATAGCATTGAAAACAAGCTCCTGTACCTTTTCATAGCCTTCTTTTCTGGAAAACCCGCTTTTCATCAATTCCTTCAGAACGGAGCCTGAAAGGAATCTTTCTCCGGAAAGTTCGATATTTCTTTTGATATTATCCTCATTTACACGGATATTTCCCAAAATATTGGAAACTTCCGTGAGAATGAAGCAGAGTGAATGAAAAATATCTGGTAGAATAATGCGTTCCGCGGATGAGTGAGAGATATCCCTTTCATGCATTAACATGATATTCTCCATAGCAACGGTACAGTATCCCCTGAGTAATCTCGCCATACCGGATACACGCTCACATTTGATCGGGTTTTTCTTATGCGGCATGGCTGATGAGCCCTTCTGACCCTTTGTAAAACCCTCCATCACCTCACCAAGCTCGGTGTGGGACAGAAGCCGGATATTCAATGTGATCCTTTCCAGACAGCCTCCAAGTATAGCGGCTTCCGAGGCAATACGGGCATGTATATCCCTCTGTATGACCTGATTTGTCCCGATGATCCTCTTCAATCGAAGATTCTTGAGCACATATCTCTCCATTTCGGGGGTCAGAACGGCATAAGTACCTACCGCCCCCGATATCACGCCCGCAGAGCCCTGATCCAGGGCATTCAGGAGATTTGCGGCGCTGCGGTCGAATTCAGAAAGGTGATTGAGGAATTTCAGCCCCAGTGTCGTCGGCTCGGCATGGACATTATGCGTCCTGCCCATGATAGTCACCCCTTTCCATTTGTGGATAAGCTCAAGGAGTATCTTCTCAACACTTTTTATAAGCTTTCTGACCACTTTCGCCGTATCTCTGATCTGCATGCCTGTGGCGGTATCAAGGATATCAGAAGAGGTAAGACCCATATGCAGGCCCTTGGAGACGCCTGAGGCCTCTTCCAGGGCCTCGAGAAAGGCGATTATATCATGCTTTGTTATCTTCTCCCTTTCAATAACATCATTCTTATTTATCTTCGCCCGTGCGATCCTGTCGGCAGAACCCCTGGGTATCTCGCCCGTACTTTCATAGTATCTGACGGCTTCGGCCTCGATCTTCACAAATCTCTTTAACCGCCCTGAATATGACCAGATGGAAGAAATGGGTTTGTAGGAGTATCTCTCGATCATTTTCTGAGTTCCGCTTTCATCTTCTCACATTTCTCATTTTCTTTGCAAATTCTCAACGATAAAAGAGTGGCGTTTATCAGGCCCGTTTTATCATATGAACAAACAGCCAGAGGTATTCCCTTAGGCATCTGTATCATTGAATAAAGCGCGTCCAGATGTATCGGAGAACTGGAGAACGGAACGCCGAGCACAGGAGTATCCGATAATGCTGCGACAACTCCGGGAAGAGCCGCGGAAAAACCGGCGCCCGCGATAATGGCGGCATAATCCTTTGAATGCGCTTTCAAAAAAGCCGTAAGCTCTTCAAGATCACGATGCGCGGAAAGTATCTTGACCTGATAATTGACCTCACAGGTGGTCAGAAACTTTTCCATCGGCTCAAAATACTTGAGATCGCTTTTACTTCCGAACAAAAATAAAATAGTGTTATCTTTCAATTGTCTGCCTCCTGGCGGGTCCATAGGAAATAATATTTATGGGAACTCCCAATTGTTCTTCTATATATTCAATATACTTTTTAAGATTTTCGGGAAGATCGCTGTATTTACCAGCCTGTATTATCTCTCCCCAACCCTCGAATTCTTTATAAATGGGCTTATTCGCGCTATCCCGGCCCTCAGCGATAAGTACCTTCTCCATTCCGCAGAGAACATCTGCCTTGGTCATAGCGAGATCTGTCGTTCCACTGAGTAGGACAGCCCGCTTCAGATCAACGATATCCGCCCAGCCCACTCTGCGCTTTCTGCCGGTGGTGGTACCGTACTCTCCGCCCTTATCACATATGGCCTCGGAAATATCATCAAAGAGTTCGGTAGCAAAAGGCCCGTCGCCTACCCTGGTCGTATATGATTTGAACACACCGGTGATCTTTTTCACACCGCCCAGGGGATAACCGCTTCCGCAAAGCGCGGCGCCTGAAACGGTATTGGAAGATGTGACGAACGGATATGTTCCGTGGTCCAGATCAAGAAGAATGCCCTGAGCACCTTCAAAAAGGATCTTTGTCCCCTTTTCATATGCCTCGAACATCAATTCCTCTGTATTGCATATATATGTCTTCAATATATTCAGATATTCCATGATCTTATCGTACGAGTCCTGTATATCGGGGGGCTCGATCCCGAAATATTCTTTAAGTACAAATGAATGATATTTCGCAGCCGACTCATATCTTTGAAAACCGCCGTCTCCGTCCAGAAGGTCTAAAAAGCGGAGCCCGCGCCGCGCGGCTTTGTCGGAATATGCGGGGCCTATGCCTTTTTTTGTGGTACCGATAGAACCCTTGCGCATTTCATTCGCTCCGTCAAGAGCTATATGAAATGGTGTTATCAGATGGCATTTTTCGGAAACCCTTAATCCCTTTGCCGATATGCCGTTTTCTTTCAGGCCCGCTATCTCCTTTACGAGCGTTGCAGGATTAACCACGACTCCATTTCCTATGATACTCAACTTATCATCATACATGATACCGGAAGGTATAAGGTGATTGAAGTACTTCTTCCCGTCAATGAGAAGGGTATGGCCGGCATTATCTCCGCCCTGGAATCTTAATACGATCTCTGCCTGAGAAGCCAGATAATCGGTTATTTTCCCCTTTCCTTCATCCCCCCATTGTAATCCTAAAAGCACACTTGCACTCATAAATACTCCTAATGCCGGAAGTAGCGCTCTCCGGTCAACATCATCCCGATCCCAAGTTCCTTAGCCCTTTTGATCACTTTTTTATCCTTCAGAGAACCTCCGGGTTGTATGATCCATCCGATCTTTGCCTCTGCCGCTATCTCAATAGAGTCTGCAAAGGGAAAGAAGCCGTCGGAAAGCAGCATTGCCCCTTCAGCGGTGTCACCGGCCTGCAGTATAGCCCTTTGCATGGCCTCAATGCGGTTCGGAAAGCCGAATCCCGCTCCAATGACACAATTATTCTTTATCAAGAGAATGGAATTTGAAGTATACAACCGCAGAAGAGAAATGCCGAAGTCGATCATATGATCCGAAGGAGCGGGCGAATTACCCTCCGAAACTATTTTGTAATTCGCAGCAGCGGGAATCCTGCTGTTGACCAGAAGTGTCCCCGCGAATCCTCTCATGCTGATAATGGGAGATCCTTCATCGTATTCTCCAATGAATATCCTTAGATTCTTTCTCTTCTCAAAGAGCAAAGAGATACATTCTTCGCTCAAAGCGGGAACTATGAGCACTTCCATAAAATGCTCCCTTAGCTTTAGAACAAGCTCGCGGCCTGGCTCGCGGTTCAAGGCGATTATCCCGCCGAAAGCGGATACCGGGTCGGTGCTCATGGCTTTCTCAAATGCTTCTTCAATACTATCGGCAAAGGCGGCACCGACAGGATTGCCGTGCTTAACTACGGCTGCAGCCGGCTTCGCGCGGCCGCCGGCCGCTTCATAAGCGATCCATGCGTCATAATAATTGTTAAATGATACGCCTTTTTTGCCCGTAATGACCTTCAGGCGGCAAAGGCCGGAAGGATCAAAGGAAAAGACCTCTCCCCTTTCTCCCGGGTTCTCACCGTAAGACGCCTCGCATACCTTCTCCAAGGCAATGGCGGAATGATCTATACGCAGATCGGAAGCGGAGATAGACGAGGCGATCACCGAGTCATAATAGGAGGTGAACGAGAATACCTTTTTTGCTAAACTCTCAGGCGAGATCTCAGCGCCATCAAGAAAATCCATCAGGTCCCCGGAATTCAGGAACGGCAGCACATGCGGAATGTTCTTCGCCGACGCTCTTAACAAGGTAACACCGCCGATATCGATCAGCTCACGATGCTTTTCAAATTCCCCTGCTCTTGGAAATGGATAAAGGTCCACTAAAACGACCTTGAGACCGAATAATGGATGGTCTTCTCTTAATGACGGTGAAAGTATGGCCTCATAGATAACAGGAGACAAGGTCTTGACCCTCTGATCGGCCAATGTATCAAATCCGGTAAGATCAGCAAGTTCCTTGACCGCGATGCCGGCTTCATGGAGGAAACGGTATGTACCTCCGGTGGAAAACACCGTATAATCGCATTGCACAAGCTTTTTCGCCGAATCAAGAAGGCCGTCACCCTTTGTATAGGACGATACTATTGCTTTTTTCACAGCACTCCCTTCAAACGGCCCTGAATGTCTTTATAGCTTTCAACTATCTTTCCCATTCCCTTTCTGAATCTTTCCTTATCCAGCATCTCTCCGTCCTGGCCCCATAATCTGCACGAGTCGGGATCGATCTCATCGGCAAGCAGAAGTTTTCCCGAAGGGTCTTTTCCGAACTCGATCTTGAAATCGACAAGCGAAATTCCGCAGGATTCAAAGAGGGCTAATAGGATGCCGTTTATTTTTTTCGCAGATCTCTTCAATTCTTCGATCTCTTCCGGAGTAGCCAGATCCATTAATTCAAAGAGCTCTCTGGTGAGCTGCGGGTCGTTGCGTTCATCGTCCTTGTAGAAGAATTCAACAAGCGGAAAATCCAATTTGGCGCCGCTGACAAGATCAAAGCGCTTCAAAAAACTGCCGTATGCCCTGTTGCGGACAACTACCTCAACGGGGATCATCTTTACATCGGATACCTCGATCGTGATTTCGTCCGTACGCGCGATATATGAGGTGTCAATGCCGTTCTTTTTAAGATGCTCATATATCATCCATGTAATATCACAGTTCAAAGCGCCCTTGCCCTGCAGCTGCTCGTGTTTCTCCATGTTGAACGCGGTGATATCATCCTTGAATCTCAGGAAATATCTCTTTCCCGTCTCATCCTGGAACACAGCTTTTGTTTTTCCTTCACCAATCTTTTTCATATCACTTCTCCAATGATCTTATACTCTTCCGGTAATGTCGTCGATTCGCCGCCTGATAGAATAAAGGCGAAGCCGATACCCATATTGAATACCCTGTACATCTCGTTCTTATCAACACCGCAGGCCTGTATCCTTTTGAATATTTCGGGTACTTTCCAATTGTAATGAAGCTTGATCCCGCGTGAAGGGGGCACCGCCCTAAGAAGGTTCTCATGCACCCCTCCACCGGTAATATGCGCTGCGGCCTTGATCTGGAATCTCTTCCTGAGCCGCTTGAATTCCTTTACATATATCTTCGTAGGTATAAGAAGTTCATCTCCCAAAGGAAAGTCACCCTTCTCAATGAGAAGATTGACAAGGCTGAATCCGTTTGAGTGAAGCCCTGATGAAGGAAGGCCGACGATACGGTCGCCCTCTTTTACCTTGCTCCTATTAAGAAGATCTTTTTTACGGCCCATACCCATGGAAAAGCCGACAAGATCAATTTTATCTCCGTAAACCTCTGTCATCTGGGCTGATTCGCCGCCGATAAGCTGTGATCCACTCTCCTTGCATCCTTGGATTATCCCTGAAAGTATCTGCTTAAAACGATCTTCCTCCATATCCCCGAAACCCATATAATCAAGAAAATATTTCGGGTACAGTCCGGTACAGAGAATATCATTTACATTCATCGCCACGAGATCTATTCCCACGGTATCATATTTTCCGAGTTTCTGAGCAAGTATCAGTTTTGTCCCAACACCGTCACATGCCATCGAGACATACATATCTTCCGCTAATTTGATCGCCGCGCCGAAACCGCCGATATTTGAGCCGCCGGAAACGCCCTGCTGCTTTAAAAGCCCCTTGACTATCGCGGGGATCTTCTGCGCGAATTCCAGGTCAACTCCGGAATCTTTGTAATCAACCATTTTCATTCTCCATAATATAATTTCCCGCGAAACAGGCAAAACAATAATCATTCGCATTTTCCTTGAGAATGCGCTTCAGGCCTTCAACGGGAAGGTAATTCACCGAAGCGATGCCAAAATGCTCCGCAAGCTCCTCCGGGGTCATTTTATTCGCGATCAGCTTCTCTCTGTCAGGCGTATCCACTCCGAAATAACAACTGTATTTTATAGGCGGAGAAGCTATGAAATAATGTATCTTTTTGACATTTTTCGCCTTTATAAGCTTTATGATCGCATTAGCGGTAGTGCCTCTTACCATCGAGTCGTCTATAAGCGCGATCTCCTTACCCTCTATCACCTCCAGCACCGGCCTGAGCTTCATCTTCACTAGGTCCATTCTTTCTTTCTGTGTGGGCTGGATAAATGAACGGCCCACATAATGATTTCTTATAAGTCCTCTGTCCATTGGAATACCGCTTTCGCTGGCAAAACCCATTGCCGACGATACACCGGAATCAGGAACAGCAACAACGATATCCGCTTTTATATGGGAATACTCCCGCGCCAATTGCTTTCCCATCTCATATCTCATCTTATGCACATTCTTTGAAAATACCTGGGAATCAGGCCTCGCGAAATATATATGTTCGAATACGCAATGCTGTTTGATTATCTCCGATGAGAATCTTTTCATCTCGATCTTGCCGTCCATTCCTATCCTTAGTATATGGCCGGCAGGAACCTCACCCAGCACCTTTCCCTCAAGAATATCTATCGCGCATGTCTCTGAAGCCACCATATGTCCGCCGGGTATCTCACCATAGACCAGCGGGCGGAAACCATGAGGGTCACGGATCGCCCAGAGGGCATCCTCGGTCAACATTACCAGAGAATACGCTCCTTTGATGGTTTTCACTGTTTCCAAAAGCGCATCTTCAAAGCTGCCCTTCAGCCCCGCGAGATAATGGATTATCAATTCCGAATCCGAATCTCCCGAAAAGATCGCGCCCCGTGCGGCGAGATGTCTTCTAAGGGGTTTGAAATTCACAAGATTTCCATTATGCGCGAGTGCGATCGGGCCGAAATTGGTCTCAGCGAATATCGGCTGGGCATTCGATATATGAGAATCTCCGGAAGTACGGTATCTGACATGGCCGACGGAACCGTTGCCCGCTCTGCTCTTTATTCTTTTGTCAAGAAGATTCCTGACAAAGCCGTCGCATTTATATGTCTCAAAATCCCCGTGATCATTTATCGTTATGCCGGCTGATTCCTGCCCTCTATGCTGCAGAGAGAAAAGCGTGAGATACATTTTATAAAAAAGGTCCTTGTCATCAAGAATGATCCCGGAAACTCCGCAATATTCTCTCATAGGAAATTCCTTCCGAAGGAATCGCTGTATAATTCAATAAGCTCTGTTTTTTTCATCTTCTCACCATTGATGATGATATCATCGCCCACGGTCACGCTCCCTATATGTTTAGGAGAAAGCGTTGCGGTCAAGGAGAGGAACTTCTTTTCCAGCGACGGGTCAATTTCAAAGAGCATCGCCGCGCCGTATTCTTTGAAAAGATCACCGCTTTCCATCTTAGGTATCTCAAAGGCAAGTCCATTATCAAGACACATCTTGAATAATGCGAGGGCAAGCCCTCCGCGGGAGATCATGCGGGCGGAGGAAACAAGCGGAAGTATCTTCTCCATATTGCTGATGAATTCCTTGAGAGCGTTTTGATCAATGCGTGGAACCGCACCCTGATCATTATCAAAAAGGACCTTGGAAGCCACGGTCGGAGAGTTAACGCCGTCGGAGAGCTCAAGAAGGTATAATCGGGAGCCGCTCTTTTGAAATTCGGGATATGAGATATCCTCGATATCTTCTATAAGGCCGACCATTCCTACCTGCAAAAGCGGCTTTACGGCACCCTTCTCATTTTCATTGTACAGCGACACATTTCCGCTAATGATAGGGACGCTCAGCAGCTCAGCAGCATCGCTCATCCCTCTTACACTTGCGGCGAATTGTTCCAGTATATGCGGCTTTTCGGGATTCCCGTAATTCAGGCAATCCGTAATGCCGATGGGAGTGAACCCTCCCAGATAATGCTCCAAAGCGGATCTGACAACAGTATTGAATCCGCCGTTATACGGTTCGATCTGCACCCAGTCCTCAAGTCCGAGATTTGTAATACTGAGGGCTTTTTTTGTTTTCATCACACGCAGTACGGAGAATCCGTTCCCGGGAGGGCGAACGGTATCCGCTCCGACCCTGGAATCATACTGCTCGTATATCCAATGCTTGGAATTTATCAGATCCGATGCCATTAGTTTCTTGAATACCGAAGGGACGGATATCTGCGAAAGATCAGCTTGTGAGGTTTCCAAGTCCCTTTTCTCCCTTTTCGTACCCGCGGGAGGAACATCATATTGCAGCGACTCCAATGGTATCACCGCTACGGATTCCCCATCGCCGTCAAAGAGCTTCAATGCGGGCTCGTCTATGACCTCGCCGATAACGGCCCAGTCAACCTCATGCCTCTTCAAAACAGCGGTGATCTCTTTCAGACGGCCGGGTTCGACTATTGCCAGCATCCTCTCCTGTGTCTCGGAAAGCATCATCTCATAATGGGTCACATCGTTTTGTCTCAGCGGGACCTTCGAAAGATCCATTGATATACCAACATTTCCCCTCTCCGCCATCTCAACTGAAGAAGAAGTAAGGCCTGCCGCGCCCATGTCCTGCATTGCCACGACAAGATGCTTCCGGGCGATCTCCATACATGCCTCGATCACCTTCTTCTCTTGAAACGGATTCGCTATCTGTACTGAAGGACGGTTCTTCTTTGACTCTTCCGTCAGTTCATCTGAAGCGAAGAACGCTCCGTCAACACCGTCACGGCCCGTTTTTGAACCGAAATACAGGACTAAATTTCCTGTGCCCGAGGCACGGCCCTTGATGATCTCGTCGGTTCTGCCGATGCCGAGAGCAAAAACATTGACAAGGCAGTTAATACCGTATGAATCATCAAATTGTGTCTCTCCGCAAAGTGTGGGAACTCCGACTGAATTACCGTAATCCGAAACTCCTCTGACAACCTCTTCCAGAAGATGCCGGGAATGCGGATCGTTCATATGACCGAATCTCAAGGGGTCTGTAGATGCCACCGGTCGAGCGCCCATTGTGAAAATATCTCTTAAAATACCGCCGATACCTGTAGCGGCGCCTTGATACGGCTCAATAGCGGAGGGATGATTATGCGATTCCATCTTGAATGCGACGAAATAACCGTCGCCGATATCCAATGCTCCGGCATTCTCACCGGGACCCGCCAGTTTTCTGGGAGAATCGGTAAATATTTTGCTGAGAAAGGGCCTTGATGTCCTGTAACTGCAATGCTCCGACCACATCACGGAGAAGATCCCCGCTTCCACGGAATTCGGCTTTCTTTTTAATCTTTCGGTAACTATCTTGAGATCATTCGCGCTAAGAATTCCCATTTCCACCTCCTTCAAGTATGCCCTTTATCAAGGGAATACCGCTTTCTCCGAGTATCGGGTCGCAGACCCTTTCAAAATGAGGCATCATGCCGAGAACTCTTCCCTTCGGATCAGAAACGGCGGCGATATTATCATGACTGCCATTCGGATTCGCTTCGCCCGTGGCATTGCCGTCTTCGTCACAATATCTGAATATTACCCGTATATCCTTCTCAGAGGTTCCAGCGGGCTGATAATTACCTGTGGTATGGGCAATGGGCATTCTCAGCACATCCCCTTTTGAGTATTTATATGTAAAGGGTGTATCCGTATCCTCCACCCTCAGATGGATCTGTTTGGAAATGAAACGGTGCTCGCGATTGCGCAGAAGAAAGCCCGGGAGCAGTCCCGATTCAACGAGCATCTGAAAACCGTTGCATACACCGAGGACCAGCCCGCCGCCGGCAATGAATGACGGCAGAGCGGAGAATAATTCTGAATGTACCGCTATCGCCCCGGTGCGCAGATAATCCCCGAAGGAAAATCCGCCCGGAAGGATGATCATATCGTATTCGCTCAATGTTTCAACACCATAATGAATATAATCGATACCTTCGGCTCCATGACACTTGAAAGCATACATCGCGTCCCTGTCGCAATTTGAACCCGGGAAAACACCAATACCTATTTTCATTCCAATCTCCAGTTATTCCCACTCTATTGTTGCGGGTGGTTTTGAAGTAATATCGTACACTACTCGGTTTATACCTTTTACTCTATTTGTGATCATCGAGGATACCTTTTTCAGGAAATCCGAAGGCATCTCGAACCAGTCAGCGGTCATCCCGTCTACGGAAGTCACCGCCCTCAATACTGTCAGATGCTCGGAAATGCCCACATCCCCTTTCACACCAGTGCTTTTTACGGGCACGAGTACCGCCAATGACTGCCATATCTGCTCATAAAGGCCTGTGCTTTTGAGCTCACTTATAAAAATGTCATCTATCTCCTTCAGCAGTTCAAGCCGCTGTTCATTTACCGCTCCGATTATGCGTACCGCAAGCCCGGGGCCGGGGAAGGGATGCTGATCCAATACCGGCGAAGGGACATTTAATAATTTCCCCAATTCCCTGACCTCATCCTTGAAGAGGTAACGGAAGGGTTCTACCAGGTCAAGGTTCAGTTTTTCAGGCAGGCCGCCGACATTGTGATGCAGCTTTATCTTTGATGACTGACCATAAACCGGCGTGCTCTCGATGACATCGGGATAAAGAGTACCCTGGCCCAGAAAGCGGACACCGGAGCCCTTTAATTCCTTCTCGAAAACTTCAATAAAAGTTTTGCCGATGATCTTGCGTTTTTCTTCCGGGTCCACCACTCCTTGCAGCCGGTCGACAAATAGCGTCGAACTGTCGATACACTTGACATTCAGGCCCAGAGAAGCAAACATTTCCATCCTGTCGCGGGCCTCGTTCTTTCTCAATAGTCCGTTATCAACAAATATGGGTATCAGCCGGTCACCTATGACCTCTTTGAGAAGAACGGCGAGTACTGTAGAATCGACTCCGCCGGAAATAGCCAGAGCGACACGCTCATTATTCGTTTTTTCCGCTATATCAGCTTTGATCTGCCCCAGGCGGGAATCCATATCCCATTTATCCTGAATATCTATCATTTTGAGGAAATTTCCCAGTACTTTTGTCCCCTCTTGCGTATGCGTCACCTCGGGATGGAATTGCACTCCGAATATCTTCTTGGACATATCCTCGACAGCTACGATAAATCCGTTCTCTGATACCGCTGATATCGTGAAATTCTCAGAGGCCTTCTTCACTTCATCCGAATGGCTCATCCAGGCATTTATTCTGCTTTGATCAATTCCTGAAAAGAGCATTGACCTGTTTTTTATCTCGATCACCGAAGAGCCGTATTCCGTGGTATTTCCCGGTAATGTTTCACCGCCCATGGTAGAGCAAAGAAGCTGAAAGCCGTAACAGATGCCGAGTATCGGCACATCTATATCAAATAAGCCGTCCGGCAGTGTCGGCGCATTCTTTTCATATACGGAACGGGGTCCGCCGGCAAGGATAATTCCACGAATGTTCGGATCATTTAGGGTAGGTACTCTATTGAACGGGACGATCTCACCGGGATAACCGGCATGCCTGAGATTCTTCAGGATAAGCTGCGTATATTGAGATCCGTAATCGACTATCAGTATCTTCTGAGCCATTTATTACCCTCCTGAAAATGGTTTACCGACACTTCTTCTTCGCTTATCTTACCGTATCATCGAAATTTATCGTAATAAGCTTTATTTTTCCCTTATTTTGTAATGGTTTTTTATGACTGAAAACCATTATCCGCAGCGCAACATATGTAAAAATTTTAACAAAAAGAAGTACTCATGTCAAGCGTGATTTTGCGATTTTTCGAAGTATTTCGCGACTGCCCAACAGAGCATGCAATAGGAGAAATTGACAATGATGCTTCGCAGAGGTTAGAGGATAGAGGTTGGAGGTTAGTGGGGAGAAAGACAAGGGGAAATGGACAATTGAAGAGTGCAGGATGAAGAATATTTGTAGGAGTCGGGCTTGTGACCTTGGAAACCCCGTCCTTACTTCGTGGACCTATCTTCTGTCATTCCTGCGAAAGCAGGAATCCATCTTTCTCGCTATTTGTCATCTTGAGTGTAACGAAAGATCCATCCCCTCTGTCATTCCCGTGAAGTTTACCCCGATTACATCGGGGATCGGGAATCCATCTTTTTATCGCGCATACTCGACAATAATTATTATTTTGGTATAGTATCGTATATAGAAGAAATATGAACGGAGGAGATTTTAGGAATAGTGCGGGAGTGTATTTTTAGTATCACTAAGTCCAATGGAGAAAGGCATTTTCGTAATTACGTAAATAGGTATAGAATATAGAGGGAGGAATCCTTCGGTCGGAAGCTATAATGCTCACTTTCGCATTTAGCTAAATACATAACACCCTAAAGGCAAAGTTGCAACAAATGCAACGGCCGTCACCGGATTTCCGCAAGTAACTGAAGTGAAGCGCCGACTAATTTTTCAGATTCGCTGATCCAACTTTTTCTTCCTACGGCGCCAATCCGGCATTACAATATCCAAGAATGTATAGAATTTCTTATTGTGTCCAGGATATTTCAAGTGGGCAAGCTCATGGACAATTATATATTCTACCGTGTAAGTTGAATATTGGATAAGGTAGGTATTTAACATAATGCTTTTCTTTTGATAATTGCAGCTCCCCCATCTTGTCTTCATCCTTCGCATCTTCATTTTCGGCTTTTCAATCCCATATTTGGATAATTTATCCAGCCATTTATTAGTAATCAGGTTAAATTTCGCAAAAGCATGCTCATTATACCAGCCATCCAATAATTCTTTTACCTTCTCTTTTTCTTTTCCACTCGTATAGATATGAAAATATCCCCTTTTCAATTTCACACTGGTATTATCAGACTGAATCACCTTCAACCTGAACTGTTTTCCCAAGTAACGATGGGTCTCTCCACTGGTATATTCTTTCGGAGGCGCCTTCGGGTGATATTTCTGAAAATACTCAAGATGTTTCAGTATCCATGCTGATTTCATTTCAACTTTATTTATCACATCCTTTTCTTTCATTTTCACGGGAGCGCTGACCTTAACTTCAAGCTCCGGCGTAACGCTTATCTTGAGATATTTTCTTTCTTTATATTCCAATGTAAATTCAATGTGTTTCGCTCCGTATTGGATGGAATACACACTCATTCTGCATACCTCTTTTTAGCAATATGTATAACTTTCTCCAAGATTTCGTCAATAACCTCAAATTCTAATTTCAGTTTTGATTCATCAATAAGATAATCCTCGATCTGATTGATCATTATATTTTGAACATCTGTTTTCAGATGCCAATCAACTATAATATTTCTAATAATAATATCATCAATTTTTATTCCGAGTTCTGCGGATTTCTGTTTATTGATCTTGGGATGCTTTCTGCTGAATACTTCATCGATAACACCGTAGAATGCTTGAGCTTCATTCCTCCCTTCAAGACTCTCCGGCATATCAGGATCTTTTCTATCTCTGACGATTTCCATTATTTCTGTCGCTCTTTTCAAATAGTCCGCTTCTGATAATCTCTTTTCTCTGTAGTCATTTATTGCGTCCTGGATCAGCTTCGAGAATTTTCTATAAAAAACCGGATCCTCTTCCTTCCGCTCTTCAGTTGTTCTCTTAACCGCATGCGCGATCATATCCGCTTTCGACGCAGAACTTGTAACCTTTTCAACTTCTTTCAGAAATGCGTCCTTGTCCATTATATTTACAGGATCAGTGATTAGAACGATCTGATCCGAGGTAACATAAGTATCAAGAAGTTTCTGGATCTTGGGTTCGTATTCCTTATAATCAATTGTCTCAGCATATCTTCTCTTAACTGCAACGCGAAGATTCTGGAAAAATCTAAGATCATCCTTGTATTTCCCTATCTTGTCTGATGGTGTATTCAAATGAAATCTGGAAGAAGACAGCGCTATACCCAGAGCTCTTGAGAAAGCCGTGAGTTTTTCATAATACTTATCTCTTTTTTGCTTATCAAATAAGAGCAATTCATATTCTTCTGAATCCCTTTTGTTTTTGACCTCCTTAAATATATCCCATAATTCCGAGTGCTTTTGTGGGAGCGACTTTATTTCGCTATCCACACTTTTCAAGGTTTCTTCAAGATCTGACTGGCTGTATCCTTCAAGCGCGCTGTACATCGTCAAGGCCCTGTCTAATTCGCCTAAAACCCCATAATAATCAATGACATAGCCGAAATCTTTGCCTTCCATGATTCTGTTGACACGAGCGATTGCCTGAAGCAGATTATGCTCTCTTAAACTCTTAGCAAGGTAAAGGACAGTATTCCTCGGAGCGTCAAATCCCGTAAGGAGCTTATCCACAACAATGAGGATTTCAGGATCGTCATCATTTTTAAACGAATCAATTATCTCACGGTTATAATTCTGTTCATTTCTGAAACGGTCCATCATTTTCTTCCAGAATTTTTTTACCTGATCTTTGGATTCCTCATTAACTTCTTCATGTCCTTCCCGATCATCCGGGGCGGAGATCACTACTTCTGTTTTTACGATACCGATATCGTCGAAATATTCTTTGAACTTTATCGCAGAGCTTTTAGAATTTGTTGCAAGCTGAGCCTTAAAGCCCGTTCCCTGCCAGTTATCTTTGTAATGCAGGCTGACATCATAAGCTATGAGTTTGATCTTTTGATCGGATTGATTCAACTTCTCAATGCGCGTAAATTTGCGCTTAAGATCCGCTTTCTGATCCTTTGTCAGATTAGCGCATACTCTCTCGAACCAAATATCAATAGGCTTCTTTTGAACACTCTGCAAGGCATGACGCCCTTCATACAGCAACGGAACAACTGCCTTATCCTCAACCGCCTGATCAATCGTATAGGTATCTATAAAACCCCCGAATTTTGTTGCGGTATTCTTCTCCTTTTTCATAAGAGGGGTTCCCGTAAATCCTATATAACACGCATTTGGAAGAACTTTATTCATCATAGCATTTGCTTCTCCGTACTGTCCTCGATGACTCTCATCAACCAAAGTGAAAATATTGCCGTCATCTATTATCAAGCTCCGCTTTTTCAATGCCGCATGGAACTTATCAATTACCGTCGTGATGATGGTCGTCTTGTTGTACTCAAGAAGAGCGAGAAGGTGCTGGCCTGAGCGCGCCTTAACGGGAGATAACCCGCAGTGAGTAAAGGTCTTTCCTATTTGCGTGTCAAGATTGATCCTGTCCGTTACAATTATGATCCTGGGGTTTGGAATATCGGGATCTATGGCAAGGGATTTTGCGATCATAACCATTGTCAAAGATTTTCCCGATCCCTGCGTATGCCATATCACACCACCTTTTCTTTTTGCTGTGAAATCCTTTTTTATTCTCACCATTGTCTTCTTTACCGCACGGTACTGCTGATAACGGGCGATTTTTTTCTCACCCTTATCATATACCAGGAATTTTCTCGTGATCTCAAGAAGCCGTTCAGGACGGCATAAGGCGAATAATGTCTTATCCTGAACCGTTGGAATACGGTTTTCAGTATTTTGATTGATAAAATACTTCTTGCAGTATTTAAAGGTGTCTGAAAATAAGCTGTTAAAAGTCTCTTCAGAAAGCTCCTTGTTGATCAATTTCGATAGTCCATCTTCATTTATCGCTTCTTTCCATACCGACCAGTACTTCTCTTTTGTGCCTGTAGTTGCATACTTCGCTTCGTTCTTATTTATTGAGAGCAGTATTTGAGAATAATGAAACAATTTAGGAATATTACTTTGACCTTGATTTCTTATGTGCTGGGATATTCCTTGGGATATGTCGATTCCGGTTCTTTTACATTCAATAACACAAAACGGGATCCCATTTACGAAGAGTACGATATCCGGCTTCCTGTGGCTCTTATGATTACTCCGCTCCACTTCAAACTCTTCAGTTATATGAAATACATTATTGTCGATATTTTCCCAGTCAACATATTTCAAGGTGTAACTCTTTGAGTTGCCTGCAATCGTTTCTTCAAAACTTCTTCCCAAAGAAAGAAGATCATATATCTTCTCATTCGTTTGAATCAACCCTTCATCAATAACATTCTTCATACTACTGACCGCATTGCTTATATTTTTATTAGAGAAGAGATAGCTCTCGCCTTTATACTCAAAACGATTCATCTTCATTAATTGCTGTTCAAGGATCTTTTCAAGTACCACGCTAGAGGTCTTCTCACCTCTTTCTCTCAATACCGCTTCGGGTGTAATATACTCATATCCCAGATTTATCAGAAGTTGCATTGCGGGAATTTGCGAAATATGGTCTTCTCTCATGTCTGGTATCTTAGTCATAATCTATCCTTTTTCATTCTTCATTATTCACTACAACACGGATTTTTCCAGTAAGAAGCACTTGCATCAATCCCTTCTTCTGCTCCTTAACTTTTTCCAATTTCTCCCTCAACTTCTGGATTTCAATATCAGTTGTAGTCAAAATTGAAGCAATTTTTTGTTGCTCTTCAAAGGAAGGAATTATTACTTTAATATTTGCCATAATATTATTCATTAATTTATTATTACCAACATAACTTACATGAAATTTGGTTATTCTATTTAATTTATATGAAATGAATTTTATGCATAACTTTGTACTTCTAATTGTTCCACATACATTGGTACAATTAAATTTTCCATTCCTGTAAAACACCCTTCCTGCGTTTGCGCCATCAGTTGTCCATGTTGCATATTCACCTTCAAAATCGTATGTATTTATATAACCCATTATTCCATCATTCGAAGTTTGAGAAGAATATACAGGAAAAGTACCACGATTGTTATCTATTTCTTCTTGATTTATTACACGCCCTCTTCCTAATTTCGTATAATCTCCAATTCTTATTTTTTCTAAGGACTTATTAAAGCCTTTTAAGCGCTTCTTTCCGGTCAGGAGTTGTTGCAGCATACCGGTTTTCAGGATTTCCTTTTTCTCGATCAAATTTTCCAGCTTCTCAATTCCATCATCCCAGGTGGAAAGTATCTCTGCGATCTGTTTTTGCTCATGAAGAGGCGGAAATGGCACAATAATTTTAAAAAAATCATCTTTGTTTATATTTAGTAAACCGTCAGCACGTGCACTACTAGAAATATATTTTTTAAGCTCTCTCGCATGATAGTTTGCCCTAAAATATTGTTCATAAAATCCAGAATCAATTGAAGCTTTTTTTGAAGAGAAACATATAAATACTCCCGGAACACAAATTTCTTCTTGTGACTTTAATAGATAGGCACATCCACAAGAATATTTTTTCGAATTTCCTTTATTATAAGCGAATTCACCTTCTTTTATATGAATATAACTTTTCAATTGATCACCAGCAATCACCTTTCCCCATTTCTCTATCTGAGATACAAATCCAACGCCTGCTGATATACTGTATGGAGGAAATTGTCGGGTACCTACTCTCCGATTTATTTGTTTGAATAACGAATTTAGCGATACACTTACCCAGTCTTCAGGAATTTTTTGTTTCATTTTTTTCTTCTCTTTAGTTTTCTAAATATCTCTGGAATATCTTTTGTTTCAAACATTTCTTTTAAATCGGTATCAGGATCAGCTTTCATATTGTTAGCACCTCTTCTAATGTACGGAACTCTTGTGAAAATATTATAGTATGGCTTGCTGATACCTTCGGGAATTTGGATTGCTAATATCTTCTTCCCTTTGAAGTTATGCACTTTAAATGCTACTTCAAGTTCTTTATTCAGATTATCTGATAAGATTTTGCGAACATAATTTTGCAGTTCATCGTGTGTACGAATTTTTCCATAAACTACTCCCTTAATTTCAAGATTATCTTTAATTCCAATATATATCGTACCTCCTTTATGATTAGCAAAAGCGCTAACAGTATCAACTATTTCATTTTCCCAATTATTATCAGTTTTCTTATAATTCTCCTTAAATTCAATTTTTTCATTTTCTCCCAACAATATTGCATTTCTTACTACATTTTCAGATTTCCCCTTTTCATATTCATTAAATATTCGTTTGACTCCTTGAAACCATCTTTCTTTTTCAATATGATAATCAAGAATATTACTGTACTCATCAATTAAGAAGAGCTCAATTTCCTCAAATTCTTTTACTTGATCTTTTGTAATCTGAATTTTAAAGGTTCTTTGAATATTTCCATCAATATGGACTAATTCGTCACCTATTCTAATAGCCCCTTTTACAAATATCTTTCCCTTAGAAACCTCCTCATTCAAGTAAAACACAATCATATCTTGCTTAGGCATATACCTTATAGCTTCAAAGTGAACAGTTTTCTGAGGAAGGAAAATGAATATTTTCTTCTGTCTAGAATCATTAGATTCCTTAAAACTCTTGAGACCTGTCCAACCATAAATCGCCTCACTAATCGACGGGTAAAAGGGCATATCCTTGGATAATAATAAACTCTGAGGAATATCTAATTGCATATCTCCCTCGATTGTAAAGAGATTGCCTGGTTCAAATGAGTATTGATTTACACTGTGCAAATATTTTCTCTCCACTAAATTAACAACTCTTCCAGTGAAGTAAATATTTCGGTCACATACTTTTAGGGCTTTTGAGGAAATTAGGTCTAGAAATTCATCCAATTCTTCGATTTTGCACACCTCATGTAGAAAAGCAAAATTAGGGTAGATTAGGTTTTTTCTTTTCTTAACTTCTTGATCCTTATCAATCAAACTAATAAGGGTTACTACATTCTCTATTCTCTTGTTATTAATTACACAGCAAGCTGTTTTCTCAAAATATTTTGCTTTCGTACAGCTCGCTAGCCTTACTATTTCTCGTTTAGATTCTCGAAAGTCTCTATACCGCATTTCAGTTTTCCCTTTCATTCATCCTCCAGATGCTTCTATGTTTTATCTTCTTTTACCCCATTTCTTCGTAAACCCACAATAATCCTTTGGAATTGGTAACCCCAGCGATTCAATCATTTCCTTTACTTGTGAGTATTCATATAAGAAGTACTTTTCAGACTGAGTATTGCGTAAATTCATTACCTGATTACCGTGACATTCACATAGCCTAAGATCACTTCCGCATGGGCAAGAGCGATGATCTAGATAAACATTATCGGCAAGAATATGCAAGAACCCAACGATTTTTACCGGATCATCAACCGAAAATAGTTCACTATAGTATTCAACAATTCCACTACCGCCATGGCTCAACTCATCAAACGGCATTTCATGATACTTACAATAATAACTATACGAAAATAGAAAAGGAACTACTTGCTGATCAACATAGAAGAAAAGAGTTCTACATTCTTTAAACTTCTTTTGCACAGCATATGGAGTACCAAGGCATAATGTGTTATTATCATCTTTATTTCTATGAAAATCAATTGGAATTTTTCCCCCAATTTCTTCAACCAATGGAAAACTATCTGGATAGTCTTGAGGAATATGAATCCTTATTGAGTATTCATCTCTAATAACAATACCCTCATGTTCTACTTCGAAGCACACTAGACCTTCTATAATAAACCGATTAACCTGCTTATTTAAAGATAGTGTTGTGAATTTCGTATGTAATTCACTAAATTGTACTTGTAAAAGTTCCTTTAAACGCTCTTTATTCATCTGCTCCATGGTCTAGTCGGATTATTAATCTCAACTTTGGGATAATTAGTTTCTTTCTCTTGTATATGTTCATATGTTTTCTTAACAATATTTGAGCCAAAAGTATTTTCTAATTTCTTTGATATCTCCTGAGTTATATCCATGTTTCGCAACTCAGTAAAATCATTCCCAACTTGCTTTAACCATTTATCGAAATTCTCCTTTTTCTGCAAACTCTCTTTCCACTTATCTGCAAAATTTTCTGTCTTATTTACTGGATTATTAATTCGATACTCACCTTCAATAAATGGAATGTATTCCTCTCGCCTAAGTGTTAATTCATCGATAATATTAATAAGAGCATCGCAAATATTGTCCTGATTCTCATATGCCCTTGCCGCAAGTGTAGTAATAATAATGGAAATTGGTTTATCCTCATCATCTTCAAACATTATGTCCCGATGTCGTTTCAACAGTTGTATTGCCTTTTGAAGCGGAGTTTTTATTTTGTACTTAGGTACTTCTTCAATTTTAATATCCATTGCCTTTGCGATCCTCTCTTGTTGCTCTGAATACACTTTTTTCATTCTGTCAATAAACCATTCGGCATAACCCCTAGGATTGCTAGGTAACCAATCACATGAAATTTCACAATAGTTATCTTTCTTATTATCAGTAATCGCTATTGCAAGCTCGGCCCACTCGGTTGAAATTTGCTTTTCAGCAAGGTAGATCTTAAACCATTCCCCATTCGGAAGGGCCGGCAACAAATCAATATGGAAATTTTCTACATAATCAAGTCTCCAAGATCTACGCTTATCTTTCGGTTCCTTTTTAATTCCGTTGGCTTCTGC
This sequence comes from bacterium, assembly GCA_023133295.1. Taxonomy (GTDB): domain Bacteria; phylum AUK180; class AUK180; order AUK180; family AUK180; genus JAGLWT01. The sequence goes on along the minus strand of JAGLWT010000066.1, from coordinate 9,501 downwards.
ATAGGATTTCACTTCTGTTCCAACATTTTCTTTTAGTTCTTTTTGCGTAATTCTATCCTTGGAATCATCAAATTCACAAACTAAATCGATATCATAATCATCATTATCAGATGTCGGTTTAATAACAGTTCCAAGCATGAATGATCCCTGAGGATAAATATGACCTAATCTGCCTTTCACAGACGAATCGTCTCTATTCATCCAATCTGAGATACTATCATAACGTTTTTCCGCCTTTATAAAATCTGCTTCTGAAATATCCAGGCTTTCTACTAATTTCCCCAAAATTTGATTTAACTGTTCTTTCTTTTTCAATTCTTTCATTTTTACTCCTCAAATTGTACTTAATATTGATGTCGTTAATCAACACTTCAATGTTTGATTTTAACAATAAATCTATCATTAGCATAACATATACCATTCTTCACTATATAACATTCTATCCAATGAATTCCCTTATACAATGTTCTTTCCCATCGTGTTTTCGCACCAATAAAAATATTTCCTCGTAAGCCATTGTTTCTATATGCTTCTTCGCCTGTATTCACAACTTGCCAATAAGTTTCAAACGGTTCTGCAAGGTTTGTTTGTGCACGAAATTTTATCCAATAATCAGGCTTTATTGCAGCTCTCTGATTTGAAACGACCCTCCCCATATTATATCTCATGTTTATCGGCGTATCTCCATTCCCCGAATGTACAGATGCCTTTATCTCCAGATTGTGTGCTAGATTCATTCTCCATGGAGGGGATTCTTTATGTGTGTATCTGCCTAAACTCAAATCATTTGAAGAAATAATTACTAGGGTCTGATTCTGACTAGTAATTTCATGAAATATTTTTTTCCAATCATCAATACTATTTGATATCTCGTCATTTTCATTGATGATTGCTAACGCAGTAGCAGCATTTGCTCTGATTAATAATTTTTCGTTATCGCTCAGCAGATTCGAAACTTTATTATTCAAGTTTGCAGGATCGGTCAAAGCAATAGTTTCAATATCACTATATAACCTCTTTAGAAGGTATACAAAATCGGATGCTAAACTTTCCTTATTATAATTTTCAAATATTTTTATAACAAATATTTCTAATATGAAAGTTTTAAATTCTAGATTATTCCGAACCTTCCATAGTTTTGCCAATTTAATCAAATCTCGGCAACCACTGTTTGAAATGTAGGAAATATGTTCTTCCAAATTTGTTTTTATTCTCTCACCTTCGTTGTTTGATATATACAGGAAACAATCTGTATTTGTATTATCAACATATTTACCTGGCACAACATCAATATGAAACTTACTTTCTGCATAATTATCTATCGGATATTTAATTCTAATTGCTGATTTTTTACATTGAACTACATAGTTATCCTGTAGAATATTTAATACTTGAGAATAAATATCCTTTAATGAAGCACTATTATCCGAGAGAAAATAGCAAATAATGTCTAAGTCATAACTTTCTTTTATCATAGTATGCTTTGCTTTCGAACCTGCATATCTTATTTTTGGCGAATTTCCAATATGTTCTCTTAGTATTTTTTCAACTTTGTCTCTATTTTCTTTAAGTTTTTCCACCTCCTCTTCAGATAATTTCTGCTTGGATAATAAGTCTTCTAAAAATTCTTTACACACTTTTCACTCCTATACTTCAATGGCTTTATAATAATGTTTACTTCCTTTATCAAATTCATATACTATAAATTTTGGCTCAACCCTTTCGAGAAGAGACCGGCCTGTTTCAATTGCTATGGGTGCAGGTATAGCTGAAAATAAATGTATCCGGCAATTTGAAGAATGATTATCTCGTATCGCAGAGATTATTTCAAGAAATCGACTTCTATATTCAGTAATTTGATTCTGATACTTTAAAAACTCCACAGATGGCTCATCAATAGATATTTCATAGGAAGGTAATTTCTTTCCAATTGATGCAATTACTATATCATGATTAATTCGTCCACTTAGTGATAGTTTTAAAATGATTTCCTGCTCACCTGACACTGCTTCAGGTATATATGTGCTATATTCTTGAATTGTTTCATCATTTACATCTTTCCATTTCCAATCTTGAGTGTCTCGATGATGTTGGTACAGGTCAGTATCAATAGTATCACCTACCCTATTACCAAGATATATTAGAAGAGGGATTGATGCTATGCCAAAGATTGACAAATTCCTAATATCCCCTCTTTGGATAGCCGGTATGATAATAGAATTCATCTTCTCATCTATTATTTTTTTTGCTACATTATAATAATCTTTATCTTCCTCAACATTAAGACTGCTTAAATCAATTTCAATAGGAGCATCGGCAGGATACTTGGGTTTTACTGCTTGAAATGCTTTTTTAGTATCAATTCCAACTTTTCTGCCTCCAATATTTGAAGAGATAGTTAAGATTGTTGTCTTCATATCGTCTTGCAGACTTGTTAAGTATTCAATGCGTTTTTCATGTTCCTCTTTATACTGTTTTAACACTTCAACCGTATATTCTCCTTCACTATCATCAATTAATTTATGATGGTCAAGACATAACAACATTAGATTAGAAATATCTTTAACTTTCTCTTCAGAGATGGTCTTATCACCCCGTGGGCCAGCTGGGCTGACAGCAACAATATGAGCAATGTTAGAGTAATTGCCTTCCGTAAACGTTAGATTGTCACGCCAAAGGAGTTTGTTGCATCCTTTGAATTCACATCTACCACCAGCTTTAGTCCAAATGTTGATCTGAGTTTTCATATCAAGTTTCGGTCGTTTTTCCCTTTTCTTCGTTTTTCTATTTTTCATTTTTCAAATCCCAATTCCTTTAAATACCCATTCATCTTTTCCTGTACTTCTTTCAATTCTCCCTCAAGATCCTTTATTTCCTTAATAGTGGCGGGAATATTGACCGGCTCTTCTTCCTCAAAAGTATCAACATACCTTGGAATATTCAGATTATAGTCATTCTCTTTTATCTCATTCAAAGTAGCGCGATAGGAATATTTATCAAGCGTCTTGTAATCCTCATATGTCTTAATAATTTTGTCGATATCCTCATCCCTTAATCTGTTTTGATTCTTACCTTTTTCAAAGCTATTTGAGGCATCTATGAAGAGGACATCTTTATTCTTTCTGCCTTTTTTGAATACCAGTATTGCCGCAGGTATTCCAGTACCGAAAAACAGCTTTTCAGGAAGCCCGACTACTACATCCAGAAGATTCTCATCTAAAAATTGCCTTCGAATTTTACCTTCTGCAGCACCACGAAATAAGACGCCAAGAGGCACAACAACGCCAACTCGACCGCCATCCTCTACAACCGTTTCAATCATATGGGTAATAAAGGCATAATCACCCTTGCTTTTTGGAGGCAAGCCCATGTGAAACCGATTGTACTTATCATGCTCTGCTTCTTCAACACCCCATTTCTTCAGTGAAAAAGGCGGATTGGCTACTACAATATCAAACTTCATGAGCTCATTATCTTCAAGTAGTTTCGGGTTCTTTATCGTATCTCCCCATTCGATCCGGGCATTGTCAATTCCGTGCAGGAACATATTCATCTTGCAGAGTGCCCATGTACCACCATTGCTCTCTTGTCCGTATAATGAAAAGTTTTTATCCTCAACCTCTCGAGCAACCTTGATCATAAGAGAACCCGAACCGCAAGTCGGATCACATATTCTTTCGCCGGATTTCGGCTTCACCAATTTAGCAATAAGATTGGATACTTCTCCCGGAGTGTAGAACTCACCGCCTTTTTTGCCGGCATCGCTGGCAAAATGTGCGATTAGGTACTCATAAGTATTCCCAATGACGTCAATATCACCTATAACAGAATTGCGAAGATCCAGCCGTTGATCATTAAAATCCTCAAGCAAACTCTTCAGCCTTGCATTCCTGTCCTTTGTCTGTCCAAGAGCATGCTCTGAATTGAAATTTATATTTCTGAACACTCCTTCAAGCTTTTCCTTATTCTCTTCCTCGATTTGCTCCAATGCCTTATTGATTATGTCACCGATATCCGCACTATTTCTTCTACTATAGAGAATGTCAAAATTGCATTTTTCAGGAAGAAAGAACGGCTCTCTTTGAAGCCTTCTATTAACACGATCCATATCGCCCTTATAGGCAGTAATATATTCTTCTTTCTTGTCTTTCCAAAGATCGCTCAGATATTTTATAAAGAGCATTACCAGTATATAGTTTTTATATTCAGAAGGATCTACAACACCACGAAATGTGTCGCAAGCACTCCATGCTACTTTTTCAATCGTTGCCTGATCAACAGTTTTCTTCTCGCTATTCATGTCATCTCCTTATTTCTTTCTTTATCGCTTCATTTATTAGGACTTTCCTTAATCGCAGGATTTTCCTGATTAGCCTTTGTTCTATATCTAAAAGAGCATTCATCTTTATTATTCTCCTTTGCTTCGTTAAAGGTAGTAATGGAATCTTGACTTCTTCAAGATCCTTCATTTTCAAATGAGGAATTGTCGTACCAGTGGATGTCTTTTCGAGATAGTTTTTGAGTTTTTCCGAGTTTAGATACCATGTTAGATACTCAGGCAAAATCTTCCCTTTAAAAGTCCTGATGATATAGAAAAAAGAAGATACCACGATCTTTTCATCGACTTTCGGAATATATACTGCCCTAGGATAATGACCTTTGGCAATTATCAGAACATCATCCTTTCTCAGTAGACGAGCTTTATCCAATTTTTCAACATCTGAACGAGTTATCACTTTTTCGACAAGGCCCTTTTCCACATTTACATCCTTGTAGAGAAGGATTCTATACTCGCCGGATGAAGATATTGAGATCTTATGCCGGAACTGGTGGCCGGAAATAATCTCACAAATATCTTTCAGCCGTTTACTACGAATAAGAACTGAATTTTTCTTCTTTTTCATTTGCTACAGTATAGCAAAATGAAAAGCATTTGTCAAATGTATTTTTTGAAGTATTTTTATTACTTCACTTCCGTCGCCCCAATATCTCCTCAATCGGCTCTTACGGAAAATGGGGACGGTGGCTTTAAGCAATTAACAATGGACAATGGACAATTATTAGTAAGTAGCTCAGGAACACAGTGACCCAGGGACGCTACGCAGTACACAAGCGTCTCAATTTCTCAGATACGGCATCCGGGTGAATTCTCCGTCTGGAATATTTCTTTTCTCCTCCTTCTTTCTCTCGTATTTCCCCTCTCCTTCGGGCATATCCCGAAATACGAAAAGTATAGGGACGGAGGTGTATTTTGTTGCATTTTGAGTTTATTTTTAGTATCAACTGTTCTATTGGTAATGGATCAAGGTATGTTCGTATGTTCGTATATACGAACATACGAACATTGGGATGGATACTTCGGATAAATCACGCACCTTTTAAATGTGTGGGGCAAAGCAAAATATCGGGAATTACAAGAAAGAAATCGGAAATATATAGCAGAACAGATAATGGTCAAGCAAAATCTTGCTTTTTTATCATTATTTTAGTATACTCTACAGTATAATACTTACGAGTATACTAATGAGGTGATCATGTTTATTGGACGAAGTGACGAACTTATTTACTTGAATAATTCATATCGCAGCAAGAATTCTGAAATGATAGTTATGTATGGCCGTAGACGGATCGGCAAGACTGAACTTCTCCGAAAATTCGCGGTTGATAAAAAGCATCTATTCTTTTCATGTGATCTCTCAACGGAAAAAGAACAATTGAGACAAATTTCCACAGCGATTTACGATCTCACTAAGGAACCCTTTCTTAAAGACAGCATTTTCACTTCTTGGGAATCAGTATTTGAACACCTGTTTACAAAGTTTTCCGAATCCATTGACTTGATAATATTCGATGAATTTCCATATCTTTGTAACAGCAATCACGCCCTGCCCTCAATACTGCAGAAGTTGTGGGATAAGTATCATAAAAGCAAGACTATAAACCTGATATTATGCGGTTCCTACATCAGTTTTATGGAAAAAGAGGTCCTCGGAGCTAAAAGCCCTTTATTCGGAAGGAGGACCGGACAGATTTTTCTTCAGCCATTTACATTCGAAGAGGCAAGGGAAATGCTTCCTAAGTACGATAAGAGGGAAATGGTATACACTTACAGCATACTTGGGGGAATACCCGCATATCTGGAAAAATTCGATGACAATATAAGCATTGAAGCAAATGTAAAAGAGAAGATACTTGATAAGAACAGCTACTTATTTTCTGAACCACGATTCTTATTGATAGAAGAACTTCGTGAACCTTCAACATATTTTGATATTATCCGATCTCTCGCATTTGGGAATACCCGTCTGAATGATATCAGTCAAGACACACAGATACATGATCGGGCGAAAGTAAATAAGTACCTCTCTGTATTAAAGAAACTTCACATTATTGACCGGCAGGTACCGGTTACGGAGGATAAACCTGAAAAATCCAGAAAGGGTATATATCGGCTTGAAGATCAATTGTTCAGATTCTGGTTCAGGTTCATTTTTCCAAATATCAGTTATCTGCAGGAAAGAGAGGTGGATTATGTATGGGAAACAAAAATAGAATCCCTTCTTGACGATTTCACAGGAGCTTCATTCGAAAAGATATGCATCGAAAGGGTCAAATCACTTAATAAATACAACTATCTCCCATTCAAATTCATGAAGATCGGAAGATGGTGGGATAAAAGCGAGGAAATAGATATTGTATGCGTTGACGAAGTAGGCAATTACCTATTTGGCGAATGTAAGTGGAGAAACCGGAAACTCGGCAAAAAAGAATATTTTCAACTGGAAGAGAAAAGTAAACAGTTTTCTGTAAAAGGAGAGAAGTATTTCTGTTTCCTTTCAAGATCAGGATTTAGTCCAACTCTCTGGAACTTAGCCGCTAAGGACAAGAATATTCTTCTTTTTGATTATTGCGAAGAATAGGAATAGGTACCGTGTCTTTCCTTATTACTCATTTTCCATTTCAGGAGGGGCACAGCAGGCCGTTCCCCTACAATTCCTTTCGAATGCTCTGATCTAATCTCTCGTTCTCTCTTATCCCCTTCGATCGCCGAATTCCCCTCCCGTATCCCTCTCCCCTCTCCTCTCCAAATCCTCTGCTCGGTAGTTCAAACATGGGGACGGTGGTTGAATGTGTTGAATGAAAATAGGATTTACGCGAATGTCTACGGAATTAAATGGATATTTCGGTGTTTGGCTATTAGTTACCACTATTCTCTTTATGTTACGTCATATTGGACTTCTTGTCTCTAAATTCAACACTTTCAACCACCGTCCCCAATATTTTTTAAATAAGAATCGATACAAGTGAGGATGCGATAATGATTATGCAGAAAGCAAGGTGTATTATAAATGCGTACTTGCGGGCATTGAGCATTCTCGCGGCATCAGCAAACCCATTCCAGGATACAGCTACAATCTTTATTGCGAGGCCGATTGTAATCAGGAAAAGAATAGGGACGGAGGTATATTTTGTTGCATTTTGAGTTTATTTTTAGTATAAGTTGCAATTCATCATGTCGCAATTACGACATGACGACACAAGTATTATAAATAGAGTTTTATAGTACCAATGGGGACGGTTTTATTCGCTATCTTTGATAATTTTTAGAATATTTGTCTTCAAGCCGGGAAGATCCTTTATAACAATGTCCCAAGTCAAATCCAAATCTACGGAAAAGTACCCGTGAACGAGTTTATCACGTGTCCTGGCCATCTCTTTCCAAGGAATATCAGAATAATGATCCTTGAGATCTTCGGAAACACTTTTAGCGGCTTCACCCATTATCTGAATCTTCTCGATCACAGCAGCCTGTGTTTTTTCATCCTTCTTGAATTCTTCGCGCGTAAAATTCTTCGTAAATTCTTCAATCAGCTCTAGACTTTCAAAAATGTGTCTTATGAAAAATATATTATCTTTCATATCACCCTGACCTCTTCTGCTAGTATCTTCTCCTTGAGCAGATGGTGTATGGAATTGTAGGTAAGAAGGTCTACTTTTCTCTTTAATATCTCTTCAAGTTTCATTTCCATGCCAGCCAGATCCAAAAGTGACATGTTGCTGTTAGCGGGGATTTGAATGAGAATATCTACATCACTATGAGTATCCGCTTCTCCCCTTGCAACAGAGCCGAATATTCCGGCACACACAATGCCATATTTCTTCAGGACAGGTAGGATCTTGTCCTTGATCTGCTTTATTTGATTTGTATTCTCGGGTCCCATTTTTCCATCTCCTCATCATTAATCATCCGGCTATCGGTAAAAGATCATATCAGCAAAGATATCTCCAGATTTCATTGCAATCTATCTTTTGAATTTTATCATTTTAATTGTACATTTTCAAATTTCATCTGCCAAATATAGATTCCAGAATGGGGACGGTGGCTTTAAGCAATTAACAATGGAGGTTCTTCTCCGTTTGAGTTGATACAATTTACTGTAATTCAGCGTTATCAGAGAAGGTAATCGCAATTACATTAAGGGCTGATACAACCTTTACGAAAATATCATCATACAAGTTGCCTTTTGTCATTCTGAATGAGTTTAAGACGACTGAAGAATCCAGATATAAGGGATGGATCCTTCGGCGATGCCTCAGGATCAGGCTGTGTCGTAATTGATTTTAAGCAGCTGCCACAAAAAACCGACTTCCATATTTGGATTATAAGGAACGATTTCATATCAAGCAATCATTTTTGACCTATTGATTTCACAAAAATTAGCATTATTTTGAATTACGACACAGCCTGAGGATGACAGCTCCAGAATATATCCAATGCATGATTGTTAAAACCTCTTAGATTTCAAAGATTTACCAACTTTTTGGGAGAAGAATCACAATTGACAATGGACAATTATTAGTAAGTAGCTCAGGAACACAGTGACCCAGGGACACGCTACGCAGTGCACAAGCGTCCCAATTTCTCAGATACGGCATCGGGATGGATTCCCGTCTGGAATATTTCTTTTCTCTTCCTTCTCTCTCTCGTATTTCCCCTCTCCTTCGGACATATTGGAAGCGGAAATGGGGACGGTGGCTTTAAGCAATTAACAATGGACAATGGACAGTTGACAATTCAGATACAGAAAGCAAGAGTAATATTAATTAATCCCCTTTGATAGCTTGTTTTGTCGACCTGACAATAGAAGTTAGTAATCTATTTAACTCTTTACATTTATTCAACAAAAGTGCATGATGTTTTCTATCTAAATATTTCGTTTCTATAAGAAGTTCCAACCAGTACTCTGTTTCGGAAGCTTCTTTCAAAGCAATATTGATCTTTGATAAAAAATCCTTCTTACTTTGGCCATGTACGGATTCTTTAATATTCGCCCCGATACTCGTTCCACATTTCAATAATTGCTTGGATAAGACATGCTCTCCTTTTGAGCTTAGTTTTTTATACGTTTCAACTATATCTATTGCAAATTCGAAGGCCTTGTCGTAAACTATATTTTCTTTCATCCTATCTCCCCTATTTCCAAGTGTCCATTGTCAATT
>JAGLWT010000065.1 GCA_023133295.1 bacterium | reverse complement strand
GGCTGAAGCTCTTTTTCTGTCTTCTGCGTTGCTCGTTGCTTACATACCGCTGTGGGTATGCGGCGCTCCTCGCGCCTTGAATACAAACCAAAATAGCATCAGCCATTGTTATGGTATTTATGGAACAGTACACCATGTTGGGGTACGGCGTGATATGATTGTAACAGGATGGCTAATGGGGTAAGCGAAATATCGATTTTTCGGTTACGGATGTGTTTTATGTTTCCTTGTGCACTTGTCACTTGTGCTCTGTGAAGCATAACTTTTGAACCTTTGAACTTGGAACGTTCGCGCTTACTCAGCGCGCCTTCACCATCGCAGAAGCAGAAGTTGATAACGCTTTTTGGAAAGATAAAGCAGGCAATGTTCGCTAATTGACTTGTCCTGAACGAAACCGAGAGAGATGAGCATCTTACTCCCATTTATATTTTTCAGTGCGACCGGGTCGGAAATAATTTCCCCATGGAATTCTTTAAAGAAAATATTCAGAAGCATTTTAACCGCTTCAGAGCCATACCCTTTACCACGGTTTTTTGCCGATATCTTAACATTGAGTTCCGCTTTTTTCTTTTCAGTGTCGAATCTATGGAATCCCACTTCTCCAACAGGAGACCCTCTCTTGGTGAAGATAAGAAAGTAAAGGTCTTTACCATTACCCGGAAATACCATTTGCTCATACCAATTGACGGCCATGCCGGGTTCAAGTAGTATCGGGCCTCCAACTTCCTTCATAGTGTTGGGGTCACTCCAAAGCCATTTAATATAATTGAGATCGATCCTTTCAGGGGTTTTTAGATCGATAAAGGTCCCCTTCACCGTGAATCCGGGTTCTGGAAATTTCATTTGCATACCATTAAAGATAGTTTAACTTAATAATAAGTATATTTCAAGCGCAGTGATCTCTGTTGCGAATAGAGGGTGAGTAAATACAGTGAATAGTGAAAAGTGAATAATGAATAGTGCAGAGGGGAGTAAATACAGTAAAAAGTGAACAATGAACAATGAATAGTGGGAAAACACAAGAAGCAAATACAAGATGGATCCTTCGCCGAAAAGCTCAGAGCCTGCCCTGAGTGAATCGAAGGGATGACAAAATACAATGAATAATTGGGAAATGAAGGAAGGATTGGGAACGGTCATGCAGAGCGAAGCGTGGCATCCAGTCTATCTCTCGTATATTATCTTTTCTCGATTCTTTACTTTACACTTCAGACTTTACACTTCTTAATGCCTCGTACCTCGTTCACTTGTGAACGACTGTCATCGTATTTATGAATCAGAACACCTATTATGTATTATATTCCAACTTTTATGCCTTTATTCTTGAAATAGAGTGAAAATATACTATAATATAGTTATGCATATATATATTTAGGAGAGAAAAGTGCAAGGTGAAGATACACTTTTATCCAAAGAATTGATAATAGAGAGTAAAAAATATTATTTTGATCTAAAGGAAAACGCCAACGGGAAATTTCTCAGAATCACCGAAAAACGCTCCGGCGGAAAAAGCCGGATCATTATCCCGGTTTCCGGCCTTAACGATGTTGCCGGAATAGTCAGAGAAATGGGAGAATCTGTTGACTGAGTATAAGAATCCTGTTCCCACAGTTGATATCATCATTGAAACCTCAGAAGGTGTCGTCTTGATAAAGAGAAAGAACTTTCCCTACGGCTGGGCAATTCCCGGTGGATTCGTAGATGAAGGAGAATCTCTGGAATCCGCTGCTGTAAGGGAGGCATTGGAGGAAACTTCATTGAATGTGAAATTGAGAGAACAGTTCTTCACATATTCAGACCCTTCGAGGGACCCCAGAAGTCATACTATAGCAACTGTATATATTGCGGAAATTTCATCGGGAACTCCCTTGGCTGCCGATGATGCTGTGGAAATTGGCACTTTTAGTGCAAGTAAGCTCCCGGATGAACTGGCATTCGATCATTCACGGATCCTTAGTGATTATTTCGAATACCGGCAGACCGGAAAGAGGAGAACATTATAAAGCATGTGGTGAAGGGAATCCTTATTTTACTTGTTCTGTTTTTACTTCCAGGATACACAAAGGGAACAATAGCTTCCTTTTCCGGGAAGTTGAGCGGTAAGGACATATCTTTCAAAGAGACCCTTATATCAGCATCTCAAAAAGAATTAGATGGAAAACAAATGGTTTTCTACTTCTTCAAGTTCAAATCTTCCGGCGCTAAAAATTTTTACGGCAGCTTTCTTGTATCTGAAACCGGGTTTCTTGAAAAACTCTCTGTTTCGGATTCGGACAGGAAACTCTCCTACAAACTTCAGATCGATGAGGGTGAGACCATTCTAAAGATCAATGAATCCTCAGGGCTCCTTTTAAAGGAGATCCCTCAGTCCGGTGGAGTTGCAGATGGTGTGTTCCTTCCTATGTTACCTGCCTGCTGGCACTTTTTATTAAGATCAAATGATCTGATAAAAACCGGAAAATACAAATTCAAAGCCGCCGTACCTCTTTACGATAAGGAGATGAATGCGGGTCATCCAAACAATATGGAGTTTGCGGAACATTCCGAATTCAGGACGGTAAATATCAGGATTAAGCTGAGCAGCGCGGGGGCAGGGAAATATGAAGTCAAACTTTCCCCCTTCAATGCTGTGATTATGATAGATGCCGAATATAATATCATTTCATTCAAATGGAATGGCCTTATCCTGATCGGAAGTAAATGAAAATATTCTGGGGCTATGATCACAAAGAAGTCAGTATTCACACAATTGTAATTGGAAATTTCGACGGCTTTCATTTGGGCCATGTCGAACTCCTGCTGGCCGCCGCCGATCAGAAAAAGGAAAATGAGAACCTCGGTGTCGCGACATTCTATCCCCACCCCGACACGGTTGTTCGGGCACGAAGCGATAATTTCGCGCTTTCTACACTGGATGAGAAGATCGAAGAATTTGAAAAACGCGGGATCGACTCCGTTTTTTTTGTTGAATTTACAGCACATTTATCCCAGCTGAGCCCAAGCGCCTTTATTCAAAGATTGCTTGAGATGGTGAATGTCAGCAGAATAGTTGTCGGAGAGAATTTTAGATTCGGAAAAGACGGCAAGGGTACTCCTCAGACATTAAAGATGGAGCTGCGGCAAAAGGGCATTGATGTAATTACCGTTCCGTTGCTAAAAGTGGAGGGTACACCGATCTCTTCCACATTGATAAGAAATTGCATTTACGATGGACATTTCTTGGAAGCTGAGAAATACCTCGGGAGACGATATTTGATCTCCGGTACGGTTATGCACGGAAAGGGCATAGGACACAAAATAGGGTTTCCCACCGCAAATCTTGATGTTCAGGGGAAATTGCTTCCCCGTCAGGGAGTGTACTCCGGAGAGAGCTTCTATGGTGGGCAAAGCTATTTCTCTTTGTTCTTCATTGGCAAACCGACTTTGTCATTCTCAGAAGAAGAAGTTCTTGAGGTTTGGATGGAAGATTTTGATGATGATATTTACGGCGAGGCGCTTGAGGTCCACATTAGTAAATTCCTCAGGCCTACGAAGAAGATCGACGATCTTTCAGAACTTAAATTGATGATCACAGAGGATTTGAAGAAAGCAAAAAATGGTATTTAGCATGAGGAAGATCTATTCCAAGATGTTTGGAATAGATGAAAGCACTCTCATTTATGCAGGAAAATTCAAGGCCACTTTCAGATATGCTATCATAAGTTTTACATTTGCGCAGAATGCCATCGATGCCATCTTTTTGAAGAGGATCGGGCCGGAATTTCTACCGCTTGCCTATATCCTTACGCCGGTTCTGATCATTATCTTCTCGATCGCCTTCTCCTTTTTATCCTCCTATATCAATAAAAAAGCCGCTCTTTCGGGCTTTCTCATATTTTCTGCTTTGATCTATTTCTTTTTGAGGTACTTTGGTTCCGCTCCCGGCTGGGAGTTCTTTGCCTATCTCTTTGTCGAAGTATATCTCGCGTTTTTCACTATTTTGTTTTTTACAAATCTGAATGAAACAATGAACTCAAGAGAGAGAAAGCGGGCTATTCCGTTTATTCTGGCGGGCGCTTCCGCCGCAGCGGGTACATCTGCTTTTACCATTGTATTTCTCTCCAAATACCTTCAGATGAATATCCGGGACTATCTGATCATTGCGGCTGTTTTCAATTTCGTAGCCCTCTATTATGTTCTCCGTATCCCCGCCAAGAACATCAGGGGCTATTTCCGGAAGAATTATTTCTCGAAATTCATTTCTCCCGATACGAAGAAGGATCTGATGAATATCGCCTCGACAAAGTCGAAATACCTCCGGCTCTTTCTGGTAATGATGCTGATTTCATTTACACTTGCCACATTGATCGATTATCAATTCAAATTAAAATTAGCGGCAAATGCGCTTACTGAACAGGATCTTTCAGGATTTCTCGGGATGTTCCGCGGAGTTTCGAATGTAGCGTTGTCGATCTTTCAAAATTATATTTTTGCAAGAATTATTCCTTTTATCGGAACCTTGAATATCTTTACTATCTATCCGATCATACTTTCCATCGGGGCATTATTCCTTGTTTATTTTGCCGGATTCTATGCCTCATTCATAATGAAATTATCAGCCGAGATCTTCAAGAAGATGTTTGAGGACGCGGCGATACAATTCGGGTATAATCCGGTCCCTCTCCTGCACAAGGGGCGTATTATTTCCATTGTCGAGGGGTTGATCAAGCCCTTGTCTCTGGTCGCGGTCGGTGCTCTGCTCTTTTATGTGAAAAAGTTCGATCCACGCGTGGTATATTACTTGATCGGGGTATTTTCCCTTCTCTACCTCTTCATATCTGTAAAATTAAGAAAGGAATATTTCGGAGCCTTTTACAAGAAGATAAGGACCGAAAGCCTCCTGCTTGAGAAAAAACTGCCTGAGATCTTCAAAAAAGATATAGATGAGGGTAATCTGAAGCGCTATATCGAAGGCAACTCCGCTGAGATGGAGGAGTTCTCCCTATACTATTTGGCGAAATTGGAAAAGAAGGTAAATGATGACATGCTTAATCATATATTTGAGAAATTTGCCATGAAATATCCTATCGCCATGGGACAATATCTGGTAAGCAATTATTCTGTAGAGAAGTGTCTGCAATTTCTTCCTGCCTCTGAAAAGGAGATGAAATTAGAGATACTTAAAGGCCTATTGGACGGTGAATTTACGCCTTCTGAGTACTTGGATGCCTTTAGCGACAGAGAGAGATACCTGTCAGAGCTGCCGCATTCCTACGGCAAGCGTTTGTTTTCCCTGATGCCGCATGATAGTTTGGAGGTAAAGAGCATCGGCGCTGTTCTGGATATTCTGAAGACCGCTCCGTACAGCATCGGCTCATTCAGCTCCGACTTCACAGAATTCGATTTCGAGCCCTCTCGGTTTGACGAGGTGTATTCCCTTGCCTCCAGCTTCGATATGGATGAGCTTATCCCGTATTTGAGGGGCGGATTTGATAATCTGGAGAGCGGGGACGCGATCAGACTGATCGGCCTTTTCATTGAGAAAGGTGAAGCTGTTCCCATGAGCAAAGACAGGATCAGCGCTGTAATTCGAAGGGAGATCGAAAGAGCATCATTATTCGCTCACCTTTTTTATATCTCGAATAAGAAAAGAGGCGGCGATTATCAGCTCTATGAGTATCTAAGGGAAAAAACCGCCCTGCTCTTGAAAATAGCGGTGCGATTCTTCATGGACAACTCTGCCGTGGAGGCGCTGAAGAATTCGGATCTCGCTAATTCATATCTGGCTTCTGAAGTATTACTGTATCTGGAGGAGCGCAGTCAGAAATTGCGCGGCCCCGCCAAGATGATCATGAAAAATGTACTCGGCGTTGTAGATTCAGTATATGCCTCAAAAAAGATCAGAAAGGTTTCATTGACACCGAAGCTGCGTTTTTCATCCATGGAATCGTATCTATTAAAATATTTCGCGGAAAAATACCAAATGCAGCTTCCACGGGAAGTTATATTGAAGGAGAATGAAGAGATGGAAAAAATAATGGAAAGCTTGTTACTTCTGAAGAAGGTTGAATTCTTCAGCGAGATCAGTCTTCTGAAATTGGAAGGGTTGGCAATGATGGCATCCAAAGGAAAATACAAAATGGGAGATGTGATCATACGGCAGGACCAGGCGGGAGATAAACTTTATATCCTAAGATCAGGTAAGGCGGAGATCTATAAAAGGGTCGGTCCGATCATAACACCCTTGAAAATCCTGCAAAGAGGCGATTGGTTCGGAGAATTGTCGATCATCTCCGATTCAAATACACATCTTGCATCCGTAAAAGCTATCAGCGATGATATGGAAACGGTGGAGATCCCGAAGGAAGCCTTCAGGACATTTATCTCAAACAACCCCGAGGTCAGTTTCAGGATATTCGATGTACTGGTTACATATATTTCACAAGATCAAAGTTTAGGAGATGAATATGAGATTGGCTAAGGATTTCCATATTGATTTAAGGACCCTTTTTAAATACTCTCTCGGCAGCGGCGGGCTTGACATTTCTGAAGATGCGCTGACGGCCGTTCGCGCCTGCAGGGATTATATCAATGAACTCATTGAAAAAGACACCACGATGTATGGAGTGAACACCGGTTTCGGGGAGTTGGCGAAGGTCAGGATCTCTTCAGAAGAACTGGATAAACTCCAGGAGAATATCATACTTTCGCATTCGATAGGTGTCGGAAAAATAGCCTGCCCGATCTTCATTAAGGGCGCAATGCTTCTCAAGCTCAGGACATTTTTGCAGGGACATTCCGGTGTTACGGAAGCGCTTGTAAAAAATATCGCGCTTCTTCTGAATAAAGGACTTATTCCGGTAGCTACCGAGACCGGATCATTGGGTGCCTCTGGAGATCTGATCCCATTGTCTCAGATGTTCGCGGTATTTTACGAAAAAGGTGAATTCTATTACAAAGGCAAGATCATTTCCGCGCAAGAGGGGCTGCGTATCGCGGGAATAGAAGATTTCTCCCTGCATGCCAAGGAAGGCCTTGCCCTGACGAATGGAATGCAATTTTCCGCCTCTCTGGGCGGCATCTCCCTTTTCCGGCTTTATGCCGCCATGGAGCTCTTTCTGAAATTGGCCGCTCTTCAATTTGAGATCATGGATGTCAATCCACTTCCCTTTGAGCCTGAAGTCCATGAGCTTCGTCCCTTCCCTGGGCAAAAGACCGCCGCGTCTTTATTGTATAAATACCTTAAAGGCAGGGAGATCAATAAGGATAATATGAAGGTTCAGGACCCATATACCGTCAGATGCATTCCACAGATCACAGGAGGGATACTTGATAATCTTGCTTATGTGAGGGGAGAGTTGGAGGTTGAATTTAATTCGGTCTCGGATAATCCGTTATTCATTCCCGAGAAGGACCTCTACCTTTCAGGAGGAAATTTCCATGGGCAGGCGATCGGGCTGGCTTTGGATTCCGGGGCGATATCCGTTTCGGTATTCACATCACTCTTAGAGAGGATGGCAAATCGTCTTATCAATCCTAATCTTTCCTCGTTCCCGGCTTTCCTGGTCGAGGGTTCCGGCCTGAATTCCGGATTCATGATGGTGCAATACGCGATGGCGGCACTGGCCAATAAATGCGCTACCCTGGCATCTCCCTCATCGGTATTCTCAATTCCGGTTTCGGGTGATCAGGAGGATTTCGTTTCCATGGCGGGCAATGCCGCTGTAAAATTCAAGGATGGTGCTGAGATCGCCGTTGAAGGATTGTCATTGTATGCGATGAGCGTCTTTCAGGCGGCTCATTTCTATAAAGGCGCGCTTTCTGATAATGCGAGATCTCTCAAAGAGGAGTTCTCTTCTGTGTGGTCGTTCTACGAAAAAGACCGTTTTCTGCGCGCAGATCATGAAAAAATATTGGAAAAGATTTGGGAGGTGATAGACAATTCCGATGCTGAACTCGTCTGATATCCGAGATATCCTTATTCCAGAATTCGGCGAGCTTTCGTTGAGTAAATTGACGGGAGATGCTTCTACCAGAGAGTATTACCGCGGTGAAAACGGGAAATATGATCTTGCCATTCAAGTATATTTGGATCAGGATGAGGCCTTCAATGCCCAATGTCACAGCTATGCATTTCTGAGTAAGCATGAGATCCCCGTATCGCCCATCATCAAAGCATATGATGATGAAAAAGTCATCATCTTCAAATATCTTTCCGGAGGGACATTATTCGAGCGCTTTGCCGCGGGTGAAACTCTTTCCAGGTACAGAAAAGGCCTTGAGGACTTATTGAACCGCCTCGCTCTTTTGCCACATAAGGAATACTCTTCGCGATACTCTCCGTTGAACAGGGAGAAGTATATCTGGGGGTTCAATTTCTTCAAGAAGGAATTTCTGCAAAAAGAATTGCATATTACTCTAGACAGCGGCTTGGAGAGGGCACTGCTTCTGGAATTTGAAGATATCGCGGCGGTTCTGGACAGGGGTTCGACCTCTCTGATCCACAGGGACTTTCATTCACGCAATATCATGATCCATGAAGACGAACTCTTCTTAATAGATTATCAGGACCTGAGAGAGGGCAATGCTTTCTATGACCGCGCCTCTCTGCTTTGGGATGTTTATTTTGACCACGGAGATGAAAGAGCAAAGATGTTCCCCGGGATCAACCGGTATTATTATCAGCTTCAGCTTTCTGCTATTCAACGGCTTTTTAAAATACTCGGTAATTTCGCATATCTGAAGAACACATACAGCAAGAACGATTATCTTGCGGAGAATACGGCCCGGATATTGAGCTTTTTGGATGACCTGCTCTCAACAACAGGATATGCCGAATTGAAAAGGATATTGAGGATCATTAAGGACAGATGATATATGTTAAATAAAATAGAAGCCGGTATTGCCTCACATCCGTTGATAATAATGGTCAGAAAGAAAAAGCTGCCGCCATGTTATCTCGTTGGCGGGTATTATCCGGCACTTTACTTTGGGGAAAAGGTTGGTGACCTGGACTTGATCACCGAAGATATCTCAAAATTCCGCCTTGCTCTTGAAAAGGCGTTTTACCGTAAATTCAAAATAATTACGGATAGAAAAGGGCATAAGGTCCTGAAGTTCAAGATCAAAGAGGTTAATTTCGACATAAGCGAGATGGAGCGCAATATCGAGGCCGATGCTGCAAGAAGGGATTTTCGATTCAACTCCATTTATTATGATATAACAAATAAGAGAATTATTGATCCGCTGGGCGGCATAGAGGAGATAAAAAGCACAAGGATCTCCCTGAGTTCTAAAAATTCACTCATCAAAGATCCCGTGAGGATCATCAGATACTACCGTTTTCTTGATAAATACGGCCTCACCCCTTCTCCAAGCACTCAGAAAAAGGCGGCGGAATTCGACCCATGCCTTTTAGACAATATCGCTGTTGAAAGAATGATCCTTGAGGTGCGCTCGATCTTTTTTCAAGTAGATTCATGGAAAACAATATCAGTATTGCTGGAAAAGGGTATTCTGCATAAGATATTTCCCTTTATAGAACAATTGGAAGAGGTCTCACAGAATCAATTCCACTCCTTTGATGTTATCACGCATTCCCTTTTCTGTTTGAAATGGATAGACCATTATCGCGGGAAGTACCCGCTTGAAGATATATTTTCGCTTAAAATGGCTGCCCTTTTTCACGATATCGGCAAGAAACAAGCGGCAAAGGAAGATGCGGGTGAAGTGTGTTTTCACGGACATGAGAAGATAGGCGGAGATCTGATGAAAAAGGAACTTCCCAAGCTGAAATTATCTAAAAAGGAGATCCGCACGATCAAATTCCTTGTTGAAAAGCATATGTATCCGGCATTCTTAAAATTCTCTGAAAATGTCGGCGCAAAGGCGCTGAGAAGATATGTCCGCAGGTCAAAAGAACATTTCTGGGCCTTATTGGTGCTCTTTCTGGCGGATGGTGCCGCCGCGCACGATAGGACGGATACGGAACAGGAGACATTCGCGAAGAAGCTCGCGGCGATGTTCAAGAAGATAAAAGAAGAAGAGATGTCCATAATACCCGTTACGGGTGATGACCTCATCGCCTTGGGGTATGATGAGGGCCCGGTCTTAGGCAAGATACTCAAGGATATAAAGCATGGTTTCGAGGAACGGCGTTTCAAGAACAGAGAGGAGGCAATTCGATATGCGAAAAAATCACTGGAAAACAGTAAATAGAGTTTTAGTGCTTGCTTTTTGTGCCTTTTCACTCTGGCTCTTAAGTCATTATATTTTCTTTTCCATAGGAGAGGATCGTTTCTATGGAGCCTTGCCGTCGCCTACTAAGAAGAACTTAACAAGGGCTCGTTCTCCGCTTCTTATATCATTGAAGATCTTTCCGTACAATAGAAAAGCATTGAATTATCTGATCAAAATAGATGGCAAGCTTTACGGGGAGAACTCCGATGAGATGGAAAAGTTGAAAATATGGCATAATAGAATGTACCCGGTCAAACGGGAAGAATTATAAGTTAGTGTTATGATTCATAAATGGAGGATAGAGGCTAGAGGTTCGAGGTTAGTGCAGATGGTAATAAGAGAAATTGACAATGGACAATTATAAAATAGCAATTAGAGAAGTGAATAGTGAACAATTAGAGAAGAGGTTGGAGGCTAGAGGTTCGAGGTTAGTGCAGAAAAACGAAATCACATCCGTCTCTCTTTCATCCTTCATTTCCCCACTTGTGCACTTGTCACTTGTGCTCTTGTGCTCTGCGAAGCGTGTTCCTTGTGCACTTGTCGCTTGTGCACTTGTGCCCCTATCAGCCATTGTTACCGTATTTATGAATTATATCACTTAAGGGGGTTATCGTATGAGTGGAAAGAGAGATATCTGGTCTTCGAGAACTGCATTTATTTTGGCGTCGATCGGCTCTGCTGTCGGCCTCGGCAATGTCTGGCGTTTTCCGTATATCGCGTATAAATACGGAGGCGGAGCTTTTCTGATCCCATTCTTTGTCTGCATATTTGTTGCGGGGATCCCTCTTTTGATCCTTGAATTTTATTTGGGACAGAGTTCTCAGCAAGGCGCACCGGGCGCGTGGAAAAAGATCGGAAAGAACTGGGAGATACTCGGCTGGTTCGCCATCTTCATCGGTTTCGTCATAGTATCATACTATGCCGTTATTATGGGCTGGGCATTCGGCTATCTGGGAAAGTCCCTCTCATTGAATTCCATCACTAGTTTTGAAACTTTCTTTTATAAAGATTTCTTGAACCTTTCGCCGAGTATAACACAGCTCGGGGGAATACGGCTGGTAATTTTATTCGGGCTTCTGCTCACATGGATAAGTATGGTCCTGATAGTGTTCAAGGGTACGAAGTCGGTTGGAAAGGTAGTCATGATAACCGTCCCTCTGCCGTTTCTCATTCTTATCCTATTTGTTATACGCGGAGCCGCATTACCGGGCGCATCACAGGGGCTGAAGTATTTTCTTACACCGGATTTCAATGCATTGCTGAGGGTTGAAACATGGCTTGCGGCTTTTGGACAGGTCTTCTATTCCTTTTCCATTGGTTTCGGCGTGATGATCGCCTATGCCAGCTTCAAGAAAAGGGATTCGGATATCACAAATAATGCTTTTATTACGGGTATAACGGATGGATTTACCGCCTATCTTGCTGGATTCGCGGTATTCTCCGCATTGGGTTTCCTCGCCATGTCAAAAGGAGTTCCTGTTCCTGAAGTGGTAAGTTCCGGACCCGGCCTTGCCTTTGCCGTATTTCCGGAGATCATTACCCGCCTGCCTTTTGCGCCCTTTTTCTTTATTTTGTTTTTCATTATGCTGCTTACCTTAGGAATAGATTCCGCCTTTTCTCTTGTAGAGGCCTTCATTACAGGGTTGTCGGAGAAATTGAAGCTGGCAAAGTACTTCATTATATACGGTACCGCAATTCTCGGTTTCCTTCTTGGTATCATTTACACGACGGAGGCGGGCTTGTACTGGCTTGATGCGGTCGATTATTTCTGCAACAATTATGGCCTTGTGATAGTTGTCATTATCGAGGCGATCGTGATAGGGTGGATACCTAAAGCATCACGGGCGAGAGCGTTTATCAATGAGCGAAGTGAGATAAAGATAGGGCTCTGGTGGGACATTACGATCAAGTTCGTTATTCCGATCACCCTCATCGTATTGAT
Organism: bacterium; assembly: GCA_023133295.1. Lineage (GTDB taxonomy): Bacteria > AUK180 > AUK180 > AUK180 > AUK180 > JAGLWT01. The sequence goes on along the minus strand of JAGLWT010000065.1, from coordinate 1,936 downwards.
TATTCTAAACACAAAAAATCTTCTGACCGACGGCTATGAAGGCTACCCCGCGAGAGTATTGATGATAGCCGGCCCGTCTATGTTGCTTTTTGGTTTGATTTTCTCTATAATAATGAAAGGTCTCGATAGCGGAATAAGTAAAAGAGAGACCGTAATCATTACAATGAGTGCGGCCTTCATCCTCTTCAGCATCTTCTACTTATTCTTCGATCAGCAGATCAACGGCTTTTTTAAAATGTATTCGCCTGTCATAATGGGCATATTCGGTTTCCTCGTATTGAGCGGCGGACTTGTAATATGTTTCAAGAAGATGGCGAAAGGGAGAATTAATGATTAGAAACATTAAAAATATTACCTTTGTCTTTGCCTTGCTGATGCTTATGATAGGATTTTTATCCTGCAATTATCAGGCAGAACTGAATTTCCCGGATACCTCCGGTGAACAGATCATCATAAAATCCATAACATACGGCGAGAGCTCAGGCCCCGGAGATGGAACCATTGTCAGAGCGAATACGACCACATTTACCCTGATAGTGGAAAATGCGGAAAATGACACCTTCACAATTACCTGGGTCAATAATAACGATTCGACAACGCTGTCCGAAAATGGAGTATCCGCGGAATGGACCGCCCCATATGCATCAGGAGAATATTATGTTCACGGATATGCCTATGACGGCGCTGATACCGCTGCCGCCATTTGCAAGATCACGGTGACCAATACTCTGCCGGAGATCGTTAACATTGACTATCTAACTACAACCACCGGCAATAATACCATTCATGTGACCGTTTCGGATAAGGATACCTTCCCTGAAACTACGCTGAATGTAGCTGCTGATGCGGATACCGGGTCCATTACTGAATTGGGAACGACCGTTATTAACTCGGGCGCTGCTGACTTTGTTTGGATGCCTGCGGGTTGTGCGGAAGGTATAACCGTGAGTTTAACGATCGATGTTCTGGATGACAATCCGAATACGGTTACAAAAACCCTCGAATTTTACTATCAGCCCTGATGCGTTGGGACGAAGTAATATCATCATTTTTCTATACGGGTAAATTCCCTAAGGCTCCCGGGACATTTACTTCTTTTATTACCGCGCTCCTGATATTTCTAACAGCGAGTTTTACCGGTTATTGGCTTTTGCTTATCATCGGCCTCGGCCTGTCGCTGATAGGAATAATTGTTTCGGGGATCACTGAAAAAAGATCCAAGGAACATGACCCGGGTTGGATCACTATTGATGAGGCCGTCGGAATGATACTCTCCCTTTCTCTAATTGATCTGTCGGCATTACCTGTTTTCCAACGAATTATCCTGATCTTGATCGCCTTTATCATGTTTCGATTATTGGATATACTGAAGCCGACCCCGATACGGCAGATCCAGGCATTGAAGGGAGGATGGGGGATAATGGCGGATGATATCATCGCGGGAATAATGGCAAATCTGATCTCCCGTCTCTTTTTCTATGTTATCTTCAAAGTAGAACTTCGTTTCTAGAGTGCCGAAGCGTTCCAAGTTTGCAGGCAACGCTTCGCAGAGCACAAGTGCACAAGTGGGTAAGTTATAGAGAAATTGCCAATGGACAATTACTGAGAAATATTCAGAAATTCACAAGTTGAGAAAAATCTCTTTGTATTCTATCCTATAATTGTCAATGTAAAATTGACAATTGAATAAAGATTATTTAATGGAGTTTTGATCCGTCTTTGCTAGAGTGCTCTGATCCATAAATACATGAACAATGGCTGAAGCTATTTTTATTCCGTATTCAAGGCGCGAGGAGCGCTGCATACCCGCAGCGGTATGTAAGGGACAAGGAACGCAGAAGACAGGAAAAAAGCTTCAGCCCAGAGGGAATATTATATTTGGTCAATTTCTTTCTCTCTCTTCGCTTACGGACCACTAAGGGTACTCTGCGCTCAT
>JAGLWT010000064.1 GCA_023133295.1 bacterium | reverse complement strand
TTTTAGTTTTTGCAGTGAGGTCAACCTTTGAACTTTTCAACCACCGGCAGCTTGCCGGCTATTGACAAAGTCGCGTTTTTATGATACGCTTGTTTAGAATGATTATAATACGCGAGGTATTCTAAATTGGAAACGGCTATTGAGAAATTGAAATCACTTAAGATAAAAGTGACCCGTTCAAGGGTCGAGCTTCTTAAATTTCTAATGGATAACAAAGGGCATTTCACGGCTGAGGATATTTTCAAACGGCTTCAAGCCCAATATCCGAATTTGAATCTCGCGAGCGTTTATAACAATTTGAATTTATTCGATGAGCACGGTATGATCAGGCGGTTGTACACTCATAGGGAAAAAGCGGTCTGGGATGCCGATGCGCGTGCGCATGCTCATTTCGTATGTGATGTATGCGGAGAAATATTCGACCTGGATCTGCCGTTGATCCCCGAGAAATATTACCTTAAATATTCGGGGAGCTTCAAGGTATCGCATGAAGAGATCATTTTTAGAGGAATATGCAATAAATGTGCAAAGAAGGAGAATATATGAACCCTGTTAAGATTAGCGAAAAAGTATATTGGGTAGGCGGAATTGACTGGAAATTAAGGAATTTTCATGGTTATTCAACGCAGAGAGGCACCACTTATAATGCCTATCTGATCCTTGATGACCGGATCACATTGATAGATACGGTAAAGCATCATCTCATGCCGGAAATGCTGAGAAACATTTCCAAGCTGATCGATCCGTCCAGAATTGAGATCATCGTCTCGAATCATGTTGAGATGGACCATTCAGCGGGTATACCTCAAATATTAAAAAGAGCGCCGAAGGCCAAGGTCTATGCCTCTGCCAATGGAGTGATCGGCCTTAAAAAGCATTATGGTGATAAACTGAACGCTATCGCTGTAAAGCCCGGCGAAGACCTGCAATTAGGGCAATATTCTCTATCATTTGTTCCCACACCGATGGTACATTGGCCGGATAATATGCTCACATACCTCCCCGAAAAGAAGATACTCTTTTCAAATGATGCATTCGGACAGCATATCGCATCTCTCGAACGCTTCGATGACGAAATAGACAATAGCGTACTCATGTATGAAGCAGAAAAATATTATGCGAATATTGTCCTGCCTTACGGCGCGCAGGTTCAGAAGGCATTGAAGATAGCAGCCGGACTTGATATAGAGATGATCGCGCCCAGTCACGGGATAATCTTCCGAAAAGACCTTGCGGGCATTATAAGCAGATATCAAAAATGGTCTTCCGGACAGAACGAAGAAAAAGCGGTTGTCGTATATGATACGATGTGGGGATCAACCGAAAAGATGGCGCATGCCATCGCTCAGGGATTCTCCGATGCGGGCAAATCGGTATCCATCTTCAATACGGGCATCGACCATATCTCCGATGTAATGGTTGAGGTACTGTCGGCAAAATACATTTGTATCGGCTCGCCGACATTGAACAATAACATACTTCCTTCGGTTGCGGCATTTCTCGCGTATTTAAAAGGGCTGGCACCGAAGGGCAAGATAGGCATCGCCTTCGGCTCTTACGGATGGGGCGGACAATCTCCTGCGATCATCCATAAAGAATTGGAGAGCGCAAAATTCACCTTGCCGGTCGAACCGATCAAAATGAATTATATTCCTTCGGAGGATGATTTGATCATATTAAGTGATAAAATTTCTAAGCTCTCTGCGGTGGAGAATTAATATGAAAGTAGATCTTAAAGGCGAGACCGCTGTCATAACGGGAGCAAGCCGTGGCATCGGAAGAGAAATAGCATTGACACTCGCGAAAAACGGGGCCAATATCGCGGTATGCGCGCGGAACGAAGAATTATTAAAAACGCTTGTAAAGGAAGCAGAGGGATTCGGAGTAGAGGCATTCTATCATGTCGTCGATGTTAGAAAAAGAGAGCAGCAGGAAGAGTTTTTTGAATTGATCAAAGAGCGATTCGGGCGCATCGATATCTGCATTCCGAATGCCGGCAGAGCGGCCTTGGCAAAGCCCGGCGAGATCACACAGGAGGAGTGGGAATTGGATATCGACACCAATCTCACGGGACTTTTTATAACCTCTCAGTTGGCATTAAATATAATGAAGCCGCAGAAAGAAGGGTATATATTTCCGATCATCAGTAAGGCGGCGACTAAAAGCTTTCTGCTGAGGCCAAGTTATTGCGCGGCAAAAGCAGGAGCATTGGCTTTTACAAGATCACTCTCACTGGAAGCAAAGGAATTCGGCATAATCATCACTTCCATACTGCCCGCCAGTGTAGCTACAGATTTTCAGAAGGGTAATCCTGCCGGAACGGATTGGATGTTGCTTCCGTCCGATGTTGCAGATATGGTGCTCTGGCTCTTGTCGCTGTCTTCACGGGCAGCAGTAGACGAAATAGTTCTTCAGAATAAGGGGCGGAAAAAATAATATGGAGGAAAATATGGAAGAAAAGAAAATGGTATTGATCGGGGATAAGTTTCCCGAATTGAAAGTGGTTACGACACATGGGGTCATAGAACTCCCGAAGGCGTATAAGGGGAAATGGTTTATCCTTTTCAGTCACCCTGCGGATTTCACACCGGTATGCACAACTGAGTTTGTTGCTTTTCAAATGCGTTATAAGGAATTCAAAGAACTCGATACGGAACTTATCGGCCTCAGCATCGACCAGGTATTCGCCCATATTAAATGGCATGACTGGATCGAAGAAAATCTTAAGATAGAGATCGAATTTCCGATAATCGCGGATGACGGGAGGGTCTCGGAGACGCTTGGATTTATTCACCCGGGAAAAGGCACTAATACGGTCAGAGCCGTCTTGATAGTGGATCCGGATGCCAAGGTCAGAGCGATCCTTTATTATCCTCAGGAATTGGGGCGAAATTTTGATGAGATATTGAGAATGGTGAAAGGGCTGCAGATCTCAGATAAAGAGAAAGTCGCTATGCCCGCCAATTGGCCCGATAATGAACTTATCGGCGACCGCGTGATCATCCCGCCGGCGTCCAATGTGAAGGATGCGAAGGAAAGAAAAGCAAAATATGAATGTTATGACTGGTGGTTCTGTCATAAAAAATTAAAATAGGAGAGTACAATGGGTAAAAGAAGAGAGATCTTTCGATGCAATGTCTGCGGACAGATAATCGATGTATTGAATTGCGGACAAGGTGAACTGGTGTGTTGTAATCAGCCGATGGAAAAACTAACAGAGCAAACTGCTGATTCCACAACTGAAAAGCATGTGCCGATCATCGAGCAAAGAGATGGGAAGACCTATGTGAAGGTAGGCAGCGTTCCTCACCCGATGGATGAAAAGCATTATATCAAATGGGTGGAAGTTCAATTCGAAGATGGATTTGCCATAAAATTCCTGAAACCCGGAGAGGCGCCTGAAAAGGAATTCCCATTCAATAAGAATGAGATCACAAAAGCCAGAGAGTATTGTTCTATCCATAATCTCTGGGCATCCGATAGTGATCTGACCAATAAATAGTACAATGGCATTAGACCCTACCGCATTGTACAAGATAAGCTATGGGATCTTCATTGTCTGCGCGGCTGACGGTGATAAGATAAACGGACAGACCTGCAATACGGTCTTTCAGGTGACTTCCGACCCGCCCGTCATCGCGATCAGCATTAACAAGGAGAATTACACTCATCAATTCATCGAAAATGGCGGGGCGTTCACCGTTTCAATACTGGCCCAAAGTGCACCGCTTAAGCTCATCGGCAATTTCGGATTCAAATGCGGGCGCAATTTCAATAAATTCGAGAATTGTCAATCTCTGCGGTCGCCACTTGGAATTCCGTATATCACAGAACACACCGTATCCTATCTTGAGGCTAAGGTATTACAGAAAGTTGATGCTGGAACACATACGCTCTTTCTTGGTGAAGTGGTCAATGGTGAGACCTTTTCCGATGAGGCACCGATGACATATGCCTATTACCATGAGGTAAAGAACGGACACGAGCCCGCAACAGCGCCAACTTTCAGAAAAACAGAAGAGAACAAAGTTAATAATAAGGAGGTAGATATGAAAAAATATGTATGCACGGCCTGTAATTGGATCTATGATCCTGCACTCGGTGATCCGGACGGCGGTATAGAGCCGGGAACCGCCTTTGAAGATATCCCAGAAGATTGGGTATGTCCCATCTGCGGTGTCGGTAAGGACATGTTCGAAGAAACAGATTAATCCCCTAGGAATCAAGTATTCACGTGTGAAGAACAATTGGTGAATAATCGTAGGGGCACGGCATGCCGTGCCCTTCTGAGAGAGTGCGGATGTTATTTTACAGCTGATTCTAACGGGGCGAAGAGTTTAGTGTTCTGATCCATAAATACAATGACAATGGAATGCTTAGATTTGAGGCAATTCCAACGATAAATACCGTCTGAAGTGTGAGGCGTGAGGTGTAAAGTGGGAAAATACAATGAAGAAATGGAGAATGAAGGATGACGCTTCGCAGAGCACAAGGCACAAGTGACAAGTGCACAAGTAGAGAAATGAAGGATGATTAGACACAATTGACAATGGACAGTTGACAATTATTAGATAGAGCAAAAAGAGATTTTACCTTAACCTTGAACTTTTGAACATTTCAACTTTTGAACAATCTTCTCTGCACTAACCTCCAACCTCCATCCTCTAGCCTCCATTTATGAAACAGTATATTCGGAAATATCGTGTGAATATAGATATTTTGGGCAAATTGAGTGATATATCACACAAATTGCGCTCAAATTCCATTGTAATTCCTTGACATAACTCGTACTTCGTATTATAATTTAGTTTACAGGAGGAACCAATGGGCAAGAGCGGAAAATATATCCTGATAATTGACGATGAGCAAGATGTTGTGGATCTTTGCAAAGATATCCTTGAAATGGAGGGTTATCGGGTAGATTTCGCATTGAACGGAAAGGACGGTATCAAAAAAAGTCTGACCTCTAATTTCGATTTGATACTCCTTGATATCATGCTTCCTGAAATGGACGGATGGGAAGTTATTGAAGTTCTACGATTGAACGAGAAGACCAAAAATATCCCCGTCGCAATGTTCACAGCAAAAACAGAATTCAAAAATAAAGTATTGGGCATTCAGCAAGGCGCCATCGATTACATCACAAAACCATTTGTACCCGAGGAGATCATCTATAGAGTAAATAGAATTCTCTCGGAGTAAGATGAACAAAGATAACGATTTTTTTTATAATGAGGAGACCTCATTTCTCCAATATCAATCGTTATTAGTAGACCCTATCACCAAATTGCCAACCCTCACAGGAATTTTAAAGAATATAAGAAAAACTGCTTTGGACAGAAAGCTCGGAGTATTCGCTCTGAGCATAAACAATCCATCTTCAGTGGAGTCGAATGTCGGATGGATGGTATTTGACCGGCTGATGAAATTTATCAGCGGCATCCTCATTGATATGAAGCTGACATTTTTGGGCAAGGACACCATTATCGGCGTGGATCACCCGCGGGGAACAGGTTTTTTCATCTTCCTGCCGATCAATGAGCAGGAAGCTACCAAGGAAGAGACGGAGACCAGAATGATGGAATTCATCTGTTCGAAGCTCAGAGAAAGTGAGGAATTCGCACATATTTCTCCTACTTTGAAAACCGGTTATGCCCTCTTGGTGATGGATCCCAAGATAAGGTTTGAGCGGCTTTTTTATTCGGTGATCGCCATGGCAAAAACCGAAAGCATACGCGGAGACACTTACAAGGACAAGAAAATGCTTTTCGATCTGAGAGATCTGATACACAAGAAGAATGTTTCCATTGAGTATCAGCCCATTTTTGATATAGCTTCAGGAAAGGTCTTCGGTTATGAAGCGCTGTCGCGGGGACCCGAAGATTCTGTTTACCGCTCTCCTGAAACAATGTTTTCATATGCCTTGAAATTCGGACTGACCGGACAATTGGATACACTCTGTTATATGAAAGCTGTTCAACTTTCATCCGCGGTACCCGAGGATGCATTTATTTTTCTGAACATGGAATTGGAAAGCATTCTGGACAATGAGCTTCTGGAGAATAAATTTCCGCAATGCCTGAGAAAAAGCGGAAAAAAATGCAAGGATTTCATCATCGAGATCACCGAAAGGTCTATTGTCGATAATTTCAAAATACTGAAAGAACGCATTCGCATGTTGAAGGACCTGGGGTTCAGAATTGCCGTTGATGACGGCGGAGTGGGCTATGCTTCTCTGGGCATGATATCGGAGCTCTCTCCTGATTTTATTAAACTTGATATGAATCTGGTAAGAAATATCCATAAAAGCATTATCAAACAGGACCTGATAGAGGCAATGGTGAAATTTGCCCAGAAACAGAAGATCCAGCTTGTTGCGGAAGGGATCGAAGAAGAGGAAGAACTGGACAAGATCAAGCAGGCGGGAGTCTGCCTTGGACAGGGCTATCTGCTGGGTAGGCCACGCTCTTTATAAAAAAGTACAGAATTTATACAAAAAAGGACAATTTGAGCCCGTATCATGATCATTTCCCCTTTTATCGGGGAACTTCTACTGGCACAGTAATTGTATCTTTTATGGAAGTTCATTAAAAAATCGTGGAGGGTTTTATGAAGAAACTACTTGTAGTGCTTATTATTGCACTGGTTTCGGCAACCTCCGTTTTTTCTGTTGACGAAGCCACAAAAAGGGCTGTCGAAGAGAAGATCGGATTCGGCCGAATTAATTGGGAATTGGGTGTTGTTATCGCAACGGGTTACGGCGCCTATGATCTGAATGACAAAAACATTGGACGCGGAAGACTCATGGCTTTAAGGGCCGCTGAGATCGATGCCAAAAGGAATCTCCTTGAGACAATAGAGGGAGTGAGGATCGATTCTGCTACAATAGTCAAGAACTTTCAAACCGAAAGTGATGTTATTTATTCCCGCATGAGCGGATTTATCCGCGGCGCAAGGAGACATGGCGAAGAAAGGTACAATTCAGACGGTACCGTTGAAGTCGATGTCGCAGTGCCTCTCTTCGGAGAAAGCGGCTTACTGGGTATATTGGCACCTGCCATAGGATTCGGCGACAATGCCGTTCCTAATGTCGGCTCCCCTGTTTACTCCGGCCTTGTCGTTATCATCGAAGATGAGAATGTAAGGCCCATGATGGCACCGAAGATCGTTGCCGAAGACGGTACGGAGATCTACTCCGCATCCTTCGTCAACAAAGATTTCGCCGTTAAGATGGGAATCGTAGGCTATGCAATTGACCTCGGCAAAGCGAAGGTCAATGACAGAGTTACCGACAATCCCCTTATCGTTACCGCGAAGAAGATCGACGGAGACAATGTGGTCATCTCAAATCAGGATGCCGCAAAGATCACCAGTGTTAAAGATCAGCTGACCTTCATACAGCAATGCAGGGTCATTCTGGTCTTGAAATAATTAATGGAGTAATTATACTATGAAGAAAAGAAATTACATTCTCTTGGCCTTGGTTCTGCTCTTGGTCTTCACCGGCTGTAAAAAGCAGGTGATCAAACCGGAATCAGTTCTTGATACACCCGAAAACCATTATATCATGGGCGTAAGAGCCCTTGACAAAGACAATTTTCAGGTAGCGTACGATGAATTCCAAAGAGCGATCGGCATCAACAAGAAATCCCAATACGGACATCTTGGCATGGCGCTCTATCACGGTAGAAAAGCCGATTTCAAAAATGCGGACAAGGCAATTGCAAAAGCGGTGAAGCTTTCAAAGAAAGCGATACCTGTCGAGATCGTAAAGGCACGGCTCATCACTATGAAGAAGGGCGAAGAATGGCTGGTAGAGACCGAAAAGGTCTTCAAGAAGATCTTTAAGAAAGAGCCCAATAACCCCGAAGCAAGATTCTATATGGGAATGGCTTACAGGGATGCGTTCAAATTCGGCAGCGCCGCCGGTCAGTTCCAGAAAGTCCTCGAGATCAAGAATAACAGCTGGATGGACGATGCTGATTTCCAGTGGAAGCTCATGAACGATATTCAGCGCGCAATGCCCGGAACAAAATACGGAAAGAAGATCGCGCTTATGCCCAAATTGGACAGATCTGATTTTGCTGTACTTCTGATAGAGGAATTCAAACTCATCGAAGTCATCAAGAAAAGAAGAAGAGAAGTTTATGATACGACCTTCAAGACACCCGAGCAGATGGCAAAAAAAGCTGCTGAGAAAGCAGGCGAACCCGCCGATCTGACATCACATTGGGCGAAGAATTGGGTTAAAGAAGTACTTACCCTTGATATCAGAGGTTTGAAGCCTTTTCCCGATGGCCTTTTTAAGCCGGATATGTTCATGACAAGGGCGAATTTCGCTCAGTCCATTGAAGACCTTATAGTCCTGATCGATAACGACGCTGCAGTCACAAAGAAATATATCGGTGAGACCTCTCACTTCCCTGATGTGAGAAGTGATTATTATGCGTACAATTCCATCGCGCTGGTCGTTGACAGAGGAGTACTTGAAGTAAAGAGCCTTAAAGGAGAATTTCTGCCTGAAGCAACTATTTCCGGAGCAGAAGCACTCTTGGCAATAAGAGCTCTGCAGAATGCCCTAAGGCTCACTTTTTAGGAGTAAATTATGAAGAAGTTACTGGCAATCTTCCTTATTTTAATAGCGGGAATTGCCTGGGCGCAAAATGACTCTGGAGATATTCAGGAGGTTTTGGTCGACGGATACGGGTCCATCTTTCAAGGAGAAAAGCTCATCGGCCGTGACGCGGCTATCAAGGACGCCTTGAGAAACGCCGTGGAGCAGGTAGTCGGGACCATGATCGACTCTCAAACAAAGGTCGAGAACTTCCAGGTCATAAGTGACGAGATCTATTCCAAATCGCAGGGATATGTCGAAAAATATGAGATCATCGCCGAAGGAGCCGAAGGTTCGAATACTTATAAGGTGCAGATAAAGGCCTTGGTATCGAAGACCGGCATTAAGGACAAATTGATGGCACTGAAGGTTCTTCTGGTTCAGCAGAATATGCCCAGAGTTGTCGTTTTTCTTAAGCAGAACATGTTCGGCGGCGGATGGCAGGCATATTTCGACAGCACTTCGATCGCGGAGGAATTGATACAGGGAGAGCTGATCAATAAGGGATTTGTCGTTCTTGATAAGAATCAAAGAGCGGCTAATATCGACAGATCGGTAGCCCAGGCAGCCATAGACGGCGACACAAAAGCTGCTCAGAAACTTGCAACCATGTACGGTGCGGACATTTTCATAACAGGAACTGTTGTGGGTAATGTAAGTGAGAATTCATTATATGGCGGCTTTCTTTCCGCGGCGGTGGATATGGCGATCAAAGCCATAAAAACCGACACCGGTGAGATCATGGCAGCTGTCAGTGACTCGAAAAAGCTCGCGCCGGTAAGCAATAAAGTTACCGGAACGAACACCGTAATGAAGCAGCTCGCACCTACTATTGTCAGCGCGCTTACGGATGCGCTTATGGCAAAGTGGCAGAGCGGCAACAAATATGTCCACATCACCTTGAAGGGTATTGGATACTCGCAATATGTCAAATTTGCGAATTTCCTCAAAACAAGGGTGCGAATGGTGGATAATGTATATAAAAGAGGTTTTACCTCCGGCGTGGCAGAACTTGATCTTGAAACCGCTAAAAGCGGGGAAGAAGTCGCGGAAGAACTCATTCTCCGTGAGGCCGATATCCCCTTCAAGATAGAGATAATGGATGTCACCAGGAGCAGTATTACCCTAAAGAGGATACAATAAGAATGAAAAAGATCATTCTTGTTCTAGTGGCCTTATCCGCACTGTTATTTGTGCTGAAGGGAGAGATCAAGAAAACACCTGAACAGCTAGGAAAGGTGAACTTCATGAAGGGGAATGCGTTTTATACGCTTCCCCGCACTGAAGAGAAGATCCCCCTGAAGCTCAATATGGATATTCCTGTGAACGCTTCCATTTCCACGGACATTGCTTCCAGACTGGAGATCAAGACCAAGGATAATCATTTCATCCGTTTATGGGAAAGCACTTTGATAAGCTGTTTTTCCGTTAAGGTCGAAAATCTCACGATGAAGAAAGAGAACATGGAAAAAACGAAGGTCGTAATAAGCGTCAAGGTGGGAAAGATATGGAACAATCTCCTCAAGAACGCTACCGCATCCCGCTATGAGGTAAGCACTCCTCAAGGGGTCTGCGGAGTAAGAGGCACCATATACAATTCCACGGTAGACAAAGAAGGCAATACCAATGTAATGGTCTTTGAAGGAGCCGTGGCGGTCTCCCCTGTTCCCGAGAGGATCAAAACAACATTCAAGGATACCTTCGGACAGCCTTATCAGATAGAACGGCCTTTCAAGAGGATAAAGAAGCCCTATCACCGCGTGACTAAAGAACAGTGGGAAACCATTGTCGGATCAATGCAGATGATATCTCTTTCCGCTGACGGGGAGAGAAAAGAGGCGGAATTCTCCATGGAAGAGGCCTTACAGGATGACTTCGTAACCTGGAATGTAGAAAGGGACAAAGAAATAGTACGGTAGCCGCAAAGACCGGATGAAGAAAACCCTCATTGTCATATCAGGAGTGGTACTGGGAATTGTCCTGGTGCTGCTCCTTCTTATTATAACAGCCAATACAAAAGGATTTCAGCAAAATATGCTGAAGCGGCATACTCCCTACGACATCACATTCGATTCCATTAAGATCAATCCCTTCGGATCAATCATCGTAAGGAATGCGTCTCTCAGCGATACCACGATGGCGGTTTCACACATTTTTGTTACCGTGAAATTTAAACTTTTCAAGGCCATTTCCAGGGAATTTAAATCTATTGTCTTGAAATGTGATCAATTTGTATTGAAAGAAGGGACGCAGGATGCCGAAAAGCCGCCGCTTGATAAACTCCCACTACCCGAATTGAACATTCCCGAGATCACCATTAAAAAAATACAGCTGGATATCAATAATGTCATTATCGAAGGCACGGGGGAGCTTGAGGAAGTGAGCATTGCGGGGAATATCCTTGACAGCAAGCCGAATATATTCGTAAAGACCGGAAAAATATTTCTGCTCCAGGAGAAGATCACGGGAGAGCTTTCCACTCATATCAGCGGCGATCTGAATTCCATTACAACCATCGCGATCACGGGTAATGTAGATTACGAAACCTACTGCCTTTCCATTGACACCCTGACATTGGAAGTTTCTTTAAAAGAATATTCTTTCAAGGTCAATTCCCGACTCCGATTGAAAGACCTGGGAGAGCTTCTTATGGAAGATCTTGAAATCCGGCTTGATGAAAAAGGTGCCGGGCTTAACCTCGCAAAGGTCGTTTTAAATACTGACCCGATCTCATTTGAGGGGGCGCATCTGAAGAAATTCAAACTTGATATGGATATGATCTCCGCGAATTTCGAACTTCCTGCAGCAGTCAGTATAAAAAAAGGAAATGTATATGCGGATATTGAGGCTTCGTATATCAGCGAAGCCGTAGAAATAGGCAAGGCTCTTCTTACCATTGCCGGTGGGGCGCTGAAAGATGTCTTTTCTTTTGAGATAAATTCAACCGTCCAAGGATCGCTTGGGGCTGATCCCTTCGAAGCCGGAATCCTTATTGCGGGAAAGGTACTTTCTCTCGGCAAAGAAAATAAATATGAATTATCCCCTGAGATCAAGGGGTATTACATGAACAGCGAAGCACAATTGACCGGAGAAATTCGAGGAGATCAAAAAAAATTACATGCTGATCTAAAGATCGCATCCAATATCAATGAAACCCTGGAAGATATCCTCGTAGACATCGGATCTGAATTGGTATCTGAAATTGAATATTCATTTACCGGTGATTATTCCGCCGTTCTTGAGGGCGGAGTGAGCATACGAAAGGTGCAAAGTCCTGAACTCTACTTACAGGGAAATGAGATCGTTTTGGCAATTAGAGCAGATGGAAATACCACAAAACTTTCCTACACTGTTGATCTTGGACTTGATAAATTAGTGAAGTTCGCTTCTACGGGAGAATTTGGGATCTCCGAAACCAAGGTGTCGGGAGCTGTAATAGCCCATATCGACGCGGGGAAGCTCCCGCTAAAAGATCTGGGGGTCAAAGATATTGATATTGAAAGCGGATTTGTGGACTTGGATTTTGACAGGATCACCTATTCACCCGAAAACGGCTTCACCGCTAAGGGCGCATTGAGCTTAAATGAGTTCGCCATTATAGGCCCGGGATTTGAGGATATTTCTCCTTCGCTGCTCTTTAAAAACCACATTTCCGTGGATCTGAAAGGAGATCTCGAGCCCGAGCTGAAGATTATAGGAAAGCTGGCGGTAAACGACAGCTCAGCATTCATCTCAGCAGATGGCGGGCTATCGTACTCGATGAGTGATATCAAAGCCGCCGGCAACCTGTCCGTGTCTTCTCCGGGAAGATACCGGCCGTTATACCAGCAGTACCTGATCCGGGGAAAGGCAGATATCCCATTTGAGATCGCCCTGCAAATGGGAGATACGGATTCATTTACCGCATTGGGAAGCTTCATTGCCCAAGAACTCTATGTATCGTCTGTAGACATAAGAATAAATTCTCTTTCCGGCGAACTACCCTTTAAATACGATTCGGCGATAGCTGCAGATCTTTCACTTCCCGAACCGTTGGAGAGGCCGCTTGAAACACTTTCTAATTATGAAAGGTCCAAGCACAATCTCACCATTTCAAGATTGTATATTCAGGAATACTATGCAGAAGATATAAAGATGAAGATACGATTTAATAATTATCTTGATCTTCCGGATATGTACTTTCGATTTCTGGGCGGAAACGGGATAGTCTCATTGACAGCGACGACCGGATTGGAGTTCTGGCTGAAGATGAACTTCACAAACGGATATGCCTACAATCTCTTGAAAGAAACTCCCAAGAATTACTCTAAGGAAGATTCCTTGATCAATATACATGCAAGCATCTTCGGAGAATTTGACGATCTTAACGGATTTTTGAAGATGCCCGGACTGGGGAGATCCGTACTCTTGAATGTTCTTCAGGCAGTTGATCCCGAGGAGAAGGACCCACAGATAGAAAGTCTGAAGAACAAGGTGAAATTACTTGGCTATTATCCTGAAACAATAGAACTCACTCTTGACGGCTCGACAGCATCTGTTTATGTTCCGCTCAAGAAAAAGGGCTTCAATCCCATAAACATTCCCTTCTCAATACAGAACATCCCCATCAAAAAATTGATGAAAAGTATGATGGAAGAAAAATAGAACCCTGATAATCTTTGCAAAGAATTTAGAAGCATTATTGTTATATATTGTTAGAAGGAATTTTGCATATTTTGATGCAAAAAGAATGGCGGAAGTGACGAGACTCGAACTCGGGACAACTTTCCCGATGGCAATCGGGATGCTCTAATCCCTTTTTATCAATGTCTCAATATAGCTATGTGAATGCATCGATTTAAGTTCAACTTCCCTTTTAACTGCTTCTGAACGAGTGTCATATTTCTCTGAGTGAACCAATTTCCGGGGACCTCTATTTTTGGTTGCCTTCGAACGGTTATTATTATGACGGTTCAATCGGTCATCCAGGTTGTTGGTCGAGCCAATGTAAAACCTGCCAGTAGAGCTGCTTTGGATTATGTAAATATAGAATTTCATGTAAAAGGATTTTCGTCCATTATGATGGCGGGAGTGACGAGACTCGAACTCGCAACTTCCTGCGTGACAGGCAGGTGCTCTAACCTATTGAACTACACCCCCGCTTATCTAATGGTGAACGAAAATAATTTAAAAGATCTGTCCCAAGGATGTTGTATCTCAACTTTCCCGAGGGAGAATGAGCGTAAAGGTTAATTATACTAAATTAATCAGTAATGTCAAGTTTTTACTTGATATTATGGGAAATATGGTATTCTAAGTAATCCGACCCCTTAGCACAAAGATGATATGCATTATGTATTTCAAGACTTTAGTTGAGCAGTCGCATCGCTTTTTCTATTTTGTACCAAATATTCTCTATGACTCAACAATAGTGAAGGCTTGCATAGCATACGAAATATTGTTATATTATTGGTGTGAAGTTCGCACAAAGGCTAACTATGTAAAATATCTGGTATTTGAATAAACGCGATAGTGGGAGGAATTAAGAATTATGGATCAATATAACATTTATTTATTTGTCCTTTTATTTGCAACGCTTGGAGATCTCTTGATACCCATTATTATTGCACTGAAATATCCCGGCTATGATCATTTCATCGATACGATCAGCGCATTGGGAACTAAGATCAGTCCCGTACAGAAATATCAGTGCTGGAATCTTATACTTGTCGGGATACTTTTTATTGTATTTGCCATAGGACAAAGCTTGGCATTTGAGCAAATAAAATGGAGCCATACATTATATATCCTCGGCATTATTTTATTCGGATCGGGAACAATTATCGCCGGATTCTTCCCGGAAGACCCGAGGGGTACCAATGAAACCGCTTCCGGAAAAATTCACGGCATTGCCTCAGGCATCGGATTCATGTTTTTGATCCTGAATCCTTTATGGGCTCTTTGGATAGATGGCCTAATGGATTTGCGAATTGTGAATTTGATATTTCTAATATTTGCTGCTTCATCGTTTACACTTTTCCTCTTATCGGAAAAAAAGAAAACAGGATTTTTAAAATATACCGGATTGTTCCAAAGAATTAACCTGATAATTTTATACGGAAATATTATAATGAATTATATCTGGCTGAATACAATGAATAATTAGGAAATGAATAATGAACACGCGGCGCAGTGCACAAGGGACAAGTGGGGATAATGAATAATCGGGAGACTGGGCTTGGCCTGTCTTTTGTCATTCCCGTGAAGTTTACCCCGATTTAGCGGGGATCGGGAATCCATCTGGTATTTTTTTTGTACTTTCCCCCACTATTCATTATTCACTGTTCACTATTCACTTCTCCTTTAGCTGCCACGGAGGCAGTCTGCGGTCTTCGAATCCCCCCGAAGCATAAAGCAGTTTATGCTTCTCCCTCTCCAAGTTTATGCACAGACAAATAACGGCTACGATGAAAATTAAAGTTAATTCACGTAAATAAAGTATATTCGAATGGCGGAGAGGGGGGGATTCGAACCCCCGGAACCCTTGCGAGTTCAACGGTTTTCGAGACCGTCCCGTTCAACCGCTCCGGCACCTCTCCATGGCACGCCCGGCGGGATTCGAACCCACGACCTTTGGAACCGCAGTCCAACGCTCTATCCAGCTGAGCTACGGGCGTAATGAAGATTTAATGTAACAGATTTTATCAAAATTTGCAAGCGGAAGAATGGCATCGGTGGGTGATGACCACTTATGTCTACTTTGTCTACCACCGGCCCTATATCTTAATCAAAATACGCTGACAGCACATATTGGTATACCATGCGGTGAGTATTGAAGAAAGAGCCGTTGAATCCGATTGAATTCTGCATAATTCGCATCCAGCCCTCTCTATTGTCGTAATAAGTAGGAAGAATGACATTTTCAAGTTTATCGTAGAGATTTTGCAGTTCTTTGGCCCTGGAATTTACCGCTGCCGGCTTTCCGATGGACGGCCGTTCATTGATCGACCATCCCGTGACATTCTCCACATGACCCTCAAGCCACCATCCGTCCAATATGCTCAGATTAGGAATGCCATTGACACCTGCCTTCATTCCACTGGTACCGGAGGCTTCTTTCGGCGGCTGAGGATTATTGAGCCAAAGATCGACTCCTGCCACAAGCTTTTTCGCCAGCGCCATATTATAATTCTCAAGATACACCACATTCATCTTGTCAGAAAGCTCTGCCATCGCCTTTTTTATCTCAATAATGATCTTTTTTCCTTCATGATCCTTCGGATGGGCTTTACCGGCAAAGATCACTTGGAGGCCTCCAGAGGATTCAGCGATCTTCCTTATTCTATCCTTGTCGGAAAAGAACATATACGGTCTTTTATACGCAGTGATCCTTCTTGCAAAACCTATGGTGAATTTTTCCCTGTCAAAAGAAAGTCCGTACTTCTTGTTGATACCAGATACCAGCTCTCCCTTTGCCTCATGATGAGCTGCCCAGATCTCCTCCAGAGGAATATTGAAGGCATTGCGCAAAGTGAACGGATCTTTTTTCCATTCCACTAAGTACTTGTCAAAGAGCCTTTTCATGGGCTCCGAAGACCAGAAAGCGGTATGTATCCCGTTCGTGATCGAATCTATTCTAAATCCGGGAAACATTTCTCTTGATATCTCGCCGTGTTTCTTGGCGACCCCGTTGATATATTTACTGGAATTCAATGCCAGGAGAGTCATGTTCAATCCTTCTCCGGGACACATTTTTTTATATTCCGCTTCGGTAAGATAATCACCCAGCAACTCTTTCACCAAGTCGGTAGCGAACTTGTCATGACCTGCCGGAACAGGAGTATGCGTCGTAAATACGCATCTGTTGTGAACCTTCTTCTCCACCTTCTCGTCAAAAATATCCCAGGTGCCGTCATCGGTCAGGTCCTTTCTCAGCTCCAGGGTCAATAATGCGGAATGGCCTTCGTTCATATGATATTTCGCGATATCATAATAACCGAGCTGCTTCAGGATCCGATACCCCCCGATACCCAGAATGATCTCCTGTGAAAGGCGGTATCTTCGGTCTCCGCCGTATAAACGATGTGTGATCTTCCGCATCTCCGGGGAGTTTTCTTCCAGATCTGTGTCCATGAAATAGATCGGGACCAAATGGCCACCGATACCCTGAAGATCGTAGCGCCACGCCCTGACTATGACTTCTTCTCCGTTGATCCTCACGCTCACTCGCTGTTTCACTTCCTGCATGAAGCGTGAGATCTCCCACTCGCATGGTTCTTCTATCTGCATTCCTTTATCATCGAATTTCTGAATAAAATACCCCTTGTTAGAGATCAGGGTAACACCCAGGATCGGAACTTCAAGGTCTGCGCACGATCTCAGCGTATCACCCGCCAGAATTCCTAATCCTCCGGAGTATGTGGGGATTTCTTCGTGGAAGCCGATCTCCATACTGAAGTATGCGATCTTCACAGTGTCCTTGTACAATTGTTTCATTTTATGTATTCCGTATTCCATATTTCCTCTTTATCTTGGATAATTATATAACATTACCATTTTCGGTTCAAGTGGTTTGATTGATAAATAGAGGGTTTGCTTCGCAGAGCACAAGCGACAAGTGCACAAGAAAGTGTCAAGTGTGAGGTGTAAAGTGGGAACCAGGATGAAATGAAACTGGATCCCACGGTCGCAAGCTCCCTCTGGATGACATTCTCTTCTTTATTTCC
>JAGLWT010000063.1 GCA_023133295.1 bacterium | reverse complement strand
TGGGATCCAGTTTTATTTCATCCTGTCTTTTCCCACTTTACACTTCACACTTGCTTGTGCACTTGTGCTCTGCGAAGCTTGTGCCTTGTGCACTTAGACGAACAATTTTACATTTTCCCCGGAATACTGTATAATTCGGCAAATATGGAGGCATCATGAAAAAAAGAATAGCTGTCTTTGCGGTTCTGTTTATTGCTCTCTTCCTCTTCCTTGGATGTAATGAGAATCCTGTTGTCCGAATAATAAACAATACTTCCCTTACCCTTGAGGTCTGGATCGATTTCACTTATATGGGCGATGTGTACGGCAATACTATCACTGACTTCCCCGTTAATCCCGGTGTACATTACGTTTATTGTGAAGCCACCACAGAGCCCTATGATTCTGTTTCTACTTACACTAATGCCCTTGAAACCAGCGGCTGCTCAAACGATCCGAAGCGTTTTGAATACACCATAACTTCGACAAAAGCGGGGCTTGCCGGACTAGGCGATTAAGTAAAGTTTATAGGGTGATAAGGTGTTAGGTTTGTAGGTAAGAGACAAGAACACCAGAGCACCAGCGTCCCTTTAAAAACACAAACAATATCCACACCCGCATATGCCGTGTGAAGTGTGACGTAGATCAAAACAATTGACAGTTGACAATTAAGAGATAGAATACAAAGAAATTTCTCTCTCAAACAATTTTTCTCAACATTGAACATTTGAACTTTTGAACATTTGAACCTCTCTTCTTTGTGCTTGCTCACAAAGAAGAGAAAAAGAAGCGCCTGAGCAGGGATTTGAACCCCGAACCTAATGGTTAACAGCCATTTGCTCTACCATTGAGCTACTCAGGCGCATGAGAAAACATTATAAGTGTTTTTGAGAGAATTGTCAAGATTTTTTCCAATACTTCCTGAATATAAAATACTGCACGATAATGAAGGGAAATACTGACAGATACAGAGTCGAATATCCCACTTGATCTTTCAATGATAAGAGGGCAAGAGGGACAAATGCTGGGACCAATCCTGTAATAGTCCCGAAGAGTCCGATGACCTTTCCCCTGTTCGCCTTATTGCTTGCCGCCGCAAGCATCACATGTATGGAGCTCATTGATAATTGTATTGCCATCCAGCCGAAGACGAACATGAGCGCATTACCCGTGATCACCCACAAATAGATCAGAGTAAAGTGTATTACCTGCGCAATAAAAAAGAAGTATGGAGAGGACTTTTCGGTAATATATTTCCCCGTACTCAGAGACAGAACGCCTGCCAGAAATCCGCCGACAGCGAAAATGAGATTTATCTTGAGTTCGTCATAATCTAATTTATCTGCCATAAATATCGAAGGCAGAGGGCTGAAAAGCGTGTACTGCATTAATATGAAAAAGAATGATCCCGCAAGAAAAAGGCCCGTCAGCTTGGTGTCCAAGTGCACCTTCCAAGTCCTTTCGGACACCGCCGGCCTGATATCCTGCTCTTCGGCTACCCAGAACAAAGTGATAAGGAAAGAAAGAAGTGAAAATACCGCCGTGACAAAGAATAGATCAGCAACGGGCATCCCGCGGGACATGAGAAAATATCCCAAAAGCGGGCCCAAGCCGAATCCCATAATAAAATATGCCTGAAAAAGCGAAAACGCCTTCCCCATATTCTTCTTTGACGAAGTATTTGCCAGAAGTCCGCTTAGAGCCGGGAAATTCAGAGATGCCAGCACGCAGTAGATGAAATACAAGGCGATAAGGACCTTATAGGAACGCACAAGCCCCATGCAGATGAATATCATCGGCATCAGCGACTGCAAAATAAGAAGAAGTGTCTTTTTCTTGTAGATATCCGCAAGATAACCCCCGGGAAATTGGAACATGGTAATGCCGATATTGAAAAATGAATATGCCAGCCCCACAGCGAACTCTGTGGCTCCCAGATGTTTCAAATAAACGGGAAAGATATATAGCCAGGTAAATAAGCCGACAACCGTCAGAAATCTGTTGATCGGAATGAGTTGAATATTCCTTTCTGTCATATTATCCTCATATCTCCAGGATCAACTCCACCGGACAATGGTCCGACCCCATTACGGATGTCAGCATATCAGCGGATATGATCTTTTCAGAGAGGTCTTCGGATACAAAGAAATAATCAATGCGCCAGCCTACATCCCTTTCTCTGGCTCGTGTTTTGTAATCCCACCATGAATATTTCACTTTGCCCGCGTTCATCTTTCTGAATGTATCAACGAAACCCGCGGAAATAAATTCATCTATCCACGCCCGTTCAATAGGCAAAAAGCCCGAGCGGGTGCTGTTCGGCTTCGGGCGGGCAAGGTCGATCTCTTTGTGCGCGGTATTGAAGTCCCCGCAGACAATGACAGAAAAACCATTTTTGATGTCCGCCTTCACCTTTTTCAAAAAGGCATTATAAAAGCCCATTTTATATTCTAATCTGGCGTGGTCTCTCTGTCCATTGGGGAAATAGATATTATATATCAGAATATCTCCCTTTTTAAGCGCAAGCACTCGCCCCTCACCCTCGTAAGCGGTATCATCCAGGTCTGCACAATAGAGTTCAAGCGGAATCTGTGTCAGGGAAGCAACGCCGCTATAGCCTTTCTTCTCCGCTGAATCGGAGAATACCGTACCGAATACACCGCTTCGGAGCTCTTCGGGGAATTGATCGCTTTCAGCTTTAATTTCCTGGAACATAAGAATATCATATTCCTCATTCCTCAGCCATTCGAGAGCGCCTTTTTTATGTATGGCACGAATACCGTTGATATTCCATGATATCAATCTCATATCATTTCTCCCTCGAGCTTTCTTCCAAAGAGATCGCGGATCCGCGGATGATATTTCCTCCGATCTCATCAATAGTGATGACTTGGGTATTTCTAAATATATTTGCGGCGAAACATAATGTCAGCATCATGGAAATATTTTATAGGATTTGCGGTTAAAATGCAACTAATAAATGGAGGATAGAGGCCTATAGAGAAGTGAATATAGTGAACAATGAACAGTGAATAATGGGGAAGGATAACGAGAACGCATCCATAACCACCCTATAACATATAGAAGATTGTTCAAAAGTTAAGCTTTGCAGTGGACCCAGTGGAACAACCAGCTTGCTACGCAGACTGGGTACGACATTGAGGGTGCTGGAAGTGAGGTGTATAGTGGGAAAAAGACAGAGTGAATAAAACTGGATCCCACGGTCGCAAGCTCCCTCTGGATGACACTTTCCACTTCTTTATTTCCTTCCCGCATCCGCTCATCGGGAGCCCGGCAACGCCGGGCGACCAACCCAAAAGAGT
>JAGLWT010000062.1 GCA_023133295.1 bacterium | reverse complement strand
TTTTTCCGTCTTCTGCGTTGCTCGTCACTTACATACCGCAGTGGGTATGCAGTGTTCCTCGCTCCTTGGATACGGAACAAAATAGCATCAGCCATTGTTGAAATATTTCTGAATCAGAGCATTAGAGAGGTGAAATTATGGTAAGCGCATTAATAATAACTACATCTGCCGCTGTCGTTCTGGGTGTAATGGTGATAATGATGGCCCTTTCAAAAAAAGAATCGGTACAAAGGTCGTTCTATCCTATGATCGAACAGATCAAGGAGATAGGGGAATTGTCTTTTTACCGGCTTTATTCAAAGGAATTGATAGTTGAATCAGGAAAAAAGGGAGGTAGCGGATTTCTTTCTCTTTTGAAGAAGATCGTGGTTTCCGAGAAGAGGATCATCATGATGATGGAATTCGTTTCCGATTTCAAGATAAATCTCAGAGATCCCGATTTTCACATCGAATCTTCTCCAGAAGAAGGGATAGCAACCTTCTATCTGCCGACCCTGTTTTACTCGACGCATGTGTCGGAAATACAATTTCTGGACGAGAAAGAGATGAAATTCCTTCCAGGCATACTTCCCCCCATTATAAATCCGGGTATCAAGATCTCGGTAGAGGAGCGGAATATCCTCATACAAGAGGGAAAAGAGAAGATCATGAGCAATGTGGAACTCTTTCTGAAAAACAACCGCTCGGATATCGAAAAAAGTTTACAGGGTACTTTACGAGGAATTGCGGCAGGCTTCGGAATTTCCGTTGTCAGATTCCGCCCTTCGCACAGCTCTCCTCTGATGGTTGGAATGGATACGGAAATATTCGACGAGCTAGTAAAATAGAGTCTAGAGGTTCGAGGTTAGTGCAGAAAAAAGGAATCACATCCGTCATTCCCAACTCGATTGGGAATCCATCTTTTCATTATTAACATATGCTTTTCTCACATGATTTCATGATGTTCAAAAAGAGAGATATATATATTATTGTTCCGGAAGGTGTTTTCTTTTCTTTTCGCTTTTTCCTTCGGACC
>JAGLWT010000061.1 GCA_023133295.1 bacterium | reverse complement strand
ACCAGTCGAAACATACAAGCATACCAGCTTTGAAGTTACCCGTTTCAAAGACCGGATAGCCGAGGTCGCCTCTTTCATAAAAGCACTTCTCTCTAAAAAAAAGGTGAACCTTCCTGTATTTTCCGATATATCCGCCGGGGCCGGCGAGAAGCGCAGAATTATACAGCTTATCGTCTTCAAGCTCCGAAATACCCGCTGAGATGAAGGCATTCTTTGCTCTGGCGGTCTCGATCAGAAATTCACTGGTGGGGCCATGCGGGATATTCTCTGAAACGGCCAGTATCTCCTCCCGGGTGGAGAAGGTGTAGCCGGTATTGAAAAGTTCGGGTAGAACGATAATATCTGCCGAGGCCTCGGAAAGGAGCTTTTCAGCCTTTCCGATATTCGCCTTAACATCAAGCAATTCGGGATTCATCTGTATATACGCTGCCTTCATACTGCCTCCAACGATATTTTATAATAAAAACGACACTATTTCAAGAAAACCGCTTGATTATTAAGGTGCAAGTGCTACAATAATCTCAACGAAGATGGAGGTATTATGTACAATTTTCCGAAGGGATTCTACTCCGATGTAAGGATCGAAGATGTATTCAACACCTTATTGGTCTACAATATGGGAAACCTTGAACAGCAAAGGGTAAGGGAACACAAGGGCGCCTTCATCCGTCTTTTCGATGGCAAGCGCTGGTATTACGCCTCTTTGACCGATGTGAATGACATTCAGAATAAATTGGATCACCTGGCTTCGATGGCGTGTTTCAATGATAATATCCTTAGAGACCCCGTGGTTCAAAAGCTCCCAAAAACCAAGGATAAAAAACTTATCTTTCAGGACGGATCCGTAAGGGACATACCGCTTTCGGAAAAGAAAGAGCTTATTGAAACCAGGTTCTCCCTTCTAAGCGACAGGCCTTCCATTTCATATTGGCGCGTTATGTATATCGACAGGAATGTAAAAAAGGAATTCTACTCCAGTAAAGGAAGCGAATTGTCCTTTGATATACAGAAGGCAGGTACGCATTTTTCCTTCAAAATGACGGATGGTGACAGGACATTTCAGGAATCAATTCAGAGCTCAAGGGACTATTTTTCGGAATTAGAGGAAACCCTCTCCTCTATACCTGAAGATCTTGATATAAACGAACGATTCATGAAAAACAGTTCTCCGATCACACCGGGCAAATATCAGGTCATACTCTCACCGAAGGCAGCCGGTGTATTCGCGCATGAGAGCTTCGGCCACAAAAGCGAAGCCGATTTCATGCTTGGAGACGAGACGATGAAAAATGAATGGGCCTTAGGCAAGAAGATCGGACCGGAATTCCTCTCCATCGTGGACGACGGAACCATTTCAGGTTCGGGATACACCCCTTGGGATGATGAAGGCACACCCGCGCAGAAAACATTTCTTATAAAAGACGGTGTGCTCGCGGGCAGGCTGCACAATAGTGTAACCGCCGCTTATCTGGAAGAGGACCCTACAGGGAACGGCCGTTCCCTCGGCTTCGAATATGACCCCATCGTAAGGATGACATCAACTTATATCGAGGGCGGGAAATTGAGCAAAGAAGAGCTTTTCAACTTAGTTGACGATGGCATATTTATTGACTCCATAAAGCACGGCTCGGGAATGTCAACCTTCACGATCGCGCCGTCAAGAGCATATCTTATCAAGGACGGGAAGATCTCGGATCCGGTCAATATCTCAGTGATCTCGGGAAATGTCTTCTCCACGCTTGGAAAGATCAAGGGTGTTTCCAATGAAGTAACAGTTCTCTCTTTCGTACTTGGGGGGTGCGGCAAATTTGAGCAATATCCTCTTGATGTCGGCCTCGGCGGCCCCTATGTGCTTGTCGATGACATGAATGTCCAATAGAGGTGTGTGATATGAAAAAAGAAAAATATACAGTAAGATCGGATTCAGTAAGCATTAAAATATCCGGTTCTCAAATAGCGTCAGTAAAGGAAAGCGAGATACTGCGGACAGGTTTTCGCATTTACAAAGATAAGAAGATCGGAGTTGCCGGAGCTCTGGGCAAGTTCAATAAAAAGAAATTGGAAAAGAAAGCTATTGACGCGCTTGATGCGGGTATAACTTATCCCTTCGGAATTGAGAGCGATGTGAAGAAAAAGAAAGTTACCGGAAAATTATCACTCGACGGCAAATGGCTGCTGTCTGAAGCGGAAATAATATTAGAGAAATTGCGCAAGGAACACCCGGATGTCATCTTCTCACACAAGGTCGAAATGAGCCGTTCCAAGATCTGCCTGAAAAACGATCAGGGACTTGACTTGTCACATGAGACAACAGTGATGCAGATGGGTTTGGTGTATAAGATGGCGTCTTCTGCAAATATTATGGATGGTTTCATCGGGTATCACGGTATTAAATACGACCGCGACGCCTTTTTGAAAGATTCCAATGAGATACTCACCGCTCATAAGAATGAAGTCGAAATACCGAACGGGGTTCATCCGGTGATCGTTGAAACGGGTTACGCCTCACTTTTCCTTTCAAAGATCATTTCGGACCTCAGCGGAATATCCATCGGCACGGGAAGCTCTATATTGAAGGATAAAATGGGAAAGAAGGCATTTTCAAAGGATTTTACTCTGCTTCAATCCACAGAAGAAGATTATCTGAACTTTCCGTTCTTTGACCATGAGGGCTGTTTTTCCAAGGATCTCCGTGTACCGCTTATTGAGAATGGAGTTTTGATTTCACCCTACTCCGACAAAAGGGTTTCAGATAAATTCAAACTCCCGCACACATTCAGCGCGGGTGGTACCTATGACAGTGTTCCAACAGTTATTTTACCCGGGTATCGGATTGCGGAAAGCAGTAAGACACTGAAGGAATTGCTCGGGGGCAGGCCGGGAATATTCGTTAAGATGGCAAGCGGCGGAGACACTACCGCAACCGGTGATTTCGCAACACCTGTCCAGGTAGCATTCTGGTTTGACGGCGATAAATTTGTCGGAAAACTGCCTCAGTTACAGATCCGTTCCGATATTTATAAGATGTTCGGAAAGGACTTTATCGGCTTGGCGAAAAACAGTATCTCGGATTATTCAGTAGATAAACCTCTGGTAGTGGATATGCAGGTAGAGAATCTCTGATCAGAGATTTTCGACGAAAATATAGATCTGTGTCTTTCCTTCCAGATCAACTGAATGGAAAAAGAGTTTTTGCAGGTTCAAGCCGCCGTTGCCGCCGATCATATTAACCTGAGTGGTCTTAATGTTTCCGGGCTTTCGCGCAAGTTCTTTTAAAATAGAGCCGACCTCGGCATGCGAAGCCTGATCAACGATCTGCATGAATCTGACTTTCTTTAGAGCTTCATCATTCGGATACCCTAAGACCCTCAAAAAGGCATCATTTACAGAACATATCACATCATCCGCGACATGCACGATCCCATAGGGTGAATTGGTGAATACCGCGTCATATTTCTTCTTATTATTCTTGAATTTCTGCGTCTTCTCAATGAACTCTCCCAATTCCAAAATAAGGGAAACAAATCCCCTGGGAGTGC
This sequence comes from bacterium, assembly GCA_023133295.1. GTDB lineage: Bacteria > AUK180 > AUK180 > AUK180 > AUK180 > JAGLWT01. Next base: position 18,810 of record JAGLWT010000061.1, on the reverse strand, counting down.
TGTCGCCCGAGGGAAAGGTGGACTTGACAAAAAGGGTGTCCTTGTCAAATGAGGAGTTATCTTCGGATAAACTTCCCAAATATATTTCACTCCCGCCATTAGACAATAATTTTTCCTCTCTCTGCGAAGCAACAACGGCGATCTCTTTTGGAAGAATATCAAAGATCGTTTTGCCGTAAATATCCTTGTTCTGAACCTCGAATATCTCTTCAAACTTGTGATTGCCGCCTATATATCTCCCCTCATTGTCCTTGAAGTATAGTGGAAAGGGTATCGCATTCAAAATATCATCCTTATTGTCATTACATTCAGCAAAATTCAATCTCTTGACCACACTTTTAAAATCCATGATGCAATGCACAAGAAAGCCATCTAATTTTCTCACTAAGTGCAGATGAAGAATAGCTTTTCTTCTCATTCCGAACCGCAGTTTCAATTTCAAAGACATCTTGATATACAGGCGGCTCATAAGGTCTATCAAGGCTTTCCTGAAACGCTGACGGTCCACATTACCCATGAGATCGGTCAATGATTTTTTAAAAAGTGCGGCGCGCTTTAATCCGGATTTTCTCAAAAAAGACGAGCTCACTTCGGAGATCATACCGGGTACGCCGGACTCATCGATCGAAAAAGCAGCAAAATCGCGCTCACCCTTCTCCACGAGCGCTTTATACAAGATCTCATTATTCGCGGCTTTCTGTCTGGCTTCTGAAATATCACACATCAGTGTTATGGCCTGGTCCACGAGTGCCGGAGATGTCTCTTCGATTATCATGGGGACTATCAGGGAATCTGACGGCAGCTCTCTGACCCATTTTTCATTCTTTTTTGTGAGAAATACTATTGTCGGATACGCATTAAAGGAGCCGCATATTTGTTCAATGACCTCCAATTGGCCCTCACTGTCGAGCCATGTGATCAAAATATCGTGTTCGACCTTGCTAATATCTTCAGAATGGAATACTTTTTCGGATTCATGAGTAGTTTTACAGTCGCGAAGCAATGTGCTCACTGTTTTTAAAAATACATCATTTTTCGGGAAAATTAAGATCTTGATCCTCTTTATTCTTTCCATTCCAAACCGCAACATATTTTATAACAATGCGAAGAAAATGTCAACTTTGCCAGCCCTTGAAATCTAATGCAACCGCTATCTACACACAATTTAGGAACAGTGGTTGCAGGTTCGCAAGCTTCACAGTGCACAAGGTACAAGGCACAAGGGACAAGTGCAAAAGAAAGTGTGAGGTGTGAAGTGATAAAAGCAGTACGAGGTACGAGGTACAATGTACGAAGTGGAAAAAGAAACACACCCGTAACCGGAAAATCAATATTTCGTTCATTTCATTTAGATCATCCGTAGAAACAATAGAACGCCGGAGCTATCAGCCTACGGGACGGAAGGTTGAATATTTTAACTTCATACATCAAATTTAGACAGATAAGTGGGTTGAAAAATTCACCACCTCCGTCCCTGGGAAATAAGGGTGGGTGGAGGGAGAATGGGCATAGAATCACACGTAAACTCTATCCTCACCTGTCCTCCGTCATTCCCGTGAAAGCAGGGAATCCATCCCTCTTGCATGTGTGATGTGTGATTTGTAACATGTCATGTTAAGAGAAATAATCGGAAAACAGTCGTAGGGACAGGACACAGAATATAGTGAACAGTGAACAATAAAGAAATGAATAATGAATGATGGGAAAGAGAAAAACCCTGCCTCCGTCATTATCGTAGCTTGTTGTAGCGAAACGGAAATCCCGGATATTTTCGGGGACCCGATAATCCATCTTCTCCCTCTTACATTACCCATCTCCAATTGTTCATTTGTGCCTTCATCCCCTCCGCCCTAACCTCTAACCTCCAGCCTCTAACCTCTTCTCTAATTATCCATTGTCATTTGCTTAAACCCATCTTACTGTTTCTCTGTGAATCTCCCATCATCTTTGGAAGTTGGAAGTTTATGTATGTTCTTTTCAAGCCATCCGATTTTCGAGACTTCATGTACATCAAATTCGGGCACATACGGCTTGATATCCAGAAGCGGTGTTCCATCCAGAATGTCCAGGTTCTTAATATAGAGCATGTTTTCTTCGATCCGAACAAGGCGCACCGTCGAAATACCGATAGGGTTAGGCCGCCTTGGACCGCGGATTGCAAAGATCCCCCGTTCTTCGTTATCCATATACGGCTTCGCTCTCAGAGTTACAGCAGTGGATAGGTGAAAATGAAATATCAAAATAATGTGAGAGAAACCTTCAACATCCTTCAGCCCTTCTAAATATTCAGGAAATACTTCGACAGTACCCTCGGTATCTTTGGCAATTGCAGCTTGTATAGGTGTTCCTTTAGCTTCTTTAAATGGAGAATGAATGATCCCGATAGGTTTGTACTTTATCTCCTGCATAATGTTCTCCTCTGCGCTAACCTCTAACCTCCAGCCTCTAACCTCTTCTCTTATTATTTTCCCAACTGTTCACTATTCACTTGCTCTTGTACGCTTGTTCTCCTATCACCTATCACCTATTTCTGCTATTCCCCTCACAAATTGTCCATTGTCAATTGTCCATTGTCAATTTCTCAAATTATAGTCCGATATTGTATTCCTTCGGCGTCTCAATCTGGTAACCAATGGAGAAGGTTTTCTTTGTTTTGGCGGGGAAATCGATCTCCCACTTGATCACGCCGGTGCCTTCTTCTATCTTATGGCCTTCCGGTGTGATGTCGATCTTCTCGATCTTTATCTTGGCGTCCCGGGAGACAGGAATACGGTCATAAAGGACAAATTTATACTTCTTATCGTTCAGGTTCTCCACGATGATCTTGTAAACGAACTCATATCTCTTTTTGGTATTCAAGCCGGATGGCGGTGCATATTTCCTCTTTTCCAATTTGAATTTTGTCTTGAAGAAATTAACGGGCCCGAGATCAAGTTTGAATTTCTCTCCGGGTAATATCTGTCGGATGGTATAATCTCCGACAAAGCTTGCGCCGTAAAATACTGAAACCTTTCCCGCTAAGATAGGAGAAAGTGCGTTATTCTTGGATTTGATCTGTGCATAAACCTTCTCATCCATTCTGGGCACCGCTTTATAGATCGTATCGCCCGTTATCTTCTGCTTGTGCAGATAAACTGTCTTGGCCTCCCCAGTTGTGGGGATATTCGCCCTGAGATCCGCCTTATACTCAACAGAATACGCATTCTGGACAACAGTTGCCGGGGCATTGTAGTATTCCAACTCCGCATCCGCGACACCTTCGACCTGAAGCTGTTCTCTTGCCATGGAAGGAGCCGATTTCGATCTCTTTCGAGATCTTTTTGATGCGGTTTGCGGTCGGTGCACTATGTTCTGCAAGTAATAAGGCTGAATGATCGGAGCCTTCAAACCGTATGAAGGAGCCGAGGTGGACAAGGTGAGCCCAACCCCCTTCCAATCCTCACCCGTGCGCTGCTGAACAACACCGTAATACTCCATCTTAACATCATTCGTGTTGCCTTCGAGGTATATCTTATATGTCGGATACCAGCTTGCATTGTAGGTAAGATATTTGGCGGATAACTTGAACTTCCCCGCTTCTTTGCAGTAACCGGAAACGACAATGCGTTTCTCCTCTTTACCAGGGCCGGTATATTTTCCAAGCTGTCTTCTCAATTCCTGCATCTCATCCTGATACCGTTTGACGGTAATATTGTTATCTTCGATCGCATTGAGAGTTGCGGTGTACTTATTCAAAATAAATGATAATCCCTGAGAAAGATTATCCACACTCAATTTAGATACGGAATATGCCTTGGATGCATCGTTCTCGATTTTCACCCTGATGGATTTCAAGGTCTCCAATTGGTTTCGGAGGGCTTGATTCCTATTACTCAGCTTCTTCACCATAAGTGTCAGTTCGTCGATACGCTTATTTAGCCTTACTACCTTCTCGTCGGCAACCTCCCTATGGAACACGGATGTGTAGGAGATATCATAGAGCTTAACTTTTTTGCCTTTGATCTTAACCGTGATGGAAGAAATATCCAGATTAGCAGGGACATTGGGAATATATCCCTCAAAGAATCCCTTTTGCAGGGTTACGCTTCCACTGCGTGTGACGACAGCGCGGTCCATATACACCGTAACATCAGTGACTTTCGTATTCAATTTGGTTGCTGCGGAAAGCAAGACACATATAAGCAGGGTGAAAATGAGAATTGATCTTTTCATTTGAACTCCTCCACTAAGAAAGTATATTCAAATCTTCTATTAATGTCAAATCTTAGGGACGGTGGTTTACAGTTTGTTTAGGCGTAATTCCCATACCCCCGATAGATATGCGATAATCCAATTTAACAAAAATAAGAATCCTGAACTGTAAACACTGTAAACCACCGTCCCTATCAGTACCATAGACAGTCTGCGGTCTTCGAATCCCCACGCAACATATTTGCGATCCCAAAGGATCGCAGGTGTGAAGTGTGATGTGTAAAGTGGGAGAATATTTATGGCTATTTCTGCACCTTGTCGCTTGTGCACTTGTCACTTGTGCCCTGCGAAGCATACCCTCCTCGTACATCGTACTTCGTCCCCTCTTCTTGACATCATACCGTCAATAGTATAAAATGACACAGAGGTGCAGATATGTCTAAAAAAGGTTTCCGCTCCGAAGAATTAAGAAAGAAAGGCCGTATAAGTCAAGAGCTATTTGAAGCTCTCCTTGAAATGAATCTTCTCTCTAAAAAGAGTTTTTATTCAGAAGCGGATCTTGAAGTGATAAGGTCCTTCAAGAAATTGAAAAAGCTTGGATATGAAGAAGACGAATGCCTCAAGATACTTGCGGATGTCGGAGCACCTAAAGAAGAAAACCTCTTTGAAGACCCATCATATCTGTATATAAAAGATGTTGCCGCGAATATGGATATTCCGGAAAGGACAGTAAAATACTATGAAAAACTCGGGATAATAGCACCGGCAAAGGTCTATCGCAACAAGCGTTTCTACAAAAGAAATGTTCTCAGCGAACTACAGCTTGCCGCTTCGCTGAAATCTCTGGGATACAAATTGAAGGAAGTGAACTCCATTCTGGGTAAATTGAAAGAAGGCAAGAAAAAGCAGAAGATGACCGCGGCACTGAAAGAAGAATTGAGCAGCAAGGCAGATCTCATTAAAATAATCTTAAAGCAATTGGAGAATCTTGATCTATAGTATGCTTTTGTTTAAACTACAATAATTTGACATTTCGGTGAAATCCGATATAATACTTCTTTCAATGCGGAGAGGTGACCGAGTGGACGAAGGTGCATGCCTGGAGAGCATGTGTACGGTTTACCGTACCCAGGGTTCGAATCCCTGCCTCTCCGCCAGTATCGTAGCCATTCAATTATTCCCCAACATATATTTGCATAACCCCGTTAAATTATTCGTATAACGCCGAGAGGCAGCAACATAAACTGCTTTATGTTGCGTGGGGATTCGAAGACCGCAGGCTGTTTATGGGACAGCCGAGGGGCGGCCTGCGGAAAATTCCCTTCAGGGGATTTATCTGTAGGAGAATCCTCTCACTCCGCCATTGAATTTCAACTATTCACAAGAGCAAAATCTAAATTTCATGTAAGCGTTATTATTTGGTGTAGCCTGAGAAGCAACGGCGCATACATATGTGGGGGGAGGGATGGATCCTTCGCGGAAAAGCTCAGGATGACGCCAAAGAAGGACAAGTTACCCCCTATCCCTTCTTATTTCCCAACCAACCTCCAACCTCTAACCTCGAACCTCTATTTATCTAATGGTGTACCTCATATTATCGATAAGCCGTGTGCTGCCCACAAAGAAAGCGCCGGCGGCCACAAGATCTCCTTTAAGCGGAAGATCACGGGGAACGGGTTTCAAATTCTTTGAATCGTAAATATCGAGATAATCTATTCGGATCCCGGACAGATACTTCGCTATGGCATCTGATATAAGCGCATCTGCGCTTAATTTTCCGTCGGCCGAACCCTCCGCAATGTAGGTAAGTGCAAGATTGATATTAAGGGCTCTTTTTCTTTCTTCCGGAGACAGATATTTATTCCTGGAGCTCATCGCAAGCCCTCCGGCTTCTCTGATGATCTCGCCGCCGATTATCTCGATGGGGAAATCGAGGTCTTCCACCATCTTTTTGATGATCATGTACTGCTGAAAATCCTTCAGGCCGAATACCGCATGTGTGGGCTCAATAATATTGAATAGCTTAGCCACAACGGTCGTTACACCATCGAAGTGTCCGGGACGGCCGGCACCGCAGAGGTGATCCTGCAAAGACCCCACTCTAACGGCAGTAAAACGCTCCCCGGGATACATGACCTCGTCATCGGGGAGGAAAACCGCGGCGGCTCCATCGGAACGGCAGATCTCAATATCCTCCTTCTGCTGGCGGGGATAATTGTCAAGATCCTCATCAGGGCCGAATTGAAGTGGGTTCACATAGATAGAAACGATCATTTTACCCTTCAATGCCTTTCCTATCTTCATCAAAGAAGTATGTCCCTCATGTAGAGCGCCCATTGTAGGCACCAGCACCAAAGGAGCGTCCCTGTTTGCGCGTTTAAACTCTCTGACCTCTTTGATAGTCCTTAATATTTCCATCATCCCCTACTTTTTCTGAAACCTGACATTGACAATATCTCCATCCTTGATCGGATATTCCTTGCCCTCCAAATGATAAAGAGCGGCTTCCTTTGCTGCTTTTTCACTGCCCGCTTCGATCACTTCCCGTGCATTTACGATCTCTGCTTTAATAAAGCCCTTCATGATATCGGTATGTATCGCTCCTGCGGCTTCATGGGCTGTGCCGCCCTTTCTCAGCGGCCAGGCCCGTATCTCCATGTCGGAACATGAGAAGAATGTGAGCAATTGCAAAAATTCATACAATGTCGCTGTGAATTTATTAATGATCGGTTCTTCGATCTCCATCATTTCCAGAAATTCTGCCCTCTCATCTTCTTTCAGCAATGAGATCTCCAGCTCATTCTTTCCATTGACACTGACTATGGGAAAGCCATAATTCTTGTTCAGCTCCTTGCGCGGGCTTTCATCTGAGTTCAGAGCAACGAATACCGGCTTCATGGTGAAAAGCTGAAAACCCTTCAGAAATTTCAACTTCTCAGGGTCGGTAAAGACACCGTAAACATTCTTTTCTTCCTGAAGAAGCTCCAGAAGTTCCGTTAAGATCTTTGCCTCGACCGGCCAATCGCTCTGCTTTTTACCCTTTGTTATCACATCAAAGCGTTTTTGAACAATGGTCAGGTCATTCAAATAGAAATCCCCGAAAATAGAGTCGAGCTGAGCCTGAATATCCTCTGCTACATTGGCATGATCTCCCAATACTACTAAATATCCGTCCATCGTTTTGAGTTCCGAATCCGATATATCATAGCCGGGAAAATCGTAAAATACGAGTTTATTGTGGATCAATTTCTCTGTATTGTATATGCGTGCAAGTGGCGGGATCCTCTCATCATGGACATCTACGGTGTGAAAGAATACCTTTTTTTCAAATATCTGAGAGGTATCCGTTTCCGTCAAAGCGCCGTAAAGTACGGATTTTCCTGATTGAGGAGGGCCGATTATTCCTAATTTCATTATCAGCAGATCTGTTGAGGGGAATCATCACCCTTCATCTTCTGTACCGCAATGGATGACTCGATATATTCTTTTACGGCATGAATAAAAACATCTCTGGGAATATACAGAACCTTTTCATCCCCGACAGAATACTCTCTATTATCCGATGTATAGGGGCCTTTGTTCCGTCCTTCCAGATCCTCGCCGTTCAGTTTGGCGGTGATATGTCCAAAGAATCTGCTTTCTTCCTCACTGCCGTTCTCTACCTGAATGAGCTGTATCTCGAGGAGTTTGAAAGAGAACTCCTTTTTAAACTCAGCGAGCACTTCCCTTATCATGGAAAATGTCTTCTTGAAATCCTCGTTCTTCTCCCTGTAATATATTTCAACCTTCATTTAATCCTCCAATTTATACAAGATCCGGTCTTTTTTCCTAGCGGTAAATATCGCCAGAAGTAATGACCCTGCAAATAATACAGCACCGGATATGACCGCTGCACCTTCGCTTTTGAAAAGCATGCTGCCAAAGATCACACCAACAGTCAATGCCAGTATGGGTACAATGAAGATATAACTTTGGAGCAGTAATTTCCGGCCAGGGAAGACCTTGATCCTGATATCCTGCCCTATCTCGAATTTCTTCGGGTCCTTGGCTTTTATCTTCACTTCAATTCCGGCTTTGCAGGACTTGCTCATGGGACAGGTCTCACAGGATTCACCGTCTTCAGTGATGCGGACCTCTATAAAATCCTCTCCAAGGGCAATTACCTTTGCTTTATCAATTCTTGACATATACTGTCCTCCCGCTATTAATGGTCGCGTCGGGTTCAAGGAATCTCTCCTTGTCCCGGTTCTCATCCGGCATTTTGTCAAAGTAGAGGAATATCGGGGCGGAGCCGGTTTCTAAAAATCCCGTGTCCATTTTCAAGAGCTTGAAAGAGTTCACGGAATAAAGCCCGATAGCGGCTTCCAGATCTATCTTCTCCTTCTCAATTGGATGATTCACGGCCCAATAAATACCGAAAGAAGGCGAAAAGGGCATGCCGTCCGAGCCGAATGCGGGCAAGCCGGAACGGGATACAATGGAGTTCAAAGGATTGTTTCTCTTATAGATATCTCCGAAACACTTCTCATACATTCCGCCTGGTCGGCCCCACATACCAATAAAATTTGGCTGCAGTGAAACGGGGCATCCCAGATCTTCCAAAAGCTCCAATTCACGGTCAAATATAAACTCCAGATGTTCCAATCTGAATGACTGTGCGGCTTTTGTATCTTTAATTGCCTCTAAAAGGAGTCTTACGGCATTATCGCCGATGGCGTGTACCGATATCTCCCTTAATGCCTCAAGATCGGCATAAAAGAGTTTCAAGAGTTCCGCCTTAGTATAAAAAGGCGCAGGCGCTCTGCCTTTTCCGATATATTCAAATGATGTGGCAGCGGTGCATGCCCCTATTGACCCGTCCAGAAAGTATTTCTTGCCGCCGTATCTGATCCTTTCATTGGAAACCGGATCTTCCAGATCAAAGGGTTCCATCGTGAAATAGCGGATCTTCAGCTCTTTCAGAATATCCGATCTCTTTAACAAATGATCGTAGTACATAGGATCCACATAATCGCAAAAAGCTAAGACCCCGAACGATAGCGCTTTTTTTTCCGCCAGAGCGAATCCCCTCTCTACTGTTTCCCGCGAAAATTCGAAATAGCTTCCGAGATTGATGGAGTCCCTCTCCATTAAAATTCCTTGCGGATCAACGCTGCATCCTTTTTTAATAAGCATTTCGGCAGCTACGGAGTTAACCACGCTCTTATGGCCGTCAATTCGCCGGGCGGCAATGGGTAATTCCCTTGATATCTTATCCAGATCACTTCCCGTGAAATTACCGCCATCCGTAAAAGAGGAATCATCCCACCCCTCGCCAAAGAGAAAGACGGGCTTGTATTTGTTCATATGATCTAAGAACTGCTCTTGAATATTCTCTATCGATCGGCTATGCATAAGGTCCACTGACGCCTGATAAATAGCATAGCCGGTGAAATGAAAGTGAGAATCAGCAAAGGCGGGAGAAATATAGCAGAATTCAGAGGCGGAATCCTCCGCACAGGCTTCTTTCTTTATCAGCACCCCATCCTTGAAAGTGAGCTTAAAATGACCTTTTTGCCCCCAGATACTTACTCGGGGCAGGGTCCCGTCAATTTTTTTTCCGGTTCTTAAGTTCATTTAGGATCTGATTCTTGATCCTCCTGATCTCCTGAGCCGCAATTATATACGCTTCATCGTCATCTTCAATATGGGCGATATCATCCATCTTCTTGCCGACCATGGATTCTATCCGCTTCAGCATCTCCGGAGGTTCCGGCGCTGTCCGCTCCACACGGCCCATGAAGATCTCATCCTCAAGTATGAGTTCCATCGCTCTCTGCTTTCTGTCAATAGGGTTCTTCTTTGCCCTGGCGTATGGATTGGGTTTATTCTCCTTTTTATGATTGTCCCGAGAGTGATTCCTTGACCCGTGATCCGACATCAGAAATTCATCCCAAGGGTGAAGGCCGCCTTTAAACGGTAATCCTGTATCTTATCAGGGGATATCCTGTCGGTTATCGTGTCATCGAAGAAATCATCATAAGCGGATTCGGGGAAAAGGTCCATCGTTTCATATCTTACGGGAAGGAACTCCATACCGAGGTCAAAGGAGAATCTCTCTAAGAACTTGAATCCAGTTCCCAATGTAATTCCGGTCTCTGCCAGATTATCTATTTCGTAATTCTCTCTGTAGAAAACCCCGAATCTGAATATCGCACCCGTATCGAAGATATGCTCCACTCCGAGGGAATACTCATCGGTGTCATGAAACTGAGCATCCTTCTCAAAATCTGCCTCGAATTGCGACCACATTGTTTTCTTATAGGACAGCGACATAGTCGAAAATATACCGCTTCTGGGTCTGTAATGAAGCGCAACGGTTAAAGTGGGCGGGTAAATGAGCGTCGCGTCATCAATAGCGAGTTCTCCGTCGGTTGAGTCCAGAGAATCGTATTTTCCCGCAACATCGCCAATGGTCCTATAGGAAGCCGCGAGTGCGAATCGCTTGAAATTCACACCGGCACCAAAGACATTCATCACACCTGAAAGCGCTACCGTTGAAGTATTGGATCTGGTGGGATCTGGTGAAGGATTGACCCCCTCGCCGTACGGCGTAAGCTCGATCGAGTTCAATGTAGTCATCTCACCGGACAAAATACCCAGCGTATATCCCACATGGAAATTTTCTAAAAAATTCACGCCGAGGGAGAGCCCGAATGAATTCAATGCTCCCGAGATCTCATATTTGTTTACAGCCATCTTATTGGGTTCTGGATCCGCTATATCCCTGATCTCCTCGTAGAAAGTGTAATTCATTTCAATTACAGGAAGATACGACAGGGAGGTACCCATCGTGATCTCTCCGAATTGAAAGCTCTTTGCCGCATAAAGCGGTATTTCTTCATTGTAATGAGTGTTATCAACATAGGTCTGATACCCTATCAGATTATCAAAGAAAGAATAAGCCGGAAAGCTCCTGTCTTCGGATAATCTTAGAACATTTGCTCCAAAAATGATCTTCAAGCCATCTTCGGGCAGAGCAAAAGCGGGATTGAACAATACGGCTTCCGGACTCGCTCCGAAAAGGTCATTTCCCGAAAGGGCCAATGCGCGGCCTGTAAACGAGCTGTTCATATGGCCGTATTTCTCAATAAAGCTGGCAGAAAAGGCCAGCATGGATATCAGCAGCACTACTGTTATAATTATCTTCTTCATATCATTCTCCTTAATAGAGTATGTTCAAGTAAACTTTCAAAGCCGTTTCGGAGGACCTTACAGAAGAAAGATAAGGGTAAAGCTCCAAAGCCGGGTCAGCAACCAATTCATCGTTCCACCATGCTCTTACATAGTGTTCCGTTTCAGCAAATTTTTTGTACCAGAATTTAAATTTAACATTGACATTAGGAGAGAGCCAATCGGTAAGAACGAACCAGAATTTGTAACCCCGTCCGCTCATGAAATCGATATTGGTATCTTCCCAATCCCACATTGAAGAGGAGGGAGAATCCCAGAATGTGATATCCATTCTCAAGTCAAATGTCTTTGTGAAATGCCTGGAATATGTGACGGTATATAAATGTCCGAACAACTTTTCACTACCGACAACCATATTATCAATATTGGCTTCAGCCGGATTCGAGAGATAAGGATACGGCGGAAGGTTTGTATATGTGTACATATATTCAAAACCTAATTGATCGTATTGAGAGAGGCGGCCCCTGATCCTTATAGTCGTCTCCGATGAGTTGGAAACACTTCTCGCGTCACTGTTATCCAGTTTATTCCAGAGGAATTTCTGCTTGAAGTTAATCCTCAAAGCAAATATCGGGCGGTACTCAAGATCGCCCTGGAAACGCAGAGAAGGCCTGTTATCGGCTTTTCTTCTCCACAAGTCGATATAAGCCCTGGATATCGTCAGATTTCTTGAGAGCTGGAATCTGGTCTCCAGATAAAAGCCCTGTTCCGGCTGAGAGCCGGGTGACTGGTAGAAAACATTTCCAAAGAACGGGTTCAGGAATTTATAGCTCGCCTTTTCAAAGAAGGTATCGTTGAATTTCGGATTCTCCGCAAACGGCCTTGAATATGGATTATCAAAGTCAACATCGATATCCCTGTAAAGCGCCAGAATGTAAAAGGAATTGTACTGCGTAAATAGAGACATTACTACAGCATCTCCACCGTTTATGAGTTTGCCGTATTCCCCCAGAAAGGAAATATTCGCTATATTCAGCCCAAGCTCTCCTCCCATAACGGTCCTGCTCTTCTCGCCTTGAGAATCATACATGTAAAAGATCTCATTATTGGCAAGAGGCAGCAGTTTCTCGGCATAATCATCTTCTTCAGGATCAATATACTGACCGAATTCCTCGGCATCCTCAACCCGTTCAAAGTGCCTGTCATACATCGCGTGATAGCCCGTAAACGCTACATAATTGCCTTCATAGAGATTAAATCGGAGGTGTCCGCCAACATTCTTCTCATGAAGAACATCCACTGAGGGGAAAATGTATTCTTCAATATTCGCAGGGTCAATATCTTCAAATGAGGCACCGTTCGCGATCTCATTGGCGATCTCATTGAGGGTTTCCAGATGTTCATTGGACAACGCCGGTTTATTCACAATATAAGAAAAGACAGAACCGTCGGCGTTCAGGAGTGCATCCTTTTTATCATCCGAGTAGAAAAGAACCGTGGAAATGGGGCCGAGATTCATTTCGGCGGCAACACCGCGCATTTTGAATTCATCGGTCCTTGATGTATCCCCTATCAGGCCTGTTATTCTCTTTGAAAAACCGAAGCCGGTCTTTCTCGGTGAATAAAAATCCGAGTTCTCCATGATCAGGCCATGGCCGAATGCCAAACGGAAATCACCGAAAACGATCTTATTCTTATCATCCAAGCGATATTCCAGAAATATTTTTGAGTTCTTGGTAATATCAAAATCATCACCGTAAGCCCTCGACATAAGTCCGCCCAACTTGATCTCTTTACCAAATTTCGGAAGGCTTTTTCTCAATCTGAGCTTCGTCATCAGGGCCGGTTTTGTTTCCAGATAATTCCTCAGGAAGGCCGCGTCCTGAATGTGATCCGCTGACTCGGTATCATACTTTTCAATAACAGCCGCCAACATCTCCTTCTCATCATCAAGATAGGGTGAGGTATCAAAATAGACCTGGCCGAAAAAATGTAATCTCTCATCATATTCATTATCGGAATAGGTAACGAAGTTCCTGAGATTCCTATATCCGTAAGAGCTCAAACCCTGTGTGTTCCTGAGCGAGCGCATCGAAGAGATCGAGCCCGTATCCTTCAGTTTCATTGAGATGGAGTATGCATCCACCGGTGAAACATTCGGGAAATTCAAGAACATCGCATAATTTCCGATATTGATATTGAACGGTGTCAGAAGGAAGTCTGTCCATTCATCGGTAACACCTTCCTGAATGCCTTCTTCATCGGATTGATTGGCGAGAATATAGTAAAGGGACTGAAGGCGCTGTGTCGTGTAATTCTCTTCCTTATGGGCCTTGATATACACTACACTCTTCAGTGAAAGGAAGCTCGCGACATCCATTCCTTCGACCTTCATCAGATCATAAAAGGAATCAAAATACGAATGGAACTCCCTGTATTTCCAGATATTCATTGCCAATTCTTCCGATATCGGAAGAGACATTACGGCATCAAAATCGGTATTATTAAGATCTACCAAACCTTCAAACGGGTCGGCCTGCCGGATCTTTTCGCTGATCGGATCAAGAACGATATCCTGATCGTAATCTGCGGCCGAAGTCAGGCCCGTAAAAAGGAGCAAAATCAGTAGCAGTATTGAAACTTGCCTCATGAATACTCCTAAAATTTCAGCGTGAAGCCGAAATTATGCGTAACGCCGAGAACATTGTGATACTCCATTCCATAATCCACACCGACAAAGGAGTATTTCACGGTCAGGCCTGCATTTATCGTTGAGGGCTGTGTCGCGATACCCATTCTCAATGTGAGGAATTTCATAATATTCAGCTCGGTGCCGGCATGCAGCCTTGCGGGTTCATATTCGTTCTTCTCCACTTCCAATGTGGTAACAGTGCCGTAATAAGGATTATAAGAAACGCCGAAAGACATCTTAGCAGGTATGGCTTGAGAGTCTACCAGACCGAAAGACGGGGCATTGATATCCTTGAATGAAAAACCAAGATATGTATTCTTGCCCACCTTCGTCAGGATGCCGAAGTCAAAAGAAACATTTGACGCCGAGCCGAAATCCTTGAAAGAGAGCATCATATACTTCAATGAAACACCGACATTAAAGGTGGCGTCCCGATCCGAGTAGAATGAGTTGGCATACGAAAAGATAAGTGTATTCTCACTCATCAACGCATCGCCGCTCTCTCCGACCGTGAATCCCTGATAGCCGAGGCCTACAACACCTGCCTTTCCGAGATTATAACCGGCGGCAAAAATGGATTCGTTCATAAAGGAAAGTGAATACGGCTTTTTATAACAAAAAAAGATCTCTTTATCCTCAACGGAAAAAAGAGTCGCGGGATTGTAGAATACACCTTCAACTCCCGCATTATAAGATGTCAGGCCGCCGCCCATTCCAACTGCTTTGGCAGAAGGCTGAGTATTATCGAAAATAGTAGCGGTAACAATGGCTGCAGTAAAAAGAACTGCGATCAATATCAAAATAGGCTTTCTGTTCATTCATGCCTCCTAATTTATTCCAATGGCAGGGCGACGACAAGAGGAAAGTTCTTCCTCTCTACTTCAAGCCCGTTCATAATAGCAATATTAACAATGTATGCGCCGGGTTTCAATGTTTGCCCGGACTCATCCTTACAGTCATATTCGATTTCCGTTGACCCTATATCCCCGTCAAAGAGCGTTCTCTGAACTCGGCCCTTTATATCGTAAACGCGTACGGTTATATTGGAAGATTGAGGGGCATTGAAAACCACCTTCAGATCTCCTCCGCCATTTGGATAGAATACCGACGGGAAGACGCCCTCCTCCGAATAGTCGGTCTGCGGCATCACATGTATATCCGCATTGGAGCGGGGTTTCAATTCGTATCCGCTGAAATAGGGCGCTGTCTTATCGTATTGCACAATAACTCCGGTTGCCTGTGCATTCATACCATCGGATATGTCAGAGGGGTCAATAGCGGTATTATCGAAACTGCTCCAATAGACCTGTATGGAATTGCCGCCGCCGTATGGATTTGCGGGAGCGACATAGAACCAACCGTAATCGCCGGGAACATACATATTCTGAACAGTGCCCGTGACCCTGACCAGAACGCCTTCAAGCGATTCCCAGTCAGCGGTTGCAATATCGACATCCAAGGGAGACAAAGAGGCCGTTCCGACCTTCTCGATATCCCCTTGAGAACCCAGTTTTATCTCGGTAGTGCCGTTATAGGCGATGATCTGACCCTTAACCTTTACACGGTCACCCGGCTGATACTTATCCACCGGAGAGGCAGGATCATAACCGAAGACATTAATGCCATAATTATTGTCCTGAATATGAATGGAGAACATCCCGTCCTGGAAGACGCCTGAAGCTACATTCACCGTGCCGTATATATCCGTGACATGCTCATTGAGGTGAGAGGGTATCCCAAGCGAGTTATTAGCCCTGAGGTCCTGAAGTGTGTAGCCCGAAGCAATAGCGTAATTATTGTCCGTCGCTGCTGTTTCAAGCCCGAAACAGTTAACGGCATTTACCCTGTAATAATATGTCGTACTGACGGTTACCGCCGTATCTGAATAGGTAGTTGCGGCAATGTCGTCTGCGACAAGAACGAATGACAAGGTATCTCCGACCGAACGGAATACATCATAGAGCACCTGATTCTCCGTGTCCGCCGCGGCGTCCCAGGAAGCATCCACTTGATAGTAATTCGATGCAACAGCGATATTTGAAATGCCCGCAACCGCCCAATCGGGAGCGGTCGTGTCATAATTACAGTCGGGAACATTGTAAAATCCTTTGGAATCATCGGCGCATATCAATTCGGAAGTGAATATGTCATAGCCGTCATATTCCCAGCCCGGGGCATCGCTGTCATCGCGCTGAAGCGAGTTGTATGATCCGGGGCAGGCCGTTTCCCAGCCTATCTGGTCCACCCTTGCCCAAGTTGAGTCATAAAGGTAAACATTATTGTGAAGCTGACCGTTTGGCGCCGAAAGGATAAAATCAGTGAGCCCGAAAGAAGCGGGATAGGAACTCTCTTCAATCATATAATACGAATATGCGGAGATCGAAGCACCCGCGGATATCTCATATACAGAATCCACGACGATCTGATAGCCGGCGATATCGACAGGAGCAGCTGAATCATTGTAAAGCTCGATAAAACTGTTGCCCGGATGAGGATTCACTTCATTGATGACAATGCCGCCCGTCAGAAGAGGGGCGATCGCATCATTTGCAGATCCCATCGTAGGCGTAATATCCACCGTCCAATCCATCGCGTCCGCACCCGAAGTTCCCACTCGGGCAATAGAATATCCTTTGAGTATGTCCGGAGCTGATCCGGAATACCCGTAAGTAAGTGAATCAAGAACGGTATCCGACGGGGATTGCAGCTGAACGCTTCCTTCACCCGGCAAGACAACTTCCGCCAGAGATGTACCTACTTCGCTATTTGTAATGACCAGTAAGGAAGCTGTATCGATAACGGTGCCGCCGTTAATAACTGAACCATTGATCTTGTATCCGGTAAGATCAAAGGCATTTCCTGGATTATCTATCTCTATCCTGATCTCTCCCCCTGAGGTATATTCAACTTCTGATATCTGTAGAGCTGAAAGGGGAATAAAAAGGATAAATAGAAAGAGAATAAATAAAAATCTCTTCATAGTACCTCCAATTTTATATTGTAGAATAAAGTGGCTTTTTTTTCAAGTAGGGTAGGTTTTTACCCGACAGGAGTTTCGCCCAATAAATATGTACTTATGGTTTTTCTACTCTCGGAAAAACTTTCTTATCTGCGGAGTTTTCTGTATTCTTTGATCTTACTTATAAATTTCGCTCTGTCTTTGGTGTCATATTTATGAATCAGAACACTCTCGCTCACCTTCAATACCCTGGATCACTTTTTCCACCATTTTCCTTGATTTATCGTCAATATCATTATCCGCCGCAATTAAGTCAATAAGAGTGCGCGCGATGGAGACCTTTTCACGATAATACCCATTTACCCCCGCCAGTTCAATAGCGGCTATCAGTGTTTCGATCCCGCATTCCGTGGAGTTATCCAACTGCGCTTGTCCCAGTGCTTCCAGTGATTGAATATGATGATGAATACTGCCTGAATCTATTGCCGCTTTCACCGCCTCGTTCGCGTGATCTATGCTTCTTTGCACATCATTTATCCGGCAGTAGAGCTCGCTGAGCTTGATATCCGTTTCAATAAGCTCTATCTTTTCTCCCATCTTTTGAAATATCGCATGCGCCTTGCATAGCATACTACCGCTCTTTGTATAATTCTCCATGCAGAAATACACATTACCCAAGCTTCTGCAAGAATGTCCGATCCCCTTTCTGTCATTTATCTCACGGGAAAGTTTCAAGCTCTCCTGAAAGCGCTTCTCCGCTTGCTTGAAGTTCTCGCTGTATAAGCTGACAAGTCCGAGATTCGCAGCAGCGAGCGCCAGATGCTTTTTGTCCCGCAATCGCTTGAAAATATGATAAGAGCGCAGGAACGCCGACGCTGATTCTTCAAGCCGGTCCATATTCATTTTCAGCAGGCCGAGATTATTCGAGATCATTCCCGCCATCAGCAGATTACCCAATTTTTCATTTATGAGCAGGGTCTTTGATAATGCGTCAATGGATTCGGAAGCTCTTCCGGTGCGCCAGTAAACACCCGCAAGATTTATCAAAACCTTTGCCTCTCCTTCGATATCTCCGATCCTCAGAGAAATGTTCAGCCCTTTCTTATAGAATTTCTCGCTACTGCTCAACTCTCCGGTATCATCATAGATCACAGCAAGGTTATTATAAGCGCTGCTTTCCCCTTCAAGATCTCCCAAATCGTGGAATATCTCTCCGACATGCTTGATCTCTTTGAGCGCTGAATTATAATCGCCCATTTCCCAATGAAGATGCCCCAGGGCGTTACGGGCGGACGCGAGGCCCTGTTTATCCTCATCCTTGCTGCTGATCTCAAGGGCATGCCGGATCAGCTTCAGTGATCTTTCATAATCGCCCTTTACCCTGAACACATGTGATAGCTCTATATTCGCTTTGGCATGAAGTTCTGATGTATCACTCTTGCTTGAGAGCTTTCTGATGATCTTTTCAAGCTCGATCCGCGCCTGATCGTATTTGCTTTCACGATAATACAGTGCACACATCTTGATATGCACACCCGTCCGTGCTTTCATGGAGCGTGAATTATTTTTTACCGTCAGATAATCACATAGCGCTTTGCTGTCCTCTCCGATCGTTGTAAAAATATCTGCCCTGCCCTCAAGGGCATGCAAATAGAGATCTTTTTTGGACATTGCGTCTTTCATGCTTGATGCAGATCGCATCTTCCCTCCCAAATTTCCGAAAATATTTCAAACGGACCTGATCCAGAAAATACAGCAACAATGGCTGAAGCTATTTGTTCAGCATGAGAAGCGC
>JAGLWT010000060.1 GCA_023133295.1 bacterium | reverse complement strand
ATGGATCAGAACACTGGCATGTCGCTCAAACGGTTCAAAACTCTTTTGGGTTGGTCGCCCGGCGAGGCCGGGCTCCCGGTGAGCGGATGCGGGAAGGGGATAAAGAAGGGGAAAGTGTCATCCAGAGGGAGTTGGCGACCGTGGGATCCAGTTTTATTTCATCCTGGTTCCCACTTTACACCTCAGACTGCATTTATCGTTGTAATTGACTCAAATCTAAGTATTCCATTGTCTATGTATTTATGAGACAGTACACTAGGGTTCTGATTGAGCATCAGCGATTGAAGAATCCGTCCCCTTCTATTATTCCGTCATTCCCAGGCGCATGACCTTGGAAACCCCGATTACATCGGGGACCCGATAATCCATCTTCTCTGTTTTCTATTCCTTAATTGTCAACTGTCCATTGTCCATTATACTCAGTCATCCTGAGCTTTTCGGCGAAGGATCCATCTTGTATTTACTTCTTGCGCTTTCCCACTTTACACTTCACACCTCATACTTCACACTTTCTTTTGCACTCGATACTGTAGAAATACACTCCAGAGGATATCTTGCCCTTACATACCTTGGGTAAGTATCAGTAAATAATCCAGCTTCATCCTGACATCATTTGTCTCAACTGAAGTCACCTTCCTCAGGAAATTTATTGCCTTCAGGCATTCAAGTATCGCTTTCTCTTTGTCTTCAGCGGTCGTGATTTTGTCAAGACCTTTGATCGCATTGGATATATGGTGACTTTCCTTTTTATCGACATCGAGGTCATTCAACATTTCAATAATATCCGAATTCAAGGTTTCAGGATCATATGATACCGACTCGGTGAACTCAAAAGGTTCTTCTTCCCACCAGATACCGTTCGCCAGATACGATACTTCCGCCGTGAATGTGAACTCCTCACCCGTATCGGGCAGTCTCGCGAAGACATAATACTTTCTGGTTTCACCGGCAGCGATAAGCTCATTCCAATCGACGATATTCGATTCAATCTCACCGTCGGGTATTATTCTTATGATCTCGCTCCCTTCCGGCAGGATTTCACGGATCTTCGTCTGAAGGTCAAAGACATTGGATTTCACGCTTATTCTCACCGTATTGTATCCACCGGAGATTACATTTTCTTCTTCCGGCCTGACATAGTCAATAACGGCGGCAAGGATATCTCCCGCATCTTCAAGAGAGCTGAACATATCAAAGGCAAAGTACACCGTCTTTCCTTCTCCATAGTTATTTCCGATGATGACAGGTGTCGGCAAATGCGGTGATACGGTCACACATCCGCCCTCAAAAATGCCTTGAGATTCAACGATATAGGTTTGTCCAATGGTAGTCAATACACCTTCTTCGGTGATCGGTGAATTAACGAGATTAGCAGCCAGGTCAGATACATCATAGACTCCGCTGTAACGGATCCCGAGTACTTCGGGGACTACTCCTTCTCCCAGGAAATGATAATAATGAGAGGTGATCAGGCCTTTGCCCGAATACACATGTTCTCTCAATTCTTCCGAGGTATGCCCTTCGAGGTTTTCCGCATTGCCGAGGATCATATATTGATTATAAAGCCCGCTTCTCATACCCGAAACGAATTCGCCGCTGCTTCGGGTGATCTCATAGAGCATAATATCCTGAGAATCAAGAAATGCACTTAAAGGATCGAGATCTGAAGATTGTTCAATGTCATTGTTTATCCAGATAAGTACCCTTCCCAGAGAGGAAAGCTCCGCGCTGACATCAAATGCCTCGACAAGCTCAACTTCAAAGGATTTAATTTCTTCAAGATGGCCGAGGTTGTCAATTGCCCTGAATTCAATATTCAGTCTGCCGTAATCGAAAATTGAAAAACTGAATGGTTCGAGATAGTGCTTCCAGATCCCGTCATTTATCCTGAATTCGGCATATTGTATTCCAGAACCCTCGTCCTCAGCATTTATCGTGCAGATGGTTCCTCTGATTATCCTTCCAGTTTCTTCATCATACGGATTAAACGCTATTTCAGAGGTTCCAGGAGAATTGTCAACAAAGACCACAATAGTATTGACATCCTCTATATTGCCTACATTATCAACAGCCCTGTATTCAAATATATGCTCTCCCTCTGCTGAACCCATAAAGAAAACAGCCGAATAAGCGACCCAAGAACCTCCGTCTATCCTGTATTCGATTCTGTTCAGACCGGAACCGTCCTCAACCGCAGTGATCTCAAACGATGTCTCTGAAGTAATGTACATCACTCCATTGTTCTCGTATTTAGGAACCCCAATCTCAAGCATACTCACAGGAGCCGTTTTATCTATTGTAAAGATCACTTCCTTGTTGTCTTCATGGTTATCCACGTTGTCAGTCGCCCGGAAGGCCAATGTATGCTCACCGTCACTGTAATTTGAAAGATCGATATTCCCATTGTAAATTATCCATTGTCCATTGTCAATTCGATATTCCACCCATTTCACCCCCGAAGGAACAATTCCTCCGTCAATCGAAAGGAATGTGATCTCTGTCCCCGGTGACACATAGAGTATATCTCCATCTGAATACATGCCATCGTTGAGCTCTATTGAAGTATAAGGAGCTGTCAGGTCAGCAATAATGTTCAGTGATCCTTCTTCTGAAACATTCCCGAGAAGGTCATATCCCATGTATGTCAATCCGAATTCACCTTCAGTATCAAACGAAAGCGGTTCTGCATAAACGACCGATCCGCTTGCGTTCATCTCATACTCAACTCTATCAACTCCAACTCCCTGATCAGTAGTATTCAAAGAAATAAGCGTCTCTCCACCAATAAAGATATCGCCTTCATTTTCATAGGATGGGCCGGCAAATGAAGGATCGATAACGGGAGCTATATTGTCAACAAAGATACTTTTGATTTTCTCATCTTCGATATTTCCGGCATTATCTATGCTTCTGAATCCTAAGGTTACGATTCCGAAATCAAACCCGGAAAAATTGACCGAACCATTATATGTCTGCCAATCACCTTCATCGAATCTATACTCAGTCCTGTTCACTCCTGAATAATCATCCGTAGCGTTCAGCGTGAACTCCGTCTCACCCGTAACATACAATACCCCATCTTCCTCCATATTCGGCTCTGTAAGCTCAATCTGAGTCACAGGAGCAGTCATATCATCGGACATTACATTGAAGTATTCTGTATAAGCGGAAAGCATCCTGTCATTTTCAGGATGCGTGAAACTTGCCGAAAGCGGGAAGCTTCCGTAATCTGTCCAGTCAATGTCAAATGTCCTCGTTATGTAATTCTTGCCTGTTTCAATGGCCACGGATCCGTTGAACACTTCAGTATCGATACCGGAAACATAACCCTTCAATATCAGGTCAACATCAACATTGGCATCCACAACATAGGTAACCTTCGCGGTCTCGCCGGGTTTATAGACGGCCTTGTCGAATTGGCAGTCAAGGACAGCGATCTTGATCCCGGTGATCTGGATGTAATGATTGTATCCGATGCCTTTGTATGTGTACTCGATCCTTTTCATTCCCTGTTCCATGTAATCCGGCAGCTTGAACTCAATTATCGTCTCCTCATCTTCAAGGATCATTTCATCCGAATAGATATCATCGCATTTGATCGTGAATTCCCCTGTGTCGGGAACAATAACCGTGCAGATAACCATTTCTCCCTGATCGTATAATCTCTTGTCGGTGTAAAATTGAATATCCTCATTAAAGATATTGATATATTTCCATGAAAGGTAAAGCGACTTTCCGGTATTCAGATTTATCCCATAGGTTATCTTATAATCATTTTCGGAAGCTATCGGGACCTCAAACACTATTGTTTCATTGTCAACAAGTGTGAAATGGATCTGATCCTCAAATGTTCCGTTTGAAACCCAAGCAAAGAGATCAAGCGGATTCTCGGTATGGATATTTGAAAGCTCAAGCGTAAGTATCGCATTCTCTCCGATAGCGTATTCCTCTTTGTCAAGACTTACACTTACATTTATCTCTTTGCCGTCAACCATGAAATCATATCCGCCCAGCGTATTGTCCAGATCATATTCAGCGTAGTATTTGCCTGTTTCATAATCATCTGGAACGGTGAACTCAAAGCTCAACTCCGTCTCCTCGCCGGAATTCAGGATGATCCTTTCGGAAGTTCTGTAGAAATCACCAACCATCAGATCAAATGAAGCTTCGCCGAGTTTGTCTCCTGAATTGCGGATAATGAATTCTGCATTTTCACTGCTTCCCGCGGTATATGTAGGAAGTTCGGGTTTTGAAATGATCTCGAATGCCGCAGGAAGGATCTCGAACTCACCCACTGTTTCTGCCAGCTCCTCGCCGGCATTGTTAAATACCCTTATCCTGAACGGACATACATTTTCTTCGAAGTTCTCAACATAGAGTTTGAAATCTATTGCTTCGTTCTGTGAAACATCGATCTCAATATCATCGCGGATTATGTCGATAGGAGATTCAAGAATGACGAATCCGTCGAAATCCGTTCCACCGCTATTGCCGATATCCGCTCTGATCGTCTTGTATCCGTTGACCGTCACTAGTATCTCATGTTCAAGCGCGATCCTTTCCTCGGGTATCACACTGAATTCATTCTCAAAGGTGCCGTATTTAGAGGTACACGAAACAATGTAATTGCCTTCCGTAAATTCTCCGAAGAGGAAATCTTCGCGTGTTTCTTCAGGCGCAATTTCATAATATGCGGATTTCGTGAGAACAGGATTTCCCGCATCATCCTCAACAACGAGGTCAAAACCGCTTTTGATATTAACGCGGCCTGTATTTGTAACAACATACGGTATGCTGATGATGCCTTCGGAATATATTTCGTCATTGGTAAATTCAATATTCACGGATTCGGCAAATTCTACCGCCTTTGTATATACTCCCTCGATATCACCTGTTAAAGCCCATACAAGGGCTGTATCCGCGCTTATTGTCACTTCATTGACCAATATTGTCTCTTTCAACGGTTCAAGCGTATATGAGTGAATATCGCCGTTGAAATCAATCGCACCCATGAGATCAACAATCCCGGTGTTCACTATCTTCATTGAGACATTGAACGGATCATATCCCGCGAATTCCGGTGCGGTGATCTCTACGGTTCCTTCCGGTACGGAAACCAATATAATATGTTCGGTGTTCAATTCATTGAATTCGGCATACAATGTATTCGAGCTTTCAAAGGAAGTCGTAAAGCTGAAATTGTGCTCCTGGAAGGGCCATATTGTAATAGTTTCGGAATAAAGAATGTTCTCCTCATTATCCGATACGCTCAGGGTTCCTGACATCGGAGAAAAGAAATTATTGTTGGAGATGAGACCGCTTACATTTATATTCTCCTGCGGCCTGTAGGTGCTTTTCTCCGTAAAGAGCAAAAGCGGAGTATTATAATCGATCACCCTGAAATCATATTCAGCCTGAGTAACGAGCTGGCCCGTCTCAGTAAAAACATCACCAAACAAAGTGTAATCGCCCGTATTCGTGATCACGGGTTCGCTTGAAGCAAAATTCCAGCCGTTGCCTTCAGATACCTCGATATTCTCAAGTGTCTTTGCCCACATTTCCCTTGCCGAGGTTCTGTAAATCATCCGCAGCGATCTGACCGCGGGTGATATATTTGAATCCGTATGAGCCATGGAGATCTTCAACGCCGAGTATCTCCCTTTGATGCCGTCAAGACACATTCCGGGCTCGATCGCTATCCATGAATTGCTGAAAAGATTCGCTGAATCATTCCCCACGGTTATCTGATATGATATCGCGGTATCCTGGGGGATCATATCGTCAGCGGTCAACTTCATCCAATCGGTATCATAGCCGTCCGAGTCAAACAGGCATATGTACTCACCGTCTTCATAAAGTTTGCTTTCCCACTTTTCCAGAGTAGATGCCTTGAAAAGATACATATCACCGGATTTTAGAACAACTCCACGGGCAGGATCGCCTACATTTATCACATTCAAAGGGTCGCCGGCAATTGAATACTTCAAAACATAATGCGCGCTTCCACTGGTAGCGGAAATATAAAGATTATCCTCTTCATCTATCTTCATTCTGTAAGGTGTATACAAAGTGCCGTCAATATTGCACTCGAATTCCCTGACATAATTTCCGTCCGTATCAAAGACGATTATTCCTTTGAAATCCCCTTCGGAGGCGATATAAGCGTTATTTTCCGAATCAAAATCAATTCCGTGAATCTTATTCAGCCTGGATGTATTGTCATTGATCACAAAGAGCGTGTTCCCGTCACTGTCAAGCACCGGAATATTTCTGTGATTGGAATTAAGCACCCATATCCGGTCAAGACCGTCAACTCCGAGAGTGTAAGCATCCGGATAACCATAATACACATCTGTACCATTGTAATGATAGGTATTTTTTCTGAAGATCAACTCTCCCGAATAATTGTATTTTACAATTTCACTTCTCCATTGATAGCTGAAGATGTAAATATTATCAGAGGAGTCGAAGTCAAGCGAAGTCGGTGTACTGATTTCCCTGCTGCTGTATCCGATCTGCCTCAGATATTCATAATCGGGATTGTAGCTGACAATGCGGGAGTTGTGCTGGTCCGCGAACCAGAAATTGCCGTATCTGTCCGTTTTGCCGTATTGCACGAAACTCAATGCGTTTTTGTAATTAATCCAACTGGAAAAGATTCCCTGCTCAATAAGATCCGTATCATATCTGTAAATAAAACTGCTGCGAATATTAGTATTATTACAATAACTGTAAAGAGTTTGTGATGCGCGGTCAAAGAGCAGTTTCCTTCCGTTTGTCCCGCTGTATGTAGTATTGCTGATCTCGGTCCATGTACGCTCTGCCCAGTCAATATCTCCCAGGCTCTTGATAATATAAGAGGATATTCCGCAATTGCCTGGTCTATACGATAGAAATATTCTTTCATCATTTAAAATCTCAATATCGTCATTGAGCCAGTAATCCATTCTTTCAACAATACTTCCGTACCGGGTACCGTCCAGACCAATCTTGTTTACTGAAAGTTGATATCCCTGATCTCTATAAAATGCGTATACGAATTCCTCCGGCTCATCCATTTCCGGTGTCTGAACGCTTCTTACCCTTATGATAGGAGGATTACCAATCCAACCCAAGGACCCGTATTCGACAATATCCAGAAGCTCACCCGTATCCCCGCTGAAAACATAGAAAGAAGAGTTTTTATAGGGTAAATAAACATCTCCTTCGGCGCTTACATCAAAATTGTGCCAGGGCAGAGCAGCATCAGATCTGATCTCGGTAATGAATTTGCCAGAAAAATCAATTACCTTGATGTATCTGGTAGAATAGTATTCGTATGTGTAATAGATCCTGTCGTTTTTCATCACCATTCTCGGAGTAGTGATCCCGAACGGATTCTCACGGAGAAGTTCGCCTTCGGGAGAAAATTCATGTATGGCATCCGAGCAGAAATAGAACTTTCCGTCATAAGATGCGGCAGTTCGCGTCACGAGATCGCTTCCGATTTCATAGACCGTATCGGTTGTGAAAACCTTAGACCATTCTTCTGCCAATTCGATGCCGCCGGTCGCGGAATATTCAATATTATTTGACGAGTATTCAGCGTCTTTGAACTCATCGGAAGAATCCAGCAGCATTTCACCGTATACTGACTTCTCCGAAATACGGAGATCCACCTTGCCGTTTTCCAGATTCCCGACGGATTGTGTATAGTCGGCAGATAATGTTATCGGCGCATTGATCTTGTATATCGGCTTCGCGGTGCCCACGGCAAATGTGCCTTCATTTCCTTCGATAAACACTTCATATTCAATGGAATAATTCTTACCGGAGCTTCCCGAGGCATATCCAGAAAGGAAATATTTTCCCGAGACAAGCGATGTCGCCAGATGAATATTTACCGTCATCTGATCATCGGGGTTCAGATTCCCCGAAATATCCACAGAATAAACGCTGAAATACTCGGTATCTTTGAGTTCTATCACTCCCGAAATATTTTCTGCGATCCCGCCCGTATTTTTTATTGTGATCGGAATTTGCTCTCCGGCACTGTATAAAAGGCCGGGAACCGAAATCTCAAGAAGTCCGCCTGGAACCGTGAAGTCTTTCCTGTGAATCACGGGATATCTGTCGATCTCGGTTATCTGAACATAATATGTTCCCGAAGTGATATCTTCGGGGAGCCGGATCGACCAGTTAATATCTGTTGTTTCTCCCTTATTGATCCGGTATTCAACATCCTCTGAAATGCTCAACATAGGTATCTCGAATCTCAATGTCAGATCTTGATTAAATTCTCCCTTGTTCTCAAGAAACCCATTTATTCCAAAAATGTCCCCGGATTTATAATAATCCCTGTCGGGCTCGAACATCAAATTGTTGTCATTCGTTATTTCAAACTCATAATCGTATCTTACCGATGTCAAGGGATCGTAAAGAGAGATCACGGCAGTGTGTTTGCCGAAGTATTGAACCGGAATGATCACTGAGTAATCACAGGTTCCGATTCCTTTTGAGGGGATACTGCTGATGAGCATCATTTCTTTTGCGAAAACAGTTCTTCCGTCTATGTCGAATATCTCAAGCTCGGTGACAAGATTGTTGATATCCTCATTTCCGAGGTTCTCAACAGAGACCGTGAACGGAAATTGTACACCGAAATCAATAGCGGGATGTGATTTTCTTACGATAACATCAAGTGATGGAATGGCAAAACTGTATGTGCCGTATCCCTCGCGCTTGCCGTCTCTTGTAATATCGGCAACTATCCTGTAAGTACCTGTGGGAAGGCTATCTGTAACTTCAAATGTTTTTGGGATATCAAGAGAACTGTTCGCGGAAATCGTGATACCCTCGGAGCTTCCAGATATCCGCATGTTATTTTTGTCAACAATCGAAATCTCAAGA
This sequence comes from bacterium, assembly GCA_023133295.1. Lineage (GTDB taxonomy): Bacteria > AUK180 > AUK180 > AUK180 > AUK180 > JAGLWT01. The sequence goes on along the minus strand of JAGLWT010000060.1, from coordinate 2,007 downwards.
GTTCCGTTATATACATCATCCACGAAATTTGAAAGACCTATAGTATAATCAAGAATATCACCTTCTTTGACCACATCCTGAGCGCATACGATGTCAACGCCGATATTCGCGTCATTTACCCTTATGAGCTTGCTCATATAGACAGAGCACTCACCGTAAATCGGAAAATGCGTGCCTGGGGGAAATGCGTCAATGTCATAGAGGTACATTTTCAATGTGATGTCACCATGCCATTCGGGGATAAAGTTGTAGTCTTTGGCGAACTCCTGGCCCGGAGACACGATGAATTCATCAAGATAATTACTGCCGGAATGATCTAACGCGCTGTATGCTTTATAGCGTTTTACCTCTGGGGTATTGTTCTTTACATGAACAGTATAGGTCATATTGTTTCCGAACATCACTTCTTCATCCGTCACAGTGATCCATCCCTGGATTCCGCTCTGCTGATAATCCGACGGGGGGGATTTTACGACAAACCTTGCCGCTTCTCTATTTCTGCCGATTATCTCGCCGTCAGTATTCAATAGCTCCCACATTACCCAATAGATACCCCGCTGGTTGTAATTAGCCGAATTATACGAAATACTGAAGGTTTCTTCCTCGCCTTCATTCAGCGAAATACTAAATTCTTCTGAATGTATCAAGTTCTTATCAGAATTCAAGACAGATGCGATTAATCTTACCGCTGTGCTGTCTTGCGTTACTTTGATTGCATTCAGGTTGTTTGTTACACTGAAGTCTACCGCTCCCGTCTCCCCATGTTCAATCTCAATGATATCCCGGCCCCTGTTCTTATAGTATGCGAATACATCACGCAGAATAGATAGTCCTTCGCTTGAAGACTGATTATCTTTATATGCCCAGTCCGTGTATTGTGAACTGATAATTACTTCACCGTTTCCATATTCATATTTGAGCATCGCGGGATAGCCGTTTTTAGTTCTTCTGAGAAGGATATCACTATCCAATGGATATGAAGTGAAGTAGCCGTCAAAGTTTACCGTCAACGGGTTTTGAGTTACTGCCGAAAGTATCGGATGATAATTCTCAAGGTAAACAGCATTTTTGTAACAGGACTGGTCCTCATTCCACCCGTATCCTCCGGGAGAATCCGGTAATACAGAAAAATCATTTCCTCTCTGTTGTCCAAGGCATATGATCGTTCCGCCGTTGTTAACATAGTTCTCAAGAATCTGCTTGAATTCCTGATTATTTCCCAAACCGGAAAGCGCGCCCGACGGGATGATCAGCAGAGGATAATCGTCTATCGTTTTCTCAGGATCGTTTTTATACGCAATTCCGCCGTTGGAAAAAAGATAGCTGATGCTGTGTTTCCAGATTGACGCAATGTAACCGGTCTCTCTCAGGCTTCCGCCAAACAGGACCAGTATTTTGGAATACTTTGAAACGAGCTCTTTTTTCGTGATAACAGTATCCATGGTATCATCGGTATCCATTTTGGATAAATTTATCGATGGTGACAGCAAGTTCTGCTTCTCGTTAATAGTCAAAGCATCATTTTCGTCCGGCGGGTCAAGCTCTTTTTGCATAGGTTCGTAATAGAATACGGCAGTATCGAATTCCTCATCTCCGCAGCCCGTGGTCGCTTTAATGTTTAATGTAAAATGGCTTCTTGCAGAAGGATCAGAATTATTCTTTATCCAGAGTTTCTTTTCATAAGACTCATTTGGATTGATCGTAGCTGTGCCATTGTATCCATATACCTTCCACTTTCCTTGAATATCCGTCATTTTCATCTGAAAAGTCAGTTGAACGGGCCTGTCGTTATTATTTGTTATCGTGAAATTCGGTTCTCCTACCTGTCCTGCTCTTACTTCGGTTGATGCAAGGCCTAAATGAATATAATCCTTGCATTCCTCTTCCAATTGCTCATTATTGTAATTCGGGCTTTGATTTTCCGCACCGTCATCATTGTCTTTGGGATCTTCATTTACCGGAGTAGCGCTGCCGCCGCCAGTCCCCCCTCCGCCGCCACCGGGGGGA
>JAGLWT010000006.1 GCA_023133295.1 bacterium | reverse complement strand
CCTTCCGGAACAATAATATATTATTTCTTTTTGAACATCATTTAATGATGTGAGAAAAGCATATGTTAATAATGAAAGATGGATTCCCGATCTGTGTCGGGAATGACGAAAAATAGTGAACAATGAACAATTGAGGAAAAGATTGAGGCGATCGAAAGTTGAGAAAGAGGTTAGGGCAGAAAGGAAAAAGAGAAATTGGCGGTTGACAATTAGAGAGAAGAGTTCAGAGATTTAAATAAGTTTTACAGGGAATATGCCAGGTGTAATAGTACATAACGCTCCGTGATAGAAAGGTAGTCCCGTTGTGCATAGCGTACTCCAATAGTGAAATTGTTTATTTTCACATATGGTTCCACCCCGATAGAGGAATGATCATAGCCCAGCGTGCCACCGCCGCGTGATACTAATAATTCACACCCACATGCCTTATATTCCAGATCGATCTGGCAAAAAGCGGTGTTTAGCTGAGACAGGAACTGGAGCTCCACCAACATTTTGATCCGTAAATTTTTACCATCCGCAAGGAGCAGTTTGAATCCAAGAAAATGCCTTGTTAATGTATCTACGCCGAAATCATTTACCGGAGTAGTGACATCAAATCCGTAGTAAAAAGAGGGCATGTGGAGAGTAAATCCTATGCCGACATCATCTGTCGTATAACTATATCTATAATTATGGACGAATACGCCCCTCAGGGCAAGATTCGGAAGCCAATGATAGACAAGGTCTCCGCGCATTTCAAAACTATCAGTGGTAAATCCATCTGATGTTAAATAATCAGAACTTTCGGATGATACACCACCCATAATATCCAGAACAAATTTACTCTCGTCATTGATAAGATCGCCGCCAGGAAGAAAAAACATATATGAAGAAACATTCAATACTAATAGGAGATAAAGCAAAAGTGCGATCGATCTTTTCATCTTTTAAATTGAGAGGACGCGCTCCTTGATCGTTATATTGCCGGATGAGGAGGAAATACTTAACTTACGCGTTCCATCACCGATGACCACGGATCCGCTGCCGGGGGAGGCGGGACCGGAAACGGTATGGATATCGATATCGGCTTTGCCGCGGGATGTGTCGTATTCTATCGTGATATCAGTCAAGGCGATCAATCTCAAAGTAATATCACCCGTAGTGGTTTCCACTAATGAAGCGGCGCCAAGATCGGAGATCTCCATTATTATATCTCCGCTTGTTGTCCCGATTTCACCAATAGTTATATTGCCCTTGGCAAGGATATCTCCGCTGACAGTGGAACTGCTCAGTTTCCCGATAAGATCGGTAACTTTTATATCGCCGCTAACCGCATTCGCCGATATATCTCCCAGAACGAGCAGAGGCGTGATATCACCGCTGACCGTTTTTAATATGCAATTTCCTTCGACATTAGTGATGAATTGATCACCGCTGGTGGAGCTGATCTTTGCCGCTCCTTTATGTTTGCTGAGATATATATTTCCACTCACTGTACTGATATCGATCTTCTTACTGCAGCCCGCGACAACGATATCGCCGGATGTGGTTGAAATTCTTTTCACTGACGAAATATTTTCAATGAAGATCCTCCCGCTTATCGAGGCTGCCTTGCTAATGGTGACACCTTCAGGCAGAAACACCTTATAATTAATACCACCTCGCCCGCCGATTTTGCTCGTAAATTTTGTATGGATCCTGAACATATCGGCGGCCTTGGTCTCAACCATCTTAATTTTACCCAGGTTTGTTTCATTGTTCGAAAAGGCTTCAGCCTCGATCAAGAGGATATTATCTTGAGCGGGAAGTATAGTGATGCTTCCTGAAATACTCGAAATGTTAAAGGCCTTAATGCCCTTCACTATAAACTGCTTCACCTCATAGCGTGTGACCTTCGCATTATCATCGCCATTTGTAAAGTCAGAGATAGTAATCTTGCAGCCCGCAAGAATTATGAGAACGATCAGTAAATATATCTTTTTCATAAATACCCTCCTAAAGATTATAACAAAATAATGGTTATTTTCAATTGCCGGGATCAAATGATCTGATTCATAAATATAGACTAGAGGCTAGAGGGTGGAGGTTAGTGCAGAAAAAGAAATCAAATCTGTCATTCCCGACACAGATCGGGAATCCATCGATTCATTATTAACATATGCTTTTCTCACA
>JAGLWT010000059.1 GCA_023133295.1 bacterium | reverse complement strand
AATTTCGATGCGGACAAGGAATTCTTAGAAAAAGAGCATATCAAAGTGTTGAAAGACGGAACGATGATAGACAAGAATGGATGGATCGTAGAGAAGGCTGATAGAGGAAAAAACAGGATCACTTATAAAGCAATGCCTGATTTCAAGATGGAAAAAGTCTGGGAAAGCGCAGAAATAAACGGAAAAATAGAGGATATAAAATGGAAAGAAACAGAGAACTTAGAATATCCCGAGAGATTAATTGTCGAAAATAAAGTAGGTAGAGATTATTACATGGAAATGTATGATATCAACGAAAAGGGTGCTAAAGAAAAAAAGGTTCAATTCAAAAAGAATACAGCAGTATTTTGGTCAATAAATATGCAATACTTTGCGGAAGTTGACCAATTTGAAGGAACAAATAACATAAGAATTTATGATGCGAATTATAAAAAAGTATTCTTAAAGAATAATGTTGGATTTCAAAATTATATAAGTCCGAATGGAAAATATTTTTTATCCATAAATGGGAAAGATGGTATGATAATTTTGTATGATATCCAAGGAGAAATAATAATATCTTTAGGAGAATATGAACCGTATGGGGAGGGAAATCCCCCGCTGGCTATGGGGAATGCCTATTTAACAGAAAAATATGCTTATGTAATGATATACGATAATACACATGAAAAGGATATTGAAAAAAATTATGTTGAATTTTATGTATTGAATTATGATGGAACTATTAAAACGAAAATAAGAAAGGGGCAGATTGCTCGCGCCGGTAATCCTAGTTTTTATGTATTTCCTGATGAAGACAGATTCCTCTTATCTATCCACAAACCTTTTATTTACACGGGATACACAAATATTTACACAATAAACGGTGAAAAAATCTTGGATGTACCCTCACTAAGCAGTATTTACTATATTAGCGAAAATAGTAAATATTTGTTAATGAAACCTTCCTCTACAAGTTCAATGGGATATCTAATAAACATGGAAAGTAAAACCTGGAACAATCTTAATAAATTTTTTGGAATGGGAGATGTTAAAGTATTAAATGATGGAAATATATTTTTTGTCTTTCAAGATATGATTCCAATGATAAATAAAAAAGGCGACCATGTTAGACAGAATTTTAACGGAAAACTTGCGAGTTATTATGCGAATAAGATTAATTACCCTAAAAATTTATATTCCGAAATTGAAAAAATCGGTGAAAACAAACAGAAGATAATAATCCGGAAATCCTCAAAATCACTAAAGGAAAGAATGAACAAAATGATAGAAAGGGCGGAGAATGAAGAGTAGAAAACTCCTTGTACTATTAATAATATTTTGTTTACAAATGTTGTTATTAGCTACAAGATGGCCATTGGATACGAATGATACTCCAAAAGTAATTACAGGTACATTCGGCGAATGGAGAGAAAGTCATATTCATTCAGGTATTGACATCAGGGGAAGTATGGGAGACAAGGTGTATGCTTCAGAAGCTGGTACAGTGTGGCAAATAAGAAATGAGCCAAGAAGTCTGATCAACCATATTATAATAGAGAATGCTTCCGGTGGTAAGATAATGTATGTGCATATTCAAAATCTGAAACAGGTTACATATATTGTTCCTGGCACTGGCTTCCCCAAAATACGGCAAATAATAGTGGGTGACATTTTTACTGATAAAGTTACAGAAGTAACACCCTTTTATGTTTCTCCTTACAAAGAACCCTTTGTAAAAATTCCATGGAACACAGAAATGTGTGAAGTTGGAATATATTATAGTGATAAAGAAAGGACAAAAAGAGCCGATCATTTGCATTTCGGTGTAAGGAATGCGTCAGATGAATTTGAGAATCCACTCTTTTTCTTACGAAACCCCGTTGATGTTGAAGAACCCATTATTAAATATGTAGGGATATTGAGTGAAAACAAATCATCAAATATCAAATATCATTCCAAAATGCCTTCAAGTGTAGAGATCAAAAGTACTATCACAACTAAAAAATCGGGATTAAAAACTGCGATAATATTTATGCCCACTGTAACTGGCAACATTGACGATGATCCTTGGATTAGCGTTAATGGGAAAATAAAATTTCTGATAAATGCTTGGGATTATTTTTCAGATAAGATTAATACTGCTGCACCGTATGATTTTAAATTTTTTGTGAATGAGGATAATGAACATAGAAAGGATGAATTATATTATTGGATGCAATTTAATTCATCCCCTAAAGGTGGTACTGATACAGATATTTCGGATCATGATTGGAGTAAAATATTTAGTAGAACGGCTCCGTTTAAGTCGGAAGGTAAGTATAAAAACTGGTATGAATTGCATAAGGATGCCGGTTATATAAGTGGAATGCATTATGCTAATATAAATGATGGAGTATGGGATACATTGAGCGGAAATTATTCCGATGGATTCTATGAATTGCAATTTGAGGTATCGGATTTGGAGATGCCTACATTAATTCCATTCCCCGCTTATCCAATTCTAGGGGCATTAGGGCATAAGAAAGATGGATTTATTCAGGTATCTGTTGACAATACCGTTCCTATAGTCAAAAATATAACAATCAAACAGTACGGCAGCGAGATATATTCCGATGAAGATCAATTCCTAAATGTCGATCCCACCGAACCTCTTGATTTCAGTATCCAGTTCAACGAAAGCATGGATAAACAAGACGCCAAACTCACCGTTACGATCAAAAACAGCGATGATGATGTTCCTGATGAAGAATGGATACTTGATATCGCAGCCGCCCATACTGAGACAAAAGGATGGGATAAGATAGAATTTGAGGATGATACATGGCATGGAACGCTTCCCGCGTATATGGTGATACCTTGCGAGGCGTATAAGATAATCATCTCAAAGGATGTAAAAGACCTTGCGGGAAATCAGATCAATCCCAAGAGAGACGACAAACCGGACAGAAAGGATGATGGAAGTTGGGATTATGAAACAGGAGATGATAAAAAGGAAGAGTTTACCCTAAAAGATGTGGAACTGCCGATTGCTACCGGATGTGAATCCAATTTTGTTAACCGCTCTCCAAAAGGTGTAATCACGGTTGAAGAAATATATTATTTAAGAAATGAAGGCACCCAGAAGCTGCATATTGAATTGTTCATAGAAGACCTTAATAATCCTATCAATATCGGATGGAGCGATGATGATAACGAGAAAGTAAGTAATATTCAATACGGTGAGGGCGAAAAAATTGAAAAATCCATTAGTTTTGAGATTGATGCAGATGGGGAAACCAAGTTTTCCGCAAGTGTTCTGGTTGCGGGTGATGAAATTACCGCTTCAACAATAATTAGGATCAGAGAAGCAGGTGATGCCTGCCAGAAGACAGTTGATCAACCTGTATCATTGTCATACGAGAAGGGAGTTCCTGAAATAGTCATCAATTCAACTCCCATTATCCTTACTCCTGAATGTACATTAAAAACTCCTGCCAAGATCGAGGTTACAATTACCGTTGATGTAGGCAGCATAGAAAGTTATGAATGTCCATTCGATGTTCAAACTGTTACTGAAAGTGATGATGGGCGAAAAATAACTATAGACGGCACAACGATACTGGGACTTGTTATCGTTGAAGCGACGAGTTCGGACAAGAAAAGTGCGAAGGCAAGAAGAGTGATAAAGGCAATTCCGACGGATTGCCATGAGATACACACAATTATAACACCCGATCCTACCTTCGTGCAACAATCAAAAAAGATCCTTATTACGGATATTTCACCTGATAAAATAAAGCTGTTGGATTATGAATTGGACTGGTCGGGCCTCCAGCCGTATGAAGCGGAAAATTATTTATATGAAAAATACGAAGAATATTATATCAATAATATCGGTCCTTCAGGCCTTTCTTTTAATGATGCCGCATATTCAGAGCAGTTACCGACTATTGCGAAATACTCTTTTTCTCCGGTCAGTTCTCCCGGGGTTTATGATATCATCGAATTATTTTCGGAATTCTCGGATCAGGGGACTGCGGATTTTCATATATATGACTCCCTTGGAGATGAACGAAAGAGCATCTGGGACAAAGAGCCGATTATCCCCGGAATAAACAAGGCGGAATGGAACGGCAGAGATAATTACGGATACTATGTTTCTGATGGAGAATACACATTTGTAATGAAATATTCCTCAGAAACCGACGAAGAAATATGCAAAGAGGGAAGAGTAATTGTTGACAAAACACTTCCCACGATAGATACGG
>JAGLWT010000058.1 GCA_023133295.1 bacterium | reverse complement strand
ATAATGAAAAGATGGATTCCCAATCTAGTTGGGAATGACGAAAAATAGTGAATAATGAAGAAATGAACAATGAATATTTGGAGAGGGTATCTACTCCTCTCTGCACTAACCTCTAGCCTCTAACCTCTATTTATGGATCACAACACTAGTGTTCTGATCCATAAATCCCTTCCATTGGCATCCAGCCACTTGAGAGAACGGCGAAGGTATCGCCTACCTTGAGTTTCTTCCCGTTTATCAAAGCGTGTGTGAACATGATCTTCTCGATCTCGATTCCCCTGCTCTTTTGGCCGATATTCATTAGAAAGAGCTCATCCCCCTGCTTTATGAGCACTTCCGTAGAGGTTATGCCGACGACCTCATAAACCCTCACCGCGGCAAGGGCGTTTACGAGCAGAAGAAGTACCAGCAAGAGTAATAATAATAACGGTAATCCGAGATCTTTATCCTTCATAGTCCAAGTGAAAGTATTTTATGGTTTCATAGAATTCCGATTTCAGCAGCCCCTTCTCCTTTAATCTTTCAAGACGCATCAGGAGAGGTACATTATCGATCTTGAGTTTATCAAGAAGAAGACGGTCATTTGAAAAGGTTCTGCCTGTTTCCGTGATGTACTCAATGATGCTGATATCACGGTCATCGTATTTATCGGAATCCCGCAGTATATCAAGGACATCATCTATCCCTATCCGTTTCTTTTTCCTGACCTTTATAGAATAGAGGGCTGTCTTTACAATGTGATTTATCATCTTTGGATTACCCCTCGACAGCAAATAGACCAGTTTAAAACTGTCCTCGTCCATGATCTGATTCATATACATGTCAATTTGCGACAAACGGTCAACCAGATATTTCCTCGTCTCTTTCACGGATAAATTCAGGAAGATGTACACTTGCCCGAGAACACCCAGGAAATTCAATTCGTCATCATAGGGAACCGCAACATTAAATCTCTTATAATAGGATTGCGGCAGAGCGAACACCCATGTGGTCTTGGAAAATTCGGTTACATCCTTAAGCGAGGTCAAAAACATTCCAAGTCGATTCTCACCGCCCTCTTTGGATAACGGGTCCACGGTAAATTTATCATAATCATCTACAAGAATAAATATTCTGCGGGGCGAGCATCTGAAGATCTCCGCGACAATATTCTTTAGGGTATAACTGTTGAAAATGAAATCGAGTTCCTCTTCAGAGGAAGATGTTTCCTTCAGATATTCTTTATAAAGCGTGATTACCCTGGCATGATCAAGTTGTTTCCGCGGCTCATAATAGATCAGGGAACGGAGGAAATCTTCCAGAGATTGTGTAGAGCGGATCATTTTCTTGAAATCTTCAATGTCCCTGGAGTATATTTTCTTCACGATATTCTTCTCTAAGAGCTTGAAAAGCAGTTGGCGCAGGAATACATCCTCATTACAGAGCGTATTATTTATTCTGATCACCACTCCCATTTTCTTTTTCTCAATGAGCTGTTGCAGATAATTGAGCGTACTGGTCTTGCCTGTACCGAAATTCCCGGCAAGTCCGAAATTCTCCCCTGTAATGAGATGATACTCCATGGAGCTCAGGCGTTCTTTCTTATAAACAAGGCGTTCGAAATCCGTTTCCATTGGAGATATTCTAAATATATCAAGGAGTTTTAAAAATTGATCTTTCTTCATTTTCAGACCACTCCCGCTCTTTTCCAAAGGGCGCTGCTTCTTTCAAAGGCTTCCTTTCTTAATTCATCCTGATCCACTTTAGTGAGACGGCCATTTGCCACGGTTATTTCTCCGTTGACCATCACATAACGGGCTTCGTGCTTACGCCCTGAGAAAATCAATGCGGCGACCGGATCGGATTGGGCACCGGCATAGGAGATATCATCCAAAGACCAAAGATTGAGATCAGCCGCCTTGCCTACTTCCAATGACCCGATATCATCCGCCCAATGAAGCACCTGTGCGCCGCCCATGGTAGCTGTTCGGATAACATCCATCGTCTTCATCGAAGAGGCACCGAAGCCGACGCGCGAAAGCAGAAGCATTTGTCTCATCTCCCCCAGGAAATCTGAGGCATCATTGGAGGCAGAGCCGTCAACAGCAAGGGAAACCTTGACACCCAATTCCAGCATCTTGGAGATCCGGGCAATACCTGAACCCAAGCGCATATTGGAAGAGGGGCAATGAGCGACTCCCACGCCGTTCAATGCCATATCCTTTAATTCTTCGTCATTCAGATGAACACAATGGGCATACCAGGCATTACTTTCCGCCCAACCCATGTCTTTGAGATAATAATAAGGCCTATTGCCGAATTTTTCGATGCAGAACTGTTCTTCATCGGCAGTTTCAGCAACATGTGTATGTATCAGAAGATTATTCTTCTTCGCGTATTCCGCTGTCATCTTCATCAATTTGCCTGTTACCGAAAAGGGTGAGCATGGCGCTAGAGAGATACGAAGCATTGAGTAGCGCTGTACATCGTGAAATTTCGCGACTACCTCTTCTATATGCTGCATGATCCTGTTTTCCGTTTGAACCACCGAATCAGGAGGCAGGCCGCCATCCTTGACCGAAAGCGACATAGATCCCCTTGTGGGATAGAATCTCACTCCGAGTTCCTTAGCCGCCTTTATTTCCTCTTCTATCCATCCGCCCGCTGCTGCACTATTGTAAAGGTAAAGATGATCCGTCGTCGTGGTTACGCCGGTAAGCATCATCTCAGCAAGAGCAACCTTGGCGGACACATAAATATCCTCTCTGTCAAATTTCTCCCAAACCGGGTAGTGGAATTTAAGCCAGTCAAAGAGCTCAACATTCTGAGCGGCCGGCAGATTCCTTGTAAATGTCTGATAGAAGTGATGATGCGTGTTCACAAATCCGGGAAGGCAGACCAGGCCGGAAGCATCGATCTCCCTGTCCACATCCAGTGAAGGGATATTCTTCTCGATTTTCTCGATCACATTATCGTTGATCAGGATGTCAATATTGTTGTGTCTCCCTTGTGTAACGGTTTCGAGAACATCGATATTCTTGATGAAAATTTTCATTTTTCCATAAGCTCCAGAATATATTCAGGTTTCATGGGGAAACGCACCGCTCGGACACCGACAGCATTGTAAAGCGCATTCGCGATCGCCGGAATGGGGCCGTTTATGCCTATCTCGGAAACCGATTTCGCGCCGAATGGCCCCGATGGCTCGAATGTGCTGAATAATTTGATCTCCAGGCCTTGAACATCTTCAATATTGTAGATCTTGTAATCCTGAAAGCTTCCATTCATCATCTTTCCCTTTTTATTGAAGAGATAGCCCTCGGTCAAAGCATAGGAAAGGCCGTTGACAACCGCGCCTTCAACCTGCCCTTCGGCGAGTTTGGGGTTGATCGCGGTGCCGCAATCCACACCGCACATATACTTTATTATCTCGATCTTGCCCGTCCATGTGTCAACCTCTATCTCGGTGAAGACACCCATGAAGGGCGGCGGAGATACAGGAGAGATATGCGAGCCGATATAGCCGATCTGGAATTGATTATTGATATAAAGAGCATATTTCGCGATATCGCCGTATGTCTTGGTCTTTCCGTCCTTCTTGCTTGTGGCAATACTGTTCTTGAGCTCAATTTCTTCTCGGGAACATTTGAGCATATCAGCCGCGACCATGCGGATCTGTTTCAGTACTTCTTCACCTGTCACCTTCACCGCGCCGCCTGAAATATAAGTGGTTGAGGATGCATAAGCACCTACATCAAAAGGTGTCATATCGGTATCAGAGGAATATATAATAATGTTATCGGTCGTTGTCTCCAATGCCTCAGCGGCGATCTGTGACAATACTGTATCCGAACCCGTACCAAGATCCGTGGCGCCGACATTCAGATTGAAGGAACCGTCATCGTTTATCTTTATTGAAGCGGATGCCATATCAACAAGAGGGATTCCCGAACCCTGCATGAATATCGCCATACCCTTTCCTCTTCTAATCCTTCCCGTCTTCTCCGTATGGGGTTTGGTATCCGACCAATTCAGCCCCTCTTCTCCCCATTCAATGATCTCTGAAAGGGCGGTGGACTTGATAAATTGAGGCACACCCTCTTTTCCTTCGCCAAGTGCCGCGAATATGGGAGAGGTCTCATCCTTTTTGATGTGATTTATCTTTCTTAACTGTACGGGGCACATCTTGAGCTTCTCCGCCAGAATGTCCATTGCCTGTTCGAGGCATGCATATCCCTGTGTCGCTCCATAACCTCTATATGCTCCGGCAACCGGAAGATTCGTATAAACCGTACTGCCGTTGAAACGCACATTCTTTGCTCCGTAAAGCGGCAGGCATTTACTGCCGGCATTGAACATGACCGTGAGAGCATGTGAGCCATACGCGCCGGTATTTGAGATAACATCCATCTCTACAGCATTAAGCATTCCGTCGCCATTCGCTCCGAGCTTGACCTTCACCGCCATCGGATGCCGTGTTCTTGAGATGAATTCCTCTTCTCTGGTCAATTCGATCTTCGCGGGACGGCCGGTAAGCTTTGTTATCATTCCCGCATAATACTCGAGATAGACCTCCTGCTTGGTCCCGAATCCCCCGCCGATCCTCGGCTTGACGACCCGGATGTTCTTTTCCGGCATCTCTAGGACCTTTGCGCAGATCCTTCTGACATGGAAAGGAACCTGTGTTGATGTCCGTATGACCAATCTGCCCTTTTCCTCAAGATAAGAGATGCAGATATGGGGTTCAATAGGAGTGTGCTGACTGTAATGTGTCTCGATCTCATACTCCACTGTAAATTCCGAGTCAGCCAGGGCTTTTTCAACATCTCCGACCTTCACATCGACATGGCCGGCAAGGTTTTTCTCCCTATCGTATATTCCAAAGGAATCCTCTTCGTCATGAATAACGGGAACACCGGGTTTAGAGGCATCCGCAATGCTGAGCACAGCTTCCAATTCCTTGTATTCCACCTTTATCAGCTTAATCGCCTCTAAAGCGATCTCAGCGGTATCGGCGGCAACAGCGGCGACCGGGTCTCCGACATATCGTACTTTCTTGTCGAACATATATGTATCATATGGCGATGGCTCGGGATGCCCTTGACCGGCGGTAGTATGGGGTATCCTGGGGGTATTTCCATGATGAATGACCGCATGCACCCCGGGAAAAGCTTCCGCAGCGGAGGTATCTATGCTCAGGATTTCCGCATGGGCATGAGGGCTCTTCATGAATTTCACTATCAGAAGCTCCCTGAAATCCATATCATCCACAAAAAGGGCTTTTCCGGCGGCAAGTGATAATCCGTCAACCTTCAATCTGCTATGATTTACTTCCTTAAACATTATTCACTCCTCATTTTCTCGGCGGAACGAATAACCGCATTTTCTATTTTCACATAACCGGTACACCTGCAGAGATTTCCCGACAACGCTTCTCTGATCTGTGTTAATGTGGGATCTTTCTCTTTATCAAGAAGTACCTTCGTCGCCAATATCATCCCCGGAGTACAGAATCCGCATTGCACAGCGCCTTCTTCTACAAAGGTCCGCTGAATAATATGCGGCTCGTTGACCGTCCCGATCGCCTCTATCGTAGTGATGGTATGTCCATCCGCCTGACCGGCGAAGATGAGACATGAATTTACCAACTTTCCGTTTATAATGACCGCGCAGGAGCCGCAATCACCGGTTGAGCATCCGCGCTTCGCGCCTTTATATCCTTCCCTTCGGAGGAGATCTAATAATTTTTCACCCGGATCAGCGTTGAATACCTTTTTCACTCCGTTTATTGTTACCTTGATATCCATCTTACTTCTCCTTCCATTCTCTGTATTGGCTTATCACGATCTTCTCCTTGAATTCGGGTTTTCCCCTGAGATCATCCATGAACTTCACTTCATTAAGCCGAGGCAAGAGTGTATTCTTGAGAAATTCGTCATCTGCGGAATACATTATCCTGACAGGTTTTACGGTTGCAGACCCTACTGTGATATGATCACCTTCCTCATTATTGACAACAATGAATATTGAGGTGGGGATATCCGATCTAGTACGGGCAAATCTTTTGTAGAAGGGTTTGGCATCCTTGTATTTTGAGGGTAGAATAATGCTTGTCAGCAGCAGGCCGGTGTATGTTGAACGGTTAGCTATAAAAGAAGACACCGGAACCGCTTTCACTCCGGAATCGGAAGTAAACATCAGAGTCGCTTCCAATGCCAATAGCAACGGAGTCGTATCGTTCCAATGATATCCTGCCATCACATTCCCACCGATAGTCGCTATATTTCTAATTGTGATGGGGCCGCAATGAGAGGATACTTGTCCGACAAGACCGCCGCAATATGAAAGTTTTGCTTCTATCAAATCAGTGAAAGTCACATTTGCGCCAATGTGAATATCACCGTTCTCTTCTTTGATCCCCTTTAGTCCAAGATCCTGAATATCGATGATCGTATCCACCTTGGGAAATTTCATTTTCGCGACATAAGTACCCCCCGCAAGTATTTTATGATCGGGATTTTCGGCTGACAGACGATGAAATTCATTCAGATCCCGAGGCCTGAAATACTTCTTAACTTTCATATGTTCTCCTGTATATTATCTTTCCGTTCTTTACTGTATATCTGATATTGTTCATTCCCACCGCATAGAACATGGATTCAAGATCGGGAATATCCATTATTACCATATCTCCATGCTTGCCGACCTCTATCGTACCTGTCATCTCAGCCATTTGCAGAGAAGCGGCCGGGTTTATGGTCAGGGCATTGAGGATCTCGTAAATATCCATTTCGCATTTCATAAATGCTATTTGTGCCAGAAATTGAATGTTTGAAGAATAGCATGTGCCGGGGTTGAAATCGGTCGCAAGCGATACCGGGATGCCCTTTTTGATCAAAAGAGAGACATCTGGATAATCCTCGGTGCCGAGAGAGAATTGTGTCATGGGCAGTAAGGTGATGTTTATCTTCTTGCGCGCAATGACCTCCAATTCCTCATCAGTGAAGAAATCGAAGTGATCGATAGAGGTCAAGGGATATTTTTCCGCAAGCATGCCGCCGCCGAATGAGGAGATCTCATTTGCATGTATTCTGACCCCGAGTCCGGCATTATCAGCTTCGGCGATCATTTCACCTGCCTGCTTCAGATCAAATGCGATATCCTCCACCCAAACATCAAAATAATCGGCAAGGCCTTCCTCGGCTACTTCTTTAATGGTGCTTTTCACCTGGGCGATGAATTCTTCGGATGATATGCCCTTCGGCAGTAGATGTCCTCCGAGGTATGTGATCTTAATGTCGAGCTCCGATCCTTCCCTGTATCTGTTCAATACCTTCAAGAGTTTCAATTCCCCTTTCCGATCGAGGGCATATCCGCTTTTGGCTTCAAAGGAAGTGATCCCCTGCGAAATAAACTGCCGGACATTTCGCTCAAGCACTTTATAGAGGTCATCAGCGGAAGCGGCTCGTGATCTTTCAATACTCGCGTGAATGCCGCCGCCTCTTTCGGTGATCTCTTCGTAAGAGAGGCCTTTAAGGCGGTCTATGAACTCACCCTGTCTCGTAGCGGCGAATACCGGATGTGTGTGAGAGTCGATAAAACCCGGAAGACAGATCCCGCCGAGGCAATCGACCACATCGTCTGCGCTGCCGTGAGAGATCCCTGTATCGATGTCGGTGATTATGCCGTTGCTGACCGCGATATCGCAATTACTGTATATCTTGACCGCACCCTGCAGAGCGCCCGCCTGGAAAGTGTTCCCATTGGAAGTGTATATTTTTGAGATATTCTTGAAAACAGTTTTCATACCGTTCATTATACAATAAGATACGATTTATTTCAAAAATTATGATCAGATGATTCTGGGAAGGCCGTCGCCGGAGAATGAGAGGAACATATCCTGATATACGGCGAAAACCTTGATCGATTTTCCCGATTTATTCATCAACGCCCGGGCTTCTTCGACCATAAGGTCCACAGCATCGTCAACACGGTCCTGATTATGATGAAGAAATCCAATGCCCTTGACATCGGCCTTGATCGCGAGCTCTATGCTCTGAGATATGGTGGAATGCCCCCAGCCTTTGACCTTTGAATACTCATCATCCTTGTATTCTGTGTCATGCAGAAGAAGATCCACGCCTTTTATCCTTTCGGCACATTGATCAAGAGTCAGACCGCCTGGATGCGTCATTCCCAGCTCATTATCGGTTAAAAAAGCAATTCTATAATCCTTATAGGTGATCAGAAAACCCGCACCGCCATTAGGATGACTCAACGGGATGGGTTCCAGTGACACGCCATCGATCTCGATACCGCTCTTTTCAATGGTTTTATATGTGATCTGGCCGGCCGCTTCATCTAATGTTATGGGGAAATTAGGATTGACCATGATACTTTGCAGCGACTCCTCAACAGAGGTCTGCATGAAATGTGTTTTATAGATGTTCACCGCACACTTATCGCAGTAAATAGGGCGGAAAAAGGGAAAACCCAGGATATGGTCCCAATGCAGGTGTGTGAAAAAGAGGTCGAACTCATATATTCCCGACTCCAACAGTTCTGCCCCCAGCCTTCTGATGCCATTCCCTGCGTCGATAATAATAGCTTTATCATTGGGAGTTCTGATCTCTATACAAGTGGTGTCGCCACCGTACTTATTGTAATCTTTTCCCGAAACGGGAACAGATCCTCTACAACCCCAAACCTTGATAAACATTGTTACCTCGTACTGATTTTATCATAAATATTTCCAATGTCAATAGCATTACTAACAAAATTGCTAAATAATGTGATATATTTCACATATTGTCGAGGGTTTTACCTATGGGGACGGTGTTTCACTTCTTTCACTTAGAGCAGGAATTTGTAAGAATGTGTAGATAAGCAAAAGGCTATTTTAGAGAATGCTCGGAATTATTTTGCATATGAGAATAATAGGAATATGAAGTAGGTGACACAAGTGAAACACCGTCCCCTGTTCCCCCAAACTACAAAAAGGAAATTCTTTGCTTTATAGACTATCTCACTTCACAATACAGAAAATATTGTCATTTTCAAATTCTTTTACGAATGTATATTCGGAAGATTCCTTATCTTTTAATAGAGCTCTGTAGTGTTTATTCTTAGACACATCAATCCAAATAACAAGCACAAATCTATACCCTAAACGATAAAATATAGATTGACCTATGGCTTCTCGAAAACTCGAGCCTCCTTTGATAACCTTCACTTCAATAGCAACGCCATCATTTCCAATGGACATGTCGGGTCTATGATCATGATCAAATAGTGATATTCGAGTCATTACTTGTTGAGTATTGCGTTGATCAATAAATGATTTTTCAAATTGCATGGACAATGCGCCCGATATTTTATCTTCATAATTTCTTTCAATATCTCCTTTCATTTCCAGAGAGAGTTTCTTTACATCCCTAATTGCTTTCTGCAAGTTATCCCAGTGTATTCCCCTTTTTTTTGATGTTTTAAAAATCTTCATAACACCTCCCTTTTGTTTGGTTCATTATAATTAGATTCCGATGAAAAAGCAATTTTAAGATATGATCGGAGCATTCTTGTAACCGTTGCTTCTTTTCACTCCAAATCCCAGTTGTAATTATTGTACCACTTCCATATTGAAATGCAAATCCCAACCGAAGCAATGCATTTAATGCCACTTGAAATTCCGGCGAGAGATTTTCCCCTATATACTAATAATTATTGAATACTCTCTATAATTTTGCAACTTTCGCAACTATCGTCCCCGATTTTCTCAAAGGCAAAAGGGTAAAAATCCTAAAAGGTAACTCATTTTAATGTCCTGCATGGGCGAAAACCCAGCCTGTAGCTGCTGTAACCTGGCACAATGGCGTCGCGATACGCACATCGGCAGGCGCCGCAGTAGTGGCTCCAGCAGCCGCCGCGAATGACACGGTCAGAGCGCACGGACGGACCTTTCGGATCATTCTTTGGCGAAGATTTGTAATAACGACCATCATACCAATCTGCGCACCACTCCCCTACATTCCCGCTCATATCATACAAGCCATAGCCATTTGCATTCTTTTGACCTACCGGATGTGTCTTCTTACCTGAGTTATAGTCGTACCAGCCAACGCTACTCAGATCATTGCTTCCCGAATACTCATAATTTTCACCGCCTCTTGATGCCTTCTCCCATTGCGCCTCGGTCGGCAACGATAAACCGGCCCATTTGCAATATGCAAGAGCATCATGCCAGCTTACATTTATTACAGGCCGTTTCCCGCGGCCCCAGCCCGCATCTTTCGGCTTACTTCTTCCTGTGGCTTCTCCTAGGGCTTCACAGAACCGGTCAAACTGCTCGTCGGCAACCTCATACCTTGACGGGTTGTGCCCGCGGCCGCAGCCCGCATCTTTCGGCTTACTTCTTCCTGTGGCTTCTCCTATGGCTTCACAGAACCGGTCATACTGCTCAAAGGTAATCTCATACTTAGATATGAAATATCCGTCCAAACAGACAGGATGAACAGGCTTTTCGGTCTCATCATCATTTGAACCCATACTAAAACTTCCTGCGGGAATATAAACTAAAATAGAGCCATCCTTTTCATTCTTATATTCCTTATAACCTTTGGCGTTTGTCCCTATGTATTCGAGGCCGCTGGGAATGCGTTTGTTGTCACAGCCCGAAAAAACAATAACAAACGCAATTAACAGAAGTAGTACTTTCTTATACATAATACCTCCTATGGTTTTATTCTATCAAAATATTTCATCTATGCAAAATTTCAAAAGCATACGGCAATGTCAATCTTTTTTAATCCATCTTTAAAAACTATTCCCTATTTATTCATTTATCCAGAAACTTTAGCATAGGTTTTATATCTTTTTCCCAACGGGGAATCTTGGGGTTGTTGCATTTGTTGCAAATTGCTCAGTCATCAGATATAATCCCCTTCATCATTATAATTATTGTACCATATATATTTTGTAATGCAAAATCCAAACCTTCCCATTTCTTGCTTCTTTTCACTCCAAATCCCAGTTGCACGATTTCGTAATTACGAAATCGTGCAACCGAACCATTATATCTTCACTTAAATAATATTTCTACTTTTTCTAGTTCCGAGTAAGCACACTCCCACAGCCTCGTACTTCAAAGGGATGGATTATCGGGTCCCCGAAGTAAGGTCGGGGTTCCCAAGGTCACAAGCAAGATAACGATAATGACGGGATAATAGGAAAAGATGGAGCCTTCAACCATAAAGGGTTCAGGATTACAGTAGAGGTCAAATCCTGTCTCTACAAAACAGAAATCTCTTTCATTTCGGAGAGATCAAGTATGATGCCTTGAATATCTTTATATTTATTCCTTAATAATGCGCAATATATACGGACTTGTTCCTTATCGCGCTCCATCATTGAGGGTGATATAGATGTCTTATAGTCGATCACGACCGGTGAAGGAGTCATGATCAGCCGGTCAATTCTTCCGTAAAGCAGGACTTTCCCGGAATTTCCCTCATAATAACCCTGAATATCTACCTCACGGAATCCCGACTCATCTTCTTCATACTTCGAGAACAAGGGCGACTCCTGATATTTTATGAAGATGTTTTTTGCTTTGTCAAATAATAATGCCTCTTCGTCACTTACATATATATCCCAATATCGCTTATATTGGAGCATTCTATGTACGAGATTGCCGAGATTTCTGTCCCCTTCTCCACTGTCTTCTCTAATAACGGTCTCCGAAGCCGCGATCGGTATATTTTTCTCCAGATACTGGGTGATAGTCATTACTTCTGGATACTTCGGATAAAAAATGTACTTAGGAGAGACAACGGGCATATCTCCCCTTTTAGGAGTCCTCTTTCCTGAAGGATCCTCCAATGGGGCTTGTTTTATCCACTCCTGGAAGATAGAAAGCTCAGTATCCTTCAATTTCTCCGAAATAACATACAATCTATCCTCGGCTCTGGTGAATGCCACATATAAAAGCCGGTAGAACTCATATTCCTCCTTGCTTTTCACCTTATTCATATAGGTATTAAAGAAGTCATTTGATGAGAGTTTTAATTTGCTGCCTCTGAACGCATATGAATCACGGTCAAGGTAGATCGAGCTTGTGACACCACGGTGCTTTTTGAATTGAGGGTATATGACAATTGGATATTCCAAGCCTTTAGAACTGTGTACTGTTATAATATTAACTCTTTCTACATTTTCTATATCTTTCCTATATATATGTATATTAGTGATGTTATCCTCAATATACTTAACATAATCATAAATGGTTAATACATTTTTTAATTCTAACTGTAAAGCGATCTCTCGAAGCCGTTCTATGCCGAATGTCAATTCCTTGGGCGACTCGCTCGCGTCTATCAATTCGTCTATATTATTCTCGGTTATGATATTGTTTATCACGGATTCGATGGAATCTTCCGAGATGGAAACATTCAGTTTGGCAAAGATCCAGAAACGAAGCTTTTGGTCACCTTCCGCCGAGGATTTTGAAAAGAAATTGCCGGCTTTATCATAGAGTGTGTCCCCTTCCTCTTCAGAAATATCCAAAAGTGTCGGATCATCCGCATAAAATAGCCCGGATTTCAAGAATGCAAGAAATGCCATATCATCATACGGATTCGTGAGCGCTTTCAGATACTTTATAATGCTTCTGAGAAGATCATACGATCCGAGTGTCTTGTCTTTATCTACCGTATATGGAATAGAATATTCCTCCAAAGCCAATATGAAGGGCTCAAGCTTACCCGATACCGCCCGCAATAAGATGGCGATATCCGAGTAGGAGTATCCGCTTTTGATCAATTCCTGTATGCGTAAAGCCGTTTCCTTATGTACATCCTCTACCTTTGTAAAGAATACACCGCTACCCTTAACTTCTTTCTTCTTCGCCTTAAGGTGCTTGCCGAAGTCCACAGAATACGGTATTTCATCATCATGCACCAGGGCTTGCGAGAAAACCTGATTGTAGTATTTTATAAGAGATGGCGCGGAGCGGTAATTATCTGCGAATTCACTGACTTCATAGCCCTTAGCCTTGAAATGATCCGCAGTCCAATTGAAAACGCTTACATCGGCATTGCGAAAATAGTATATTGACTGCTTCGGATCCCCTACGATGAAGAGCTTTGTTTCATCAAAGCGTGTATTTTCGATTTGATGCTCCCCTGAATTACCTGATAGAAGATAGATGATATCCCTCTGCTGAGAATTTGCGTCCTGATACTCATCCACAAGGATATTTGAATACTTCTTTCTTAATATCTCGGTGAAATCCTTATCACTTTTCAACCTACCCTCCAGAAGTTCCAGCATACGAGAAAAGGTCAGGATATTATTTCGCTCCCTGCTTTCCATTACCTCTGTATTTATCCTGTCAGCCAGATGCGCCATCGCCAGAGCTCTCTCAATGTCCACAAGATCACCCAATTCAGCAAGATACTCCTCCATTTGCCTGAAGTACTTCTTCTCTTCCTTTGCGCCCTTTGCTTCCCTGCTTATTTTGAGATCAATTCTCCCCAGAGACATTGAAAGAAAGATGTCGACCGCTCCTTCAGAAGAGTCGTATTCCTTCGCGATCCTGCTCATTCGGGAAAATATCTCGATGTTTTCCGTATCGGTCAGGCGGGCGGCATCGAAATTCACTATTGCGCTTATCAATTCCGCCTCTTTTGCCTTTATATCCCTGACCTCGATCAGCTCCAGATAATCCTGAATAAGCTGCTTGCAATGGTCGTACAGACCTGTAGTTCTACCGATATTATGCCAGCAGTTCAGAATCCTTGTAGCCGAGGCGACGATATCATTCAATGTCATATCCGTACTGAGAAGGAGGATACCCATATCCAGATCGTTCTTCTGCTTCAAGATGCGCTGCATAACCCTTTCCGAGGATTGCTGCAGTATCACCGCGTCCATTGCCTCATCGGTAAGTATCGCATCGGGACTGACCTTGAATTCAATGGGCATGGCATTTATCAGAGAATTGGCGAATCCGTGAAATGTTCCCATATATGCAGTATCCGCCCCGATCAGGTCAGCAAATGCCTTTTTCTTGAAACCTTCTTCCCCCATATGCTCTTTCAGCAATTCCCGAATGGATTCGGCGGCTTCATCCGTGTAATATATCTTATAAAGAATGTCCCTGATGCGCTCACGCATCTCAGCGGCCGCTTTATTCGTATAGGTAAGCGCAAGTATCGAATCCGTTTCATTGAATTCTGCTATCAGCAGATAAATATACCGTGATACCAGCGATCTGGTCTTGCCGGAGCCGGCGCCGGCGATCACCATCATACTTTGATCGCTGAGACATTTGGATTGTTCTTTTGATAACTCCAAGTAGGAGATGAGCGCTTGTTTAATACGATTTTTCAAGCTTATCCCTCCTTATGCAAAGGTCACGATAATTGCACCAGCCGCACTTTGATTCATTCTCCAAGATCCCCTTATCGTTGCGGGTGAATTCACTCATTTTCTCGGGATAATCAAAGGGAAATTCGCCCGCTTCCCACATGGAGATCAATAATTCCATAAATTCCAGGACCTCATCCCTTCTGGCGGGGTCGGGAATTACATCTACACCGTCCTCAATACCTGAATACATGAACGACGCAGCATTTCCGAGGCCCGCGGAAATAAATAATTTCTCATAGAGTATCCACTGAAAAAGAACATTCATATCAAGTGCTCTCTTTCTGCTATTGGCTTTCTTCTTATAATCTATCAGCAGGTGCTTACCCTGGATCTTATCGACCCTGTCTATGCGCCCGCCTATTTTAATTGCCCTATCTATAAGCGTGATGGGAGATACCTCTTCTATGGAATTGGCATCGCACATCTCCGGATCACGGGGTTTGAAGCCAAGGTTCAATTCGTAGAACTCACCGCTTCTTTTCTCGTCTTTCTTCAGAAGATCGATATGCGACCTCAAATAATTGCCCAATATGGAAGCCGACCGCTTCTCCAGCATCACTCCCTCCAGTGGAGAAAGGTCACCCGCGTGAACGATCTTATCTATTTCTTTTGATAAATTATCAAGGAATTCGGGCTTTTCGAATACCTTTTTTTGTATCATTTCCCTGCAGGCAAAGAGAGTATTATGATAAATACTGCCGATGGTCATATTCAATTTATCTTCCTTCTCAAAAAAGCTTTTCTCGGGCTTTATCACATATTGAAGGAAGTATTTATAAGGACATTGGGCAAAGGTCTCCATAGCTGAAGGACTGGACAGCTTCTTTTTCGATGGAGCGCGCCCGCAATACCCGAGAAAACTCTTCAGCTCAATACTGATCTCATCCGCCGCGAGCATTTTGGAGAGCCGCAATATCCTTTTTGTGTCCAATGCCCCGGGCTTCTTCTCACGCTTCACCCTGAACTCGGGCAGAGGGCTGAAATCCTTTTTGGCCCACGGGTCCAATCGTGAAAGCGCGCCGGAAGGCGTTGTATTTATATTATCCTGATCGTATTTCGTAGAGAAGAGATAGGCCTCTTTGGATCTTCCCATTACATATTTGAGCTTGAAAACATCGGTCATATAATGCGCGAAAAGATCGTCCCCCGAAAAGGCCTTTGATGATTCATCACCGAAGAAGAACGGCAGCCGTGACGGCAATGAAGGGAAAATACCGCTGTTCAAGCCCGGAATGACAAGGACATCGTGTATCAGAGGCATCGCGTCATGAAGATTGAGCAGTCTCACCGGAGCGAGAGCATTCACGATCGCCTGCCCCGAGGGCAGCATCCCCGCTAATTCTCCGATCAGTATGACCAATTCCTTCGGAGCGGGGGTATATCCGATCTTCTCCATGAATTCTTTCAGCTTCGAGATCTCCTCGAACAGTCTCCAGAGGGCTTCTCCTTCATTGATCTCACCTGTGTAAAGCTCTGAGAACGCCATTTTCATTTCATCGGGACTTTTTGCCTCGTTCAGATCCAATATCTGTGAGCAGAAGCGCTTGATCCTGTCTATTACTGGCTGTATCTCCTTCTCGTATCTTTCGGCAGAGGACTTCAGCAGTCCCATCACATGCTCTGTTCCCGGAAAATCAAAGCGTCCGCTTGAGATCAGGGATATCATTTTATGAAGGTCGAAGCCTTCTGTCACGGTGGAAAGCAATGCATTGAACATTCTGACGGATGGTTCATTTGATATCGGCGGAACGCTACCGCAGTAGTGTTCTATCGCTTCCTGATCCATAGAGCGGCTGTAAAGGTCCCTTATCTGCTCGTTCAGGCATACGACGGTAATGCTTTTACCGGAAGAAATGCTGCTCAGGGTCAGATCTCTTATTTTTTCCCATTCTTCCCATGGGTTAAGCAAATGCGCATGAGAATACGAGCCGCCGAAGTGATCCGTCCCGGTGATCTTGGCATTAGCGGTGAAGGAAGAGCGCCCTTTTCTGCCTTTGTACTCCTCGATCAATTCCTTGGGGATGTCCAGACGCAATTCCAGATCAAGGATTTCCGCGAGATTACTCAAAAGATAATCCTCGTCCTCCTCCATCACGGCAAAGTCCCTGAGGATCAGTTTATCCCATTTTTTCAATCCGGCGCTGTCAAGGGATGCGGTGAGGTCCTGGAGAAGGTCGCCGGTATCTTTCATGTCCATATTATCAAGAAAGTCCTCATATTCCCTGTACAGATCGTATATCTCCCGCCACTTTTTGCCTTCTATGAGGTTTTCGTGAAGTGTAATTCCTCTCAGATGTATGCGCTTTTTCAGCACGGATATCAATCGATAAAGTTCGCCTTCAAGGCCTTCTACTGAAGATAGCAGCGGAAAGCGCGGGCTATTATCAGCGATCAGCATCTTGATGATCATCCGTGCTCTTAATGGCGTCAGTATCACACCGCTGTGATTGAGCTTCGAAACCAATAGATTCATAAATGAATTGTGATCAAGGATATATTCCCCGAGGTAAACACCTTCGTCGGCGATCACTTGAGCCCTTGCCGCTTCGGATGCCAGTCTGGACGGGTAAATATTCAAGTCCATCAATACCTCTTCACAATGGAATACTCCGCGCCCGAGGGCTTGAGTGAAGAACTGAAGAGGGTCAGACGGGAATAGGTAAATGCAGTTCTTGGAAAGGGAGGAAAATTTTTGATGTCAATCGTCCCCCGCTTGCTTCGGCCCACGGTAACATGCGGAGTGAAGATCTTTATTCTTGTTTTCGGTATGATATTTTCCTCGATCATAACCTCTTTTACACCGGTATGCAGGCTCGGCAGAGCCTCGGATGGATCAGATACACCGATCCAGAATGTCCGCTGTTTGCCGCCGCGGTGTACAAAGGCGCCGAATTCTTCCAGATAGATTTCAAGGGGCGCCTTGATGATATCCGCCGCGAGCATCTTGACCTTATCTATTTTCAATATCTTTTCGGGGTCCTGCTCACCCAGGAACATAATAGTAATATGCAGATTATCTCCTTTTACGAATGAAATATTCTCCGATCTGTAAAAACCACAGCGAGCCAGGTATCCATGAATGGCGTTCCTTGCTTTATTGGGGATCTCAATGGCGTAGAATAGTCTCAATTTCCCCTTATCTCCTTTAAGATACGGAATAAGAGATGTCTCGCTGACTGTTCTCTTATTCCTTCCCGATTGCCGAGAAAGTCATATCGTTGCGTGATGATCTCTCCCTTGAAACTGAATCCTGCGTAAACGGTGCCCACCGGAATACCTTTGGTACCGCCGGAAGGCCCGGCGATGCCGGTAATCGCGAAGCAGATATCCGATCCGATATTATTCTGCGCGCCTTTGATCATTTCAAGCAGGGTTTCTTCGGAGACGGCGCCGTATTTCTGCAGCACTTCGGGGTCAACTCCGAGAAGAGAGGATTTCATTTCATCTGTATATACGATCGAGCTCCCCTGAAAAAAGGAGGTAGAGCCCGGTGTATCGGTAAGCATCTTGCTGACAAGCCCGCCCGTACAGGATTCTGTCCCGCCTATTGTAAGGCCTCTTTCCTTAAGGAGCTCTCCCAATACCTTCTCAAGCGTCTGATCGTCGTACCCCCAGACACAATCACCGATCCTCCCTAAGATACGATCCTGCATCTTCCCGATCAGATCATCGGCTTTTTCAGGAGAATCCTTTGAAGTGAGGCGTATCATGACCTCGCCCGGGCTGGCAAGCAGGGCGATCGTGGGATTGGTACTTTCCTTAAAAAGGTCATTTATCCTGTTATTGATCTCCATTTCCCGCATTCCCAAGGTATGGATAATACGGGAACGTATCGTAGGAGCGTCCCCTATCATCGAAGAAAGTATCTGCATAACTTCAGGGAACATCGCTCTCATTTCATGCGGGACACCGGGCAGAAGGATTATAGAGCGCCCTTTATGCAGCAGATAATACCCCGGGGCGGAACCAAGCGGGTTTGATAGTGTTCGGGATCCTTTTATGACTTGTGATTCCTTTGTTGGATAATACTCCCTGCCGTGCGCGATGTACTTCTGCTTTATCATTTCCTCTATCGCGGGGTCTTTCTCCACTGGTATTCCGAGCGCGCCGGAGACGGCTTCTTTCGTGATATCATCAACGGTACCGCCAAGGCCTCCCGTGAATATTATTATCTGATTGCGGGAGTATTCTTCAAGAAAACAGTCCTTGACGCGTTCCAGATTATCCCCTACCGCAATGATCTTAAAGACATCCACTCCCATTCCTGCCAATGCGGCAGCGATAAATGAGGCGTTTGAGTTAACGGTATTGCCGAGGAGTAATTCAGTGCCGGTATTTATAATTACAGCTTTTGTCATCTACCTAAGATAGATCCGGAAAGGATTGCCGGGAGAATACGAAATAATTTCACCTTTGTCGGTAAGAAAATTTATATAAAGCTTCTTACTTTCCTCTCCTACGGGGATCAGGCAGTGAAATTTTCCATCTGTCATCTCCATTCTGATCTTCCGATCCATTTTTGAACGGCCATCCAGCTCATATTGCGCAGACAATCCCGTGGGAAAAGTATCAGTGTCGGGAAAGTATTCAATATAATAGGATCGATCCTTGCCGTCAGATTGTCTAAAATATTTTATCGGCTTTCCGGATTTGTCGGGAAAACGCCTGAGCTTCCATGTCAGCCCTTTTTCGGTCATTGTAAAACGGATGTAATGATAGAACCCTCCGAATATCGCCGGTGTGCGCAGCGGTGCGCCAGCGCCGCCGGTAATTAGCTGGACCAGTTTACCATGCCGTGTTTCCGAAAAGAGATGTTCATGCCCGCAGAGATATATATCCACATCATGCTTGTCAAAGAGGCCGACGAGTTTTTCCTGTGTGGAAGGGCAGGCATCCAGTGATGAGCCTACATGATCGCTGATGGGAAAGAGGGGTTCATGCCCGAAAACAATGACCGTTTCAATCTTATTTTCCTGAAGATCGGTTTTCAGCCATTGGAATTGTTCATCGGATATGCAGTGTTTATTGTATATTTCCGCTGTATCAATACATACAAAGTGTATATCGCCTCTGTCAAATGAGTAATATGTTCTGCTTTGAGAGGTGGTTTTCAAAAAACATTCCAATGCTTTCTGATCATTGCAGATATCGTGATTTCCCGGAGAAATAAAGATGGGTTTCGTGCAAAATTCCTTGATCGCAGCTTCATAGTCGGCATATTGCCTTTCAATGGAACGCCCCGATCTACCTCTTCTTACGCCTATAACTATATCACCTGTGGAGACGATAAAAGAGACGGCAGTATCGGCTTCGATCTCCTTGAGCATCTTCAGAAAAATTTCCGGTGGCGGATCGGTATCCCTGGAGGGCCGATTATCTCCCATCGCGACAAAAGATACGGCATACATGTTTATCAGAGAACAAATTAAGACTAGAAATATCGCGATATTCTTCATCTACAGTATAAAGTCCTCGTCCGTTTTGATGGCGGTGATGGTCTTTGCCAGAAGCAGAGACGCATTCTCAACATCCTTGAGATCGACCATTTCCACGGGAGTATGCATATATCTATTGGGAATACTGACCAAAGCAGTCGCCACGCCGCCTCTTGAAAGCTGAAGTGCATTGGCATCTGTTCCGGTTCCTCTTGGAGCTGCCACGACCTGATAAGGTATCTTCTCTTTTTTCGCTGTTTTTACCAAAAGTTCGAATAATTTCGGATTAATATTGGCGCCTCTTGCCAGAACAGGGCCTTTTCCCAATTGAACATCGCCGAAAAGGTCTTTCGCGATCCCCGGAGTGTCTGAGGAGAAGGTGACATCAACTGCAAAGCCGATCTTCGGCGCCACATTATAAGAACTTGTGATAGCGCCGCGAAGTCCGATCTCTTCCTGTACGGTAGCGACTGCTGAAACCCTGTGTTTCGTCTTTTTCTCCTGCGCAAGCAGGCGTAATGCCTCTATCACGGTAAAGGAGCCGATCCTGTCATCGAAACCGCGTGACACATAAATGCTGCCTCTGACCTTCTTGAACTCAACCGCCACAACGGCGACATCTCCGATCTCTACTATTTTTTCAGCGGCCTTTTTATCCTTCGCGCCTATGTCGATCCACATATCTTTCAATTGTGTGACTTTTCCTCTTTCTTCAGTAGTAAGCAGGTGTATCGCCTTTCTGCCTATTACACCGTACACCGTGCCGTTCTTTGTGCTTACATTAACCCTCTGGCCGGCGACAACATGCGAGTCGATCCCACCGACAGGGGCGATCTTGAGGAAACCTTTTTCTGTAATGGCCTTTATCATGAATCCGATCTCATCAATATGGCCGGACATATAAACAGGTATTTCTCCCTTGGGATTGAGCGTGGCATAAGAATTCCCGTGATAGTCACCCATGATCTCATCTACCCAATTCTTTGCATAATCTCTCCAGACTTCAGCGGCCGATTGCTCATAACCCGAGGGGCTGGGTTGCTTCAGTAATTCTTTCAGAAAACTCATTGATCTTTTTTCCATATATTACTCCTTGACCTTATATCTTTGTATCTTCTTCGTGGAAGTCATCTCCATCGGCTGATCGATCAGATGATACTTCTTGATCTGCATGTATATCGGCATTTTCTCATTGATCTCTTTAACGATCTCGCCGATCCTCTCGTGAATACGGGCGTCATCATGCCCGGTAAGGTCGGAATGATCTTTTTCAAAAAACTCGATTGAAGGGAAGATCACCGCTTCTACATGCTCTGTTTTTAACTTCTTGTCCGCTATGAAACCCTTGATCAATGACTGCTCGACTTCATCATAGAGGGTAAAGAAATATTCGATCTCTTCGGGAAATACGTTCTTTCCGCCGGATGTCACGATAATATTGTTTTTCCTCCCTGATAAATAGAGATAATCCTCATTATCGAGGAAACCCATATCCCCGGTATGCAGAAAACCGTCCTCGTCCAATACCTTCTCGGTCGCTTCCTGATTATTGTAATATCCCCGCATCACAACAGGCCCGCGGACCCATATTTCGCCAATGCCTTTTTCATCAGGATCGTGTATGATCATCTCAATGCCGGGTATAAGTTTTCCCACAGATTTCTCTTTGTAATGCGCGACAGGGTTAAGATTGATCACCGGAGAGCTTTCGGTAAGGCCGTATCCCTGAACAAAATCAACACCCAGCTGATTGAATTTTCTGAATGTTTCAGGGGGAAGCGGACCGCCTCCGGATATACATACCCTGATATTTTCAAGAGACACCTTTTTCAGTATTGAATTGAAAAGTTTCTTGCCGGGATTTACCTTGAAGATCTTCTTGATCATACCGCTGATGCCCATAAGAAATCTTATTATCCCATAGACCAGTATCCCTTTCTCCCTTACACCTCTCATGATCCCCTTTATCAATTTATTGAAAAGAAGAGGGACTCCGAGGAACATCGTCACCTTTCCCTTCTTCAGATCGGGTAGAATGACCTGTATCGCTATCGTCTGCCCGAAAAGGATCTCGGCACCGGCGGATAAAGCTACAAGGAAAACCGCCGTCATGGTGTATATATGATGTATCGGAAGGAGCGCGTAAAATACATCCGAGGAATGAATGTTCATATGTTCCTGCGTCAGGAAGGTATCCGATGAAAGATTCTCATGCGTAAGCATAACACCCTTGGGATTTCCTGTTGTTCCCGAGGTGAAGAGGATGGCGGCCAGGTCCTCGGAGCGGACAGCTCCGTATTCAAAGGCCTCTTCCAACTCAATATTCATTATATAATTATCATTCGCTTTATAAAGAGCGATCTTTGTCTTTATTCCCATCGCCTTCATATCAAAGTCATCGAATTTCTCTTCATCGACAAAAAGAGCTGTAATTCCGGCAAATTTAAAAAGTTCCAGCGACTTCTCCGTGCTCATGGAATTATCAAGCGGAACGATCACCGCGCCGATATTAACGGTCGCGAGATACGCCAGCGCCCATTGAGGCGAATTCTTCCCTGTCAGGCCGACCTTATCGCCCGGATTAACGCCCTTTGATATAAGGTGAGAAGAAATTTTATCCACATGCTCGGAAACCTCCGACCAGGTCAGCTTTATCTCTTCAGGATCATAAAGCGTAAACCCGCGCTTATCCGGAAAGCGGGCGGTTGTGATCCGCAACAATTCTGCAATAGTAGGCCACTCGTCCTTAAAATACTCGCCTTTGAACTCTTTCAAAAAATCCCATGGATGACTCATATAACTCCTTTAAGGGTATAAACGATTTATCGTTCTGGGGAAGGGAATGGTTGTCCTGATATGCTCAACGCCTGTTATCCAGGATATCGTCCGCTCAACGCCCAGGCCGAAACCCGCATGCGGGCAGCTGCCCCATTTTCTCAATTCAATATACCAGCGGTACGCCTCTTCATCAAGATTGGATTTTTTCGCTTCCTTTACCAGATTGTCAAGGTCGAACATCCTCTGGGAACCGCCGACCAATTCCCCGTAACCTTCCGGAGCGTACATATCCACGCCAAGGACCAGTTCGGGATTCTCCGGATCGATCTCCATATAAAAAGGCTTGATCTTCTTCGGAAAACGGTGTATAAAAACCGGTTTATCAAAATGATTGGATAGGACGGAATCCTGCTCGGCGCCGAAATCCTCACCCCATTCCATCTTCACACCGGATTCATTAATGAGTTTTACCGCTTCATCATACGTCATTCGATGAAACGGAGATGTTATTTTCTCAAGTTTGGATATATCCCTTTCCAGTATCTTAAGCTCTTCCCCTCTTCTTTCCAATACCCTTTTCACTATATAGCAGACCAGCTTCTCCGACATATCCATGACATCGTCCAGATCGGCGAATGCCATTTCCGGCTCCACCATCCAGAATTCCGTCAGATGCCTCTTTGTTTTCGATTTCTCGGCACGGAATGTCGGCCCGAAACAATATGCTCTCCTGAAGGCCAGCGCGCCGGCCTCCTGGTATAATTGTCCTGATTGAGACAGGTACGCATCGCTTCCGAAGTAATCAGTGGCAAAGAGGGTTGTGGTCCCTTCGGGAGCGGTGGGGGTGAATATGGGCGAGTCCAGAAGAAGGAATTCATTGTCATACATAAAATCCCGTATCGACTTGATGATCTCATCACGGATCCTCATGATGGCGAATTGTTTAGAGCTCCTCAACCAGAGGTGGCGGTGATTCAGAAGAAAATCAACACCGTGCTCCTTTTTCTGTATGGGATATTCCTCTTTTTTGTAAGAGTATAGCACCTTGATGGATGAGAGCAGTATCTCATAGCCGCCGGGAGCTTTGGGAGAGCTCTTCACGACACCTGAGACCTCTACGGTATCTTCGTATAAGAGGTCTTTTACGAGGGAATAATTCTCCTCTGACATCTCGTTTTTTACCGCAACACATTGCAGGAATCCGGTACCGTCACGGAGGATTATGAAAGCTATCTTGCCCGAACTGCGGACATTCTTGATCCATCCCTTTAAGGAGACCTCCTTTTCATGAAATTTCTTTATATTTTCGATCGTTGGATATTGCATTATTTCCTCCAGCGCTTTCTTGAAAGCAACAGTGTATTTATTTTATAAAAAATATGCCAAAAAATCAAGGTAAGGAGGAGATAAAGAAGTTTGGCCATCAGGAATTTCGCGACAAAATAGGTGAGCAGAACAAAGGGCAATATGATGAAAATATTTAGAAGTAGACGGCTTTGAGTCCTTCGCATCGTCATAGGCAGGGAGAAGGGAAGCAAAGGCCTCATCACAAGAAAAAGGGAGCTTCCCGCGGAAAGCATCATGAAAAGATACGCGCCGTAACCCAAGCCGGGCAAGATTCCCGATTTAACCATGAGATATGCAGCGGCGGCAAACGATAGCGGAAGGATGAATCGCAGTGTCAGCCAATTATGAAATCTGACGAGCTGCTCTCCCCTTGCGGTCGGGCAATAGCGCAATAGATCCGAACTTTCATGATGTGACGAAAATGAGAAGGAATTGATAATAAGAAATAGAAAATATATGAAAACGCCCGCGACATAAGTGATCAAAGGGCCGTCAGCAGACGAGGCCTGTGTTGGATCGAGTTCTCGGACCGCGATAATAACCGCCAGCATAAGCAGAAAGGTCAATACCCTGCCCTTTAATTCCCGTGAACGCCGCAGATAGATATCCAGAAGCATATAAATAGGGTCCTTGCCCGAAATCCCGCTCTTTCGCGGCAAAATAACTTCTTGCGAGCTGTCTCCGGATTCAAATGTCAAAGCGAGATGATGCCGGTATATACCGCTGAAGATCAGATATGTCAGCCCTACAGACAAAATACAGGCCAGTATCAATAAGGCAATTAAGATCAGATCAAATGCGGCCTCTCCGATCATCATTGAAACTACCGGCACAGCGAGAAAACTCGAAATGTAATGTCCAAAGCCGGAAGAGAGGAGTTCGCCCATGCGCGGCCTTATCAAAATGAAAACCAGATATATCAAGGCGGTAAAGATTATATTAAGGTACATCGAGAATTTTCCGGCTCGTATATGCCCCATAAGAACGATTATTATCAGATAGGATGATATGGCGATGAACACGGCAAAAAAGCCCGCGATGAGCACCGGAATGAGCAAAGCGGTCAGCATAAGCCAGCTGCCCGTGAAGTACACTCCTATGACCGCGCCGCCCAGCCATATCAGCAAGCCGTTCATAATTGAGTACAGATAGATAAAAAGTATCCGAGAAAGAAAGAGCGTTTTCCGATCGATCGGGTAAGAGATCAGCAGAAGCGTGTCCCGCGGAGAGAACAATAGGCGTTTCAGCTCCATGGAAGTGATAAGCAATTGGAAAACAAAAAATAAAAGCAGGAATCCCGCGGCATACGCCGTTCCGTCCCGCGGAGCGGTGGAATAAGCCATTACGCCGAAGTTGAATCCGAGAAATAGTGTAATGAGATAGGTTATGGGAATGCTCAGGCGGCCCGATCTGCCGAATTTCTTGCGTCCCCTGAGCTCATTAAGAAAATATGCCTTTAACAGTATCGGAATAATACTGAGATCAGCCATTTAATGTCCGAAGAAGAGCTTCTTCAAGGTCTGTGACGGAGTTCTTCTTCAAGAGTCCATCCACCGTACCGGCGTATTTTATCGATCCTTCATCTATTACGATGAGATGCTCCACAAGTTTCTGAAGGACCTCAATAATATGCGAGGAGTATATCAGTGTTCCTCCACCCTCTATATGAGAATTGATCATCTTCTTCAAAGAACGCTGCATATGAATATCCAGACCGCTCATCGGCTCATCCAGAAATAATATCTCCGGAGAATGAAGCATGGCGCAGGCTATCAGCGCCTTCTGCCTGTTCCCTTTGGAAAGCTGAGAGATCAGCGAATGAGAATATTGCCCCAGGTCAAATTCCTCCATCAGCGACAGCATTCTTTTTTTGATATCGTCTTTGGACATTTTGTATAATCGTCCGTGTAAGACCATTTGTTCATGCACCGTCAGATTCGGGTATAATATCTGATTCTCGGGAACATATCCGATCTTCTTTTTGATGTGGTTCTGATTTGGGTCGAACGGCATATCCCAATAACGGATATCCCCTTTGTCCGAGTACAAGAGCCCTGTAAGAATATTCAATGTGGTGGTTTTGCCCGCGCCATTGGGGCCGATATACCCGGTTACCTTACCCTCAGGGATATTCAGATCGATCGAATTAAGGACCTCTTTCTTTCCGTAGCTTTTGCAAAGGCCCTTAACGCTGATGATATTTCCCAATCAGACCTCGGTCTTCATCGGGTCGTAATATTCCCTGCCGCCCCTAAAATTCTCGATCCTGTCCAATATCAGACTGAGGTGTTCGTCCTGTTCGACAAAATCGATGTCGTCCGTCTTGATGACTATGAGGTCCGTATCGGAGAAATGAAAGAAAAAGTAATTATATGCCTGATTGAGGTCTTCGATATAATGCCTGTCCATATTGGCCTCAAAACTTCTACCGCGCTTTCGTATTCTTTCCATTAAAGTATCCGTATGCGCCTGAAGATATATGATCATATCAGGAGTTGAGATCTGGCTTGAGAGAAGCCGCCAAAGGGTTTCGTACAAAGCGATCTCCTTTTCGCTGAGATTGAGATAGGCGAATATCCTGTCCTTTTCAAAGAAATAATCCGATACGACAAAGTTTGAAAAAAGATCCATCTGAAGCAGGTCCTGCTGTTGTTTGAATCTTGACAAAAGAAAAAATAATTGTGTCTGGAAGGCGTATTTGTCCGGATCGGCATAGAATTCCTCCAGAAAGAGGTTCTTCTCAACGATCTCCTTGACCAATTTGCCATTGTACCTTTCAGAGATTATCTGGCTCAATGTGGTCTTACCCACTCCGATAACTCCCTCGACAGCGATATATTTCCCGTTTTTCAGAAAATTCATATGGCTCTCTTCAGGAAATGACCCGCTAAATGCTTCAGATCTCCGGCCTGCCAGGCGATCTCCCCGTTTACTATGGTATTTATCACACGCCATCTTGAATTTACATGAGAATAGGGATTCGCTCCGCTCAGCGACAGAGAAGGAAGCTCTATCGGACGGGATGAGATCTCCTTTATTATTGCGATATCCGCATGAAATCCTCTTTTCAATGCTCCGCGCTTCTTGATGCCGAAGAGTTTTGCCGGATTAAGCGAGAGCAATGCCGCCGCCTTATTGAAATTCTTCGGATTGTCAAAGAGTTCCAGGATGAGACGGAATGAAAAACCGATAGAAGGCAGTCCCATCGGTATCCTGCTGATATCCTTTGAGGATAGCTTCTGGTCCTTTGTAAATGCGCAATGGTCAGTGGTTATGATATCGGCCTTTCCCTTGAGAACAAGCGCACGCATCGTTGTCATCGCGTCCTTGTCCCTGAGCGGAGGCGCAAAAGTGTAAAGATAATTATCATTCCTTTCCAGCAGCATATCATGGAGAAAGAGATATTGCGGGCATGTCTCCCATGTGATCTTGGCGCCCTTCTTACGATAATTATTTATTATGGTCCAGCTCGCCGGCAATGTGGTATGGACAATATGAAGATGCACACCTGTATTCATAGCAAGAAAGCACATTCTGTTAACGGCTTCAAGTTCACAAAGGGGTTCTCTGATCTTGGAAAGATTTTCAATGACCGGCGGCATATGCCGCAGATTCTCTTTGACCATGCCGTCATTCTCGCAATGGACTTCCAATATCGCTCCCGCCCTTTTGACATGGAGCATGAGATCCCTTATCTGTCCGTCATTCAGCATCCACCCGTTCTTGGAATAGGTGGTGAATATCTTGAATGAAGTTATACCCTTCGCTACATACCCCTTGATGTATTTATAATTCACCGGTGTGGTGATCACCTTATGGAATGAGTAATTCACAAAGGCGCCGTTGACGGGAATTTCTTCAGTATCCTGCGGAAGATAGTCGATAACAGAGGTAATTCCCTGAGAAGCTGCCAAGGCAGCACTTTTCTGGAAATCCCCCGCGGTATGATACTCGCCCTGCTGAAGGGATAGATGTGTATGAGCGTCGATCAGGCCGGGGAACACGAATGAATTGGTCGCGTCGATCAGGCGGTCGAATTTCTTGTCTTTTGTACTTATCTCGGAGATAAACCCGTCCTTCACATAGAGATTGGCCCGTTTTACCCCGTTGGGGAGAATAAGATTACCGTTTGCTATCTTCAGTATCATCGCTCTTCTCAAAATATACGATCTTCTCGTTTTCCTTTTTCAATTTCAGATCTTCCCGCGCAATCTTCTCGATCAGATAATCGGGAGATGACTTCATCCGGAGTATCTCCTTCTGCAATGCATTGTTCTCAATACTTAACTGTTCGATATCCTTGTCCAATACGGCGATACGCTGCTTCAATTGTATATTCTCTTTGATGCCTCCGGGACTGTTCCAGTAGACAATGGAAAAAAGCACAATAAGGATGATTATGGCAAGGAGTATCAGGAAAAATGCCAGCTTATTGAATTCCTTTTTTCTTGTTCTTATCATTGGTGAGCAAAGGGATCCTTATATTGGGAACCTTCCAATTCTTCCTCTATGCGGAGCAATCTGTTATACTTCGCGATCCTTTCTCCTCTGGAAAGTGATCCGGTTTTTATCTGTCCCAGATTAAGGGCGACAGTAAGATCGGAAATAAAAGTATCTTCGGTTTCGCCCGAACGATGAGATACAACCGTTGTATAGCCGTGGCTACGGGCTAATTCAATGGTCTCGATCGTTTCTGTCAGGGATCCGATCTGATTGAGTTTGATCAGAACAGAATTAGCGATACCTTCCTTTATCCCTCTTGCGACACGTTTGATATTCGTTACAAAGAGGTCATCACCGACTATCTGTACTTTATCGCCGAGCTGATCGGTCATATCCTTCCATCCGTCCCAGTCATCCTCTCCGAGACCGTCCTCAATGGATACAATTGGAAATTCCTCAAGCAGTTTCTTATAGTATTTGATCATATCCTTTGAGGAGTGCTCTTTTCCCTCGAAGATATATTTTTTCTTTTCTCCATCATAGAATTCGGATGCCGCGCAATCCAAAGCGATGGATATCTGTTCTCCCGGTTTATATCCGGCATCCTTGATCGCCTCGACGATGATCTCAAGCGCTTCTTTATTCGACCCCAGATTCGGAGCGAATCCGCCCTCGTCACCCACCGAAGTATTCAGCTTTTTGGATTTGAGTATCTTTTTCAACGATTGAAATACCTCGCTCGCGGCGCGGTATGCTTCTCTGAAATTCGGAAAGGTCCTCGGCAATATCATAAATTCCTGAATATCGACATTATTATCGGCATGTGAGCCGCCATTGAGAATATTCATCATGGTAATGGGCATAATACGGGGAACGACACCGCCCAAATACCTGTAAAGGGGCATTTCAAAGTAAGCGGCTGCGGCTCTGGCAACGGCAAGTGAAACTCCCAGTATCGCATTTGCGCCCAGGACCGATTTATTCTCCGTTCCATCCAGAGATATCATTCTTTTATCGATGGCGACCTGATCTGTAACATCCATACCCAAAAGGGTAGGAGCTATACGGTCATTAATGTTTTCAACCGCTTTCAGAACGCCTTTGCCGTGAAAACGCTTCTTATCGCCGTCCCTTAATTCCAGCGCCTCATGTGTACCCGTGGAAGCTCCCGAAGGAACCTGTGCGATCGCACGGATCCCGCATTCCAGCAATATCTCCACTTCTACGGTCGGATTGCCTCGTGAATCAAGTATCTCTCTTCCTCTTATGTCATCAATATGCATCATTTGAGCCTCCCTTTTCTCCGGATACTATCTTCAGCCCGGAAGAAGTGCCTAATCTTGTGGCACCTAACTTTATCATTTCTGCAGCGGTTTCAACATCCCTGACTCCTCCAGAGGCCTTCACTTCCATGGAGTCGCCAACGGTCTGTTTCATCAGATACACATCTTCAAAAGTTGCTCCGCCGGTTGAGAATCCCGTGGATGTCTTAACAAAGTGAGCGCCCGCCCGCCTTGAAAGAAGGCTGGCTTTGATCTTTTCCTCATCGGTGAGGAGACATGTTTCAAGAATGACCTTGACCGTTTTACCGGCTGCCGCCTCGACCACCATCCTGATGTCCTTTTCGACCAGTTCATGATCACCGCTTTTCATCGCGCCCACATTCAAAACCATGTCGATCTCGTCCGCGCCGTCCCCTATCGCTTTATTGGTTTCAAACGCCTTGACCTCAGAGATATTCGCGCCCAAGGGGAAGCCGATGACAGTAGCTACAAGCACCTCCGTCCCTTCCAATTCCTTCTTCGCTCTCTTGACATGGACGGGGTTGACACAAACCGCTTTGAACGAATGCTCAGCAGCTTCCTTGCAGAGCTTGTCGATATCATCATAAGTGCCCTGGGGTTTAAGATAAGTGTGATCGATGTACTTTGAAAAATCCATAGCCGCTCCTTCTTGTTTTACTTCTTCTGTATTTTCAGCTTCATTAATTACTTCCGCTTTTGTTTCTTTTGCTTCCCCGGCTTCCTTGATAATAATCTGCGGAGTAAGCTCCATATCCTCAAAGCCCCTGATATCAAGGGTGAGTGCCATTTTCATGGATGTGAGGACATTGATACCGAGAGAGGCGATCTTATTCTTAACGGAGTTGATCTCCTTCAGCATCGCGCTATTGGTGAATTCCCCTTCCTTCAAAGAAACATATACCGGCACCGATGCGCCGACCGCGGCGACCGCTGTGCTTACAAAATTGTGGGCAGAATCCAGATTTGAGAGGGAGACCGCATCCGACAAAGTAAGTGAAGGTATGCATACGGCTTTCTTATCAATGAGAAGCTGGCCGTTGGAGACCGCATCATTAACATTGAATACATGCTCGCTCCAATTCATAATATTTTCGCATGAGGGAGAATCACAGGAATAGATCGCTGTTATCTTCTCATTCCCATTATAAAGGGCCAATACCATCTTTTGAAAGAGTTCGGGATCAATTCCCTGAGTGCTGAATATTACGATGCCCCTCATGTCATTGTCTCCATTCACTTTCTTTATGGTTCCGGCCGGGTCATTCATATTTCCCATTTAGAACTCCTTTATTACTTGGCGACTTCGGTAAATCTTGTCTCTCGAATAACAATTACCTTGATCGTCCCGGGATATTTCCCTTCGTCTTCTATCTTTTTTGTAATATTTCTCGCAACTATCGCTGCTTCATCATCATTTATATCAACATTATTCACTATTACCCTCAATTCACGCCCCGCCTGAATAGCGAATGATTTTTCCACGCCGGTAAAGGAGTTGGCGATCGACTCGAGCATTTTTACACGCTTGATATAGAATTGATAGGTTTCACGCCTTGCTCCGGGCCGTGAGGCCGAGATGGCATCCGCGACCTGAACGATAGATGCTTCCGTTGATTCATAAGGCACATCGCCGTGATGGGCCCTTATGGCATTCACGATAAGAGCGCTTTCGCCGTATTTCTTGGCGATATCAGCACCGAGCTGCTGATGATTTCCTTCCTGCTCGCGGTCAATGGCTTTTCCGATATCGTGCAAGAGGCCGCCGCGTATCGCATTTGCGGGGTCAAGGCCCAGCTCTGTGGCGATATAACCCGCGATATAGGCCGTTTCCTTCGTATGCTGCAGGGCATTCTGGCCATAGGAACTACGGAATTTAAGCTGGCCGAGGAGTTTGATCAATTCAGGGTGGATATTTGTGAAACCGAATTCGTAAACACATTCCTCCCCTGTTTTAATGATCTCCTTATTTACTTCCTTCTGCACTTTTTCATGTATCTCCTCGATCCTCTTCGGATGTATTCTGCCGTCGGAGATCAATTTGGTAAGGACGCGCGCCGCGATCTCTCTTCTTACCGGCTGGAATGAGGATATCGTAACGACCTCGGGAGTATCGTCAATTATCATATCAACGCCCAGTAAGGCCTCAAATGTCCTGATATTCCGTCCCTCTCTTCCTATAAGGCGGCCCTTCATTTCATCATTGGGCAGCACTACATTCGAGATCGTGGATTCATTCACATAGTCCACTGCAAGTTTTTCTATGGATGAAGAAAGAATGTCAATTGCCTTCAAGCCGGCCTTGGTCTTGTATTCCTCTTCAAATTTCTGCAATTTGGAAGCGAATTCGTATTGCGCTTCCTTTTCCATGAGTTCGATCAATTGATTTCTGGCTTCTTCCGCGGAAAGATTCGCGATGTTCTCAAGGTATTTGATCTGAACATCCTCTGCCTCTCTGAGCTCCCTGTATTTATCCTTGATGGTCTCATCCCGCGATCTCAGCCGGCGCTCTTTATCTTTGATATCCAGAATACGCTTTTCAATAATATCGTTCTTTCGGGTGATATTTTCTTCTTTCTGATTTATCCGGTTTTCCATGCTGGCGATCTCACTTCTTTTCTGAGAGGTCTCTTTTTCAAATCTTTCCCTCTCCTCGACCATTCTCGCCTTTATTTCCAGATCTGATTTTGATTTGAGTTCGCTCATCGTACGGTCGGCATCTCTTTTCGCGGTATTGACCATTTCATCCGCCTTTGACCGTGCATTACCAAGGAGCAATTTCGCATCTTCACTCTTTTTCAGAAATTTTCGCTTTTGCAGCAGAACACCTATGAATATGCCTATGGCGGCACCAAGTACCAGCCCAGCGGCCGACAGACTGATCGTCAATATATAATTCATTTAATTACCCTCCCGTAGAAAAGTTCAGAATTAAGATGTTTTTGAAATATATAGAAAATTGGTATCTTTCAACCATTCTTAATCCTTTTACTTTTATACATATATATAAACAGCACTTATTATCAAAATCGACCGTGATGGGGAAAAAGGTGAACCCTTTTTTAAAGGGGGTGCGATTTACAGAGGTACTGCCCCTGCAGGGAAAGCTCCCAAGTTATAAGTGTCGGTTCAGCCTTCTTGTCATTTCTTCCGCCATCACAGCCGATATATTATATTACTTTTGCGTATCTTTTTCAACCTGTTTCTGGGTGAAATTTCAAAGGGTATTTCGAGCGATTTTTGTTAAAAAGTAAGGATGCGATACCTAATCGCACTTCCGTATTTAACCAAATACGCAACTACTATTTTCACAATTATTATTTTTGCCCTATAAGGTGTTATTTAACAGGTGATCTTCTTCAATTTTGCAACTTTTGCAACTACTGTCACCGGTTTTCCACGGGAAAGATCATAAGCAAAATCAGCAGAATAAACCTATATCTTATTACATTTGCGTATTTGGTTAAATACGGAACAGCTATTCTAAGGGATCCCTTTCTATACACTTCAAACCATCCTCTATTAATTTACCAAGACATTTCTTTTTGACCTTGTAGAAAACATTGTTATTTTCCGTTCTATAAGCCAGAATATCAAGTTCATGCAAGAATCTCAAATGTCGAGATACCGTGGACATGCTCTTCCCTGTCATTTCAGCAAGGGATGTTACATTTACTTCACCATGTAATAAATAACGGATAATTTTATACCTTGTAGCATTTCCCATCATCTTGAAAAGCTGAATGACTCTTTTTTCCTGATCACTAAGCATATCCCCTCCCTGTATTCAGCAACTCGGCTGAACACGATTTTTCTTTCATATTATTTCACTTCCGTATTTAACCAAATACGCAACTACTATTTTCACAATTATAAATCTGTCATCTAAGCACTTTGTCTTTCTGACTTTTTTCACCATTTGCAAACAACCCTCACTTGGTGGATTATACCATAACCGAAACAAGAGTCCAAATGGATAAGAATTGGCCTGGTTATGTTCATTTGATTCAAGTAATTCTCTATTAAGTGAAAGAAGTGAAACACCGTCCCCTATTTAAAAAGGAAGTTTAAATACAAACTTGGCTATCGCAAATGACACCAATGTTAATAGGAAGAAATACGGTGCAGCTTTGCCTTTGATATCAATTATTTGGGCTAATCTTAGAAGCTCGGGATCAGTTACATTGTATTTTAACATTACCCTGGAATAATACTCTACCCTTCCCCACAGAAACCCAAGTGGATGAAGTTTCCGAAACGCCTCTTTCAGCTCTGCCCTGCCCTTCATCCTGTCATATACTTCTTTGATATCTTTGTACCCGTAAGAAAAAAGCAGAAACCAGAATATAAGTCCATGTGCAGGATATCTTATCTCCATATTACTGTCGATATTATAGAAACAGATAAGGGTAAACAGTGCAAAGTAGATCAAGCAGAAGATCCAGAAACCTTTCAGGATCTTGAATTCACTGACTTTTTCTTTCATAAAAACCTCAAATCGTTATACTCGCTAAAGGGAATTCGGGGAGTTTGCTCAGCATCGCGACTCTCCGTCATCGTCCTTCTTCATCACTCCCTTTATTGCCTTGATACTTCCGATTACTATTAGAGCAACAGCTATTAACAAACAAATAATGCCGATAATGAAAAACACATCTTTTCTTAGCCAGGTCAAAATTATACTTGCGACCATGAATACTGCAGAAGCTCTTTAATACTTTTTATCCGGTTTTTTAAATTTCATATCTTCCTCATTTCATCCCGTCCCCGTATTCTACTTCCCAAATAATTGAAGAAATATATCTGCAATTTGGACGGGATTTTCAAATTTCCTCAAGATATTTTTGTCCAATATCAAATTTCTATAGGATGAAAGCAATTTCTTTCCATAATGGATTTCTGCGATGTATTCCCGGCTCTCTTTATTTTCCCAAACAAGCAATTCAATGTCATAATTGTGACATTCCCATAAAAGGACAATCTCATTTACTAACGTTTTTTCAGCGGAATACAACTTAAAATTATTTCCATGAATCCCAATTAATTGGTTAATAATATCTTTATCATTGCTTGTTCTAAAGGATATTGATTTGATTTGTGGATTAACGAATTTAACAAAAATATCGCCTAACAAATACAATTCAAAGAAATCGTCTGTAAAAGTATATTCTACAGTGAACTTTTCACCACTGATTTCTACTTCCTCATGCACATCTCCACTCTTGTTTATTGTGACTTCTCTATCATTAATCAGTTTGGAATACCTTTTTCCAATTAAGGAACATATCTCTTTTGATGGATAAATAGGAGGATTTTCTACCTTCGCAACTCTATATTTTACATTAAAGGCAATTTTAATGCCCAGAGGAGCCAGAGCAAGAACGATAACAATTACTAGAAAAACATATTTGACAAATTTAGTCTTCATTTTTCTTTCCTATAGATACTCGTGACAGTCGATGCTTTTTCAATTTACTTCGCAGTAAACCCCAATTTCTCTCAAGCTCCGCCATACTAGCCTTATCACCCTGCGTTGAATACCGGGAAAATAGCATCAGTGAAAGAAATTGCCTGAACGCATCGGCCAATTCAGGCAGAGATGCCGTCAATTTCTCAACATATTCGCTCTCGGTTTCCCAAGGATTCCTCTTTACTGAGAACCGCCTGCTGATCAAAGATGTGAAATCAGAGAAAAGCAAAGCACAATATCCCATAGTTACCATACTTCTGCGGCGCCTGATATATCTGACGGCAATTCTCGCAAGAACCCATAAGGCGATGACTCCTGCCGCGATAAAAAGTATCAGCAGGATATTGGATATAAGAAACAGCCAAAGAGCGCGTAGAAACTGCGAGATCATCTTCCTTACTTTCAAGGGGACCAGATTTTGAGGGTCCATTGAGAAGAAACGGCCCAGAAGACGCTGCAGAAAGGTTCGCTGCCCGCTTTGTCCGCTGCTTGAAACAGGTGTCGCATCCATTGTAAGCCAGCCGAAATTTTCAAAGTACGCCTCTACCCAGGCGTGGGCATTCTCACCCCTGAAAAGGATCACCCCTCTTCCCGGGGCATATTCTCCCCCCGCGAAACCCGTAACGGTCCTTGAAGGTATGCCCGCCTGGCGCAGCATTAAGGCGAAAACGGTGGCAAATTGCTCACAATACCCTTTCTTGTATTCAAAGAGGAAATAATCCACTAGGTCATTTTCCTCGGGTAAAAAGGAAAACTCCATATCATAAGTATAGCTCTCCTTCAGATATTTCGCCAGCAGCACCGCTTTCTCCAGATCGTCGGCGGTATCCCGAGTAATATCATTTACCAGCCCCGCCACCCGGTCACTGATGATTGGGATCGTCAGATATTGACCCATTTGCCTTCTCTTCTCCTCGGATAATATGTTCATGGGGCTTCTTTCAAAGCTCACGGGGATCTGGGAAACCACGGAATATTTGAATGGAAATTTTTCTATGGGCGGAACGAAGATATTCGAGGAATCATCTATCATCATAAAGCGTGACGGAAAGCGTATCACTTCAGGATACGACTCGTAAAAGAGCACATTGGGGATCGTGATTAGATATGTGATTATCTGAGTATCGCTCTGATACTTCACATAATCGGACTTCTCAAGCTGCATCTTGAACTGCCATGACATATTCCTCAGCTTCCTTCTATCAATATTGCTCATGGTCCAATTGCGGCCGTCAAAGGTATCATAGACGGCGCCCTTGAGG
Organism: bacterium; assembly: GCA_023133295.1. GTDB lineage: Bacteria > AUK180 > AUK180 > AUK180 > AUK180 > JAGLWT01. The sequence goes on along the minus strand of JAGLWT010000058.1, from coordinate 13,917 downwards.
TAATGCACCTTTGCAGGAATATTGGTTTTCACCTCCATCACTTCTATGGGGCTGTCCCAGACCTTTCCCGAAGTCAGCGAAAATTCCAGTGAAAAGCCGGGTATATTAATATCCCTTCCCGAAGTATCGGGAGTAGCGAAGTAATTCTGATTACGCGTGATGGGAAGATTGAAGAAATTTACATTCCAGAACCTCGGAAGCACTGAATATATCAAAAGGGCTATGACGAAGCCGATGAGGGTGACGCCAAGTGATGTGCGGGCAACGGAGAACATCTCTTTGGAGATCTTTATTCCTTTGCCGAATCCCCTTTCCAATGGAGGGACCAGGAAGATGAAAAACGAGATGGAAAGAAAAGTAAAGGCAATGGCAAATACCAGATAGAGCAGGTCATAACTGATAGATGCATCGTAGATCATCAATATGAAAGCACCCGCGTAAAAATTGGTCAGAAGCCGCTTTGAGATTAGGTAGAATGACATCAGGGACAGGCCCCAGGTGAAGGCGATCGCCAGTATATCCTTCAAGACATAATACCCTTCCCATATCGCGATGCTTTGGACGACGAACACTATCATAAAAAGGAGTCCGATAAGATTCTCCACGATCAGATTGCCCTTCTTGCCCCAATTGGAAGCCGATACGAAGATACCGAGAGAAAAAAGCAGCGTTTGAAAGAACCAGCGGAGCAGCGCGTCTCCGAGGTAATAATTCATCAAAAGTGTGGTTATCAGGTAAAAACCCGATATATGAAGAAGCAGGACGATCTTCTTGCGCCTAATTGTGAACATTGTCAAAGACCTCGTTCAGCCGGCGCCTGTCGCCGCCAAAGAAAATATAATCATTGGCAATAGCGGCCTCAAGCATCTTTCTCCTATCCGTTTCCCCCTGGGAGATATGCACTACCACCACGAGAACCCGTCTTCTGGACAGATCCGAAAGGGCGCTTGTAATATATTTTGTGTCTGAATTCGTTACCACAAAGAGTATGTCTTCCTGAGCGATGAACTGGCCGATCGTGGGAAAGCTCTTGATATCCTGACGCTCCCACCATGTGAATGTCAATTCCTTTAAAAGATTAAAGAATTGGCCCTTTCCGCCCGAAGGCAGAGAAATTCTGCTTCCTATGACAGTGCCGATCACGCTGTCCGAATCTATTCTGTTCTTTATTATGGATGCGGCTACCCTGATCACATCAGCGTTCCACTGGTCTTTGGCAAGATCCTTGAGCATCGGGATCACCCATATCCTTTTTCCGCGCGGCTCCTCCCTTATCTTGACCATCAGCTCATCTTTCTTTGCCGAGATCTTCCAGTCGATATCCCGTATTCGGTCACCGATCTCATACGGCTTAATACCCCAGATATTTTCCCCGCTGCCGATCTTTACCCCGAATTGCTCATTCTCCGACATGGCTTCCAGCCGCTCATCGGGAAAGGCCGTAAAATCAAAATATTCGGGAAGGACAACGATGCGGTCATGGAGCGTGTACTCTTTGTAAAACTTTGATATCGCTATGGGAAACGATGATGATATGCTTATTTTATCCAGGAAGAAGACCCCCGGTATATTAAATGTGAAGCCCGCTTCAACCTGCAGCTGCTTTCCCTTTTCAAGGCCGTCGACAAAAGCGGGTTCGCTTCCGGCATGCACGGGAAAAGCATCCTCGATCTCAATGAATCTCGCGCGATTCGGAGAACTTATAACATATGAGTATTTGACCTGTTCTTTCTCGTAAACCTCCGATTTGATCCTGCGCTTGATATTGATATTGCGGACATTGTTATTTCCTGATATCATCGCAAGTATCATGATAATACCCATAAGGATGCCCATAAAGAAGAGCAGATTCAATCCGGTATTCACCGCAGCGGCGAATACGACGATATTCAAGACAATATAATTAAATATTTTGCGCCCGTAACGGGTTCTAGTGTACTTTCTCATAAATACGATGACAGTCGTTTGCGCAGCAAACGAAGTGTGAAGTGTGAAGCATTAAAAAGTGTGAAGTCTGAAGTGTGGAGTGTAAAGTAAAGAATCGAGAAAAGACAATATACGAGAGATAGACTGGATGCCACGCTTTCGCTCTGCATGACACGATCGTTCTCGCTATGAACGAAGTGTGAAGCATTAAAAAGTGTGAAGTCTGAAGTGTGGAGTGTAAAGTAAAGAATCGAGAAAAGACAATATACGAGAGATAGACTGGATGCCACGCTTTCGCTCTGCATGACACGATCGTTCACGAGTGAACGAGGCATTAAGAAGTGAACAATGAATAATGAATAATGAACAATTGGAGAGGGTATAAGAGAAAATTGATATTTGATTTTCTTCACACCGTACTTCTCACTTCGTACCCCGTACCTCAAAGAGATGGATTCTTCGGTCGCTACCGCTCTTTCAGAATGACAAATATAATTCTTCTCAGTCTCATAATTACTCATTCTTTTTCACCATATCCTGTCATCCCTTCGATACACTCAGGGCAGACTCTGAGCATCGCGAAGGCTCCATCTTTCTCCACCTACAAACCTATCACCTTATCATCCTATCACCCATTTCTCTACCTATCAACTTATCACCCTATCACCTTATCAACCATTTCGACTCTGCGAAGCTTAACTTTTGAACAATCTCTCTATGGAGCCTTGACATCATTCAGGATCCCCTTTAAGACATTATCCACCGTGAGATTATTGATCCGCGCCTGTGGTGTCAGTTTCAAACGATGCCTCAATACAGGCACGAATGCGTATTTGACATCATCAGGGATCACATATGCGCGCTGCTCAAAAGCAGCGATCCCCTGCGCCATCCTCTGAAGAGCGATCGAAGCCCTGGGGCTGCCGCCGAGGAAGACATCGGAATGCTCCCGGGAAGCGGTCATAAGGCGAACGATATAATTCCTTATTTCTTTTCCCACCTTCACTCTTTTTACGGTATTTCGCAGATCCTCCACGGATGAGGATTCGAATACGGATTTAAGGTCATGTATGGGATGCCTTATCTGAACTGATTCAAGTATCTCCTCTTCGCTTTCCTTCGAGGGATATCCAATGTCTATCTTTATCATAAAACGGTCGAGTTCGGCTTCGGGAAGAGAAAATGTGCCCGACTGCTCGACCGGGTTCTCGGTCGCCAGCACAAAGAATGGAGACGGCAGTTTGAATGTGCTCACATCAAGGGATACCGTATTCTCCTCCATTGCTTCCAAAAGGGCGGATTGAACCTTCGGAGTTCCCCTGTTTATCTCATCCGCAAGAAGAATATTTGCGAAAATAGGGCCTTTTCTGAATGAAAATTCACCCTTATCCTTCTCATAAATGAAATTACCCAGTATATCCGTAGGCAGAAGGTCGTTTGTAAATTGAATTCGTTTGAATATACCGGAAACGGATTGCGCGACACTTCTCGCGAGCATTGTCTTGCCTACCCCCGGAACATCCTCGATCAAGACATGCCCCTCCGCCATGAACGCGATCAAGACAAGCTCGATCTTTCTGTTCTTGCCCTTGATCACGGTAGCGATATTATCCCTCAGCAGCACCAGTTTATCTCTGAACAAAGAATTCTTCTCATTTTCCATGATCAATCCTCAATAATAACAAATATACATTCACAGCGGGCTTTCAATTCACCTTCGGAGCTTAATTGCGCCTTGACCGCTATCCGCCTTCCATCCGGCTCCTCCGCCTTCGCGGAGCAGGTAAAATCTTCACCGACACGAAATGGCCGGAGAAAAGACACTTTTATCCTTGCGGTTACACCCTTATATCCGGCAAAATGAACCGCCTTCGCACAGGTTTCATCAAGTATGAGCGATATTATTCCACCGTGTACGATCCCCTGGTATCCCTCGAATTCTCTCTTTAGCTTACTTTCCGTGACGATCTCGCCATCGGAATTCTGAGAAAATTCAAGTTTCAATCCGATCGGATTGTCTTTTCCACAGCCGATACAATAGGCGTCTTTAAGGGATGAGTCGTTATTTTTCACAAAACCTCCTCTTGGCGGTTTGGGACAGGAACTTTGAAGCGGCGCGTTTGAATATTGGGAAGAAGGCGATCATTACCTACCTTATGAAGTAAGGCAGTTCACTCAAACTCCCCTTTTTGAATTGAAAGAATAAAGTTTCTGTTCTCAACGGCAACCTGATTATCCTTATCCTTCGCCAGTATCTCATCGTAGAGTTTCAATGCTGTATCATAATCCTTCTGCTTCAAATAACAGAGGGCTAAATTGGTCTTGGCTTCGGAAAACTCCGGATCAGCTTCCAATATCTGATCATAGAGCTCGATCGCCGTATCAGCGATATCCTCATACAAATACAGATTCGCCAGATAGTATTTCGCGATCAGATTGTTATCATCCATTTTCAGAACCTTCTTAAAGGTTTCGATCGCTTCTTTACTTCTGTCCATATTCTCATAGATAACACCGATAGAGGTCAGCAGACGCACATCCTTCGGCCGAAGATGGGAAGCTTCAAGAAAACAGGTAAGGGCATCATGTAATTGCCCGAGTTTCATATAAACATTTCCAAGATTTGAGTGGATCTCATGATCATCTGGGGATTTTTCCACAAGGAACTTGAAGATCTTGATGGCGGTCCGATGCTTCTCCTCTTTATAATAGCTCAAAGCGGCATTGTTCAGAACGCCCAGATCATCTGGAAAGAGTTCATTCGCCTTCTTGAAGATCTCAATGGCCTCCTCATATTTTTTCTGGAACATATATATGGAGCCCAAGGTCTTATAAAGGTCTAAATTCTCCTCATCACCCTTCAGCATCTTCTCATAAAGGCCGATCGCCTCTTCGTAATTATCGGTAAGCAGATATATCTCACCGCCAAGTATCATCGCGCCGCCGTTCTCAGGATCCAGTTTCAGCGCATTCTTCACCGCGGCAAGCGCTTTGGGATAATTTCCCAGGGTCTTAAAGATATTCGCGATATGTATATAGATATCCAGATTGGAATAGCCGTTCTTCAGGCATTTTGCGAAATAACCGATGGAGCCCTTCAGATTCCCCTTTTTGAATTGAAGCTTGCCCATCTCTTCCAGTATCTCATTATCCTTCTCATCCAAATCGAGTATCTGGCTAAGAATGGATTCCGCCTTATCGACATCACCCTTCTTCATGAAGATATCAGAAAGCAGTTTAAGGGATTTCTTATTTCCCTTGTCCAGTTTCAATACTTCATTCAATTCGCTTGAAGAGTCTTCAAGAAGATCCTGCTTGAAATATACCCAGGCAAGGTTCAGATGGGATTCTATTTTTTTCGCGATTTCCTGATCAACCAATTTCGCCCTCTCCGCTTCCCGTAACTCTCAGTACTTCTTCAAGCGTTGTCTCTCCCCTCAGGAATTTAATGCGCGCACTTTTATGCAGTGTCGCCATTCCATTAGCCATGGCTTTCTTTTTCAAGTCAAGGGCGGTGGCATTATTCGTGATCATCTCTCTGATCTCTTCGGTGATCGGCATGATCTCGTAAATGGCGATCCTTCCCTTATACCCCTTATCCGAACAAAATGCGCAGCCCTTCCCTTTCATCATTGTCGCCCCTTCAAGCTCCTCGGGGCTGAAATTCAGTTTTTCCAATTCCGCCTCTGGGATGACCGTGGGCTCTATACATTTAGGGCAGATCTGTCTTACAAGACGCTGCGCCATGACCAAGACGGTAGATGATGCCACGAGGAACGGTTCTATACCGATATCCACCAGCCTTGTAATTGAGGAAGGCGCATCATTTGTATGAAGCGTGGAAAGGACAAGGTGGCCTGTAAGAGCGGCTTTGATCGCTGTTTCGGCAACTGGGAAATCTCTGATCTCTCCGACCATGATAATATCAGGGTCCTGCCGGAGGAATGATTTCAGAGCGGCCTCAAATGTCATTCCGATATCATGATGTATCTGCACCTGATTAATTCCTTTGAGATTGTACTCGACCGGATCCTCCGCCGTCATGATATTGACCGAGGTCTTATTCAGATTGGACAATGCGGAATATAGAGTGGTTGTTTTTCCCGAACCGGTCGGCCCTGTTATCAGAATCATGCCCCATGGAGAAGCGATCGCCTTGTCAAAATATTTTAGCTGATTAGGTTCAAAACCCAGCTTTGTAAGATCGAGCATCAAATTACTCTTATCGAGAATTCTCATAACGATCTTTTCGCCGTGTATACAGGGCAGTGTCGATACACGGAAATCAACCTCTCTACCGCCTATACGCATCTTGATCCTGCCGTCCTGGGGAACCCTTTTTTCATCGATCCGCAGGTGCGCCATTGATTTTACTACCGCAGCGACATTATTTTTGAATTTTGCCGTAAGGGGCTTGCCCTCGGGAATAAGCATACCGTCAAGCCGGTATCTTACCCTCAATATCTTCTCGAAGACCTCGATATGAATATCGGAAACACCTCTATTCACCGCCTTCGTGATTATTCCCCTGACGAATTTCTGCATAGGAGAATTTTCGACAGAGGCCTGCACTTCCATCTCACTCTCTTCCTCTTCCTCTTCGATAAGAACATCTCCCTCAAGGATCGAGGTCTCAAAGTCAGCTATCTCATCGCTTACCTTTGATGTATCCTGATAGAATTTCTCAAGCGCTCCTGATATCTGCGTTTCAGCGGCAAGCATCACCTCTATCTCCAAGCCTGTTCTGAATTGAAGGTCTCCGACTATCTTGGTCCTCTCCCCCGGATCGCAGATGACCACTGAAAGGGATTGTCCGAGGACATCGATGGGAATGACCTTGAGTTTTTTTGCTATCTTGGCGGGGATTGTATCCAGGATATTGGACGGGATGTCCTCGTAAAGAGAAAGATCGACCAGCTCCATGCTGAATTTATTTGCGAGAAACTGATAAAGTTTGTCCTCTTCGATATATTCCGCTTCAACAAGGATCTTACCTAATTTTCTATGCTCCTTGCCTTCCGAATCCTCTTTCTTCTGAGTTTCAAGCGCCATCTTCAGATGTTCATTGGTGATCGCGCCGGCTTGAATTAACATTTCCCCAAGAAATAGAGCCATACTTACTTATTTTTCCAATTTATGCGCCGCCAGCAACGGCAGAAAGAAGCGGGTCTTTTCCCCTTCACTATTCGTTTTCTCAAAATATACCAGATACAGGCCCGCTTCGAGTTTCGAATACTTCGGGTCTTTGCCGTTCCACTCGACCGTGAGATCGGAAGGCCGGGGAGCGTTCCAGATATTGAAAAGATATTTCCCCTCTATCGAATAGACATCGATACGCAGGTCATATGACGAGGTATCGGAACTTATATCGAAGACTATGTCGGCATCGTATAAAACATTATAGACCAGGCCGGTATAAGTGCCGTCCACCATATCAATAGAAAAATCCGCAGAAAATGCGGACATACTTAATAATAAAATTGTCAAAGCTAAGAACAGACGCTTCATGGAAACCTCCATTATGGTATTATACGGTTTTTTAGCAATATTTCAATTAAAATCCTAATTTTATGGGGAAAAACGGATTTTGACAAGCAGAGCATTTTTGATATAATCCAACGATGATTAACGATTTTTTCTGCCGGACCACATTTCTGACATCGATATGGGGAATTCTGATGCTCCCGCTAACATTGATATATCTGATCGGTTTTAATATCAAACGGCTGCTTACCCGCAAATACATTGTCCCTAATTCTATATCTGTAGGCAATATTACTTCGGGCGGAACCGGGAAAACGCCATTAAGCGTATATCTGGGAGAGAAGTTCAATAACCCGCTTATCGTCTCAAGGGGTTACGGAGGAAATTTCAGCGGTATCATCACCGACGGCAAATGCAGCAGAGCCGAGCTATCGGATGAAACTCTCATATACATGAATAATCTGCCGGATGTCCCGCTTATCATAGGAAAGAAGAGGATCGCACGGCTCATGGGATATCTTGCCGAAAAAGAAATTAAATACACTGTCATAGCGGACGACGCCATGCAGCATTTCCCGCTTATTGCCCAATGCAATATCGTGCTTCTGAAGGGGAATTGTCCCTTCGGCAATGGTTTCATACTTCCCGGAGGAATGTTAAGAGAGCCGCTGAAGGCACTATCAAGAGCAGATATCATTCTGATAAATACGGAGGCGGGGGATCTGAAGACATCCGCACGCAAGCGAATAGAAAGATTCGGCCTTCCGATATTCAAGTTTGATTATAAGCTTCAAGGGATATTTGACCGATCGGGAGAGAAAGCCGCTCAAATCCCTTCTGAATACTGCCTGCTTTCCGCCATCGCATCGCCCGGTTCTCTGGAAACGACCTTGCGCAAGAAGGGAATGAAGGCTACCAGATTTCTCACCTTTGCCGATCATCACCGATTCAGCACCGCTGATATCAAAAAGATATCTCAGGCCGCATCTGAGATCGCGGTGGTAACATCCGAAAAGGACATTGTCAAGATATCGGATAATATCAGTAATTTGTATTATGCCAAGATCCGATGCAATTTTGAGAAGGAAGACCTATTTCTCACTGAGATCAGGAATAAACTTGAAAGCAATAATAATTAGATTATCCTCATTCGGGGATGTAGTACTGACCGCTCCCATATTCAAGGCCCTGAAGGAAGGGGGATATGAAACTGCGCTTATTACAAGATCAAGATTCAAGAACATAATGAGCAATGACCCGAATATTGACAGTATCATTCCCGCTGAGGCCGCGGAGGCAGGGAAGATATCCCTTAGCTCTGATATTCTCATCGATCTTCAGGGCAATCTGAGGTCCCGGAAATTAAGCGGGCGTATCAAGGCCGGGACAAAAGCAAGGGTCAGGAAATACTACCTTTGCCGCTTCCTGCTTACTTCACTGCATTTAAAGATCACATTACCTCCGGTGATCAAGAGGTACAAAGCGGCGGCGGAAAGGGCTTTGAAGAAAGATCTCACTTTGACGCGACTGAAATACTTTCCGGGTGAGATCCCCCCGATAGATATTCCCCATCCGTATATCACATTGTCGCTGAATGCCAAGTGGTTCACTAAATCCTATCCCTATACGGACGAACTTATCAATATTATTCTGAAAACGACCGACTTCAATATCCTTCTGGTAGGCGGTACAGAGATCCCGGTTAATTCCAAAAGAGTATTCAATGCGGGAACCGAGCATCCTATTGAGAGAACCGCTGCATTGGTCAAAGGAAGCTCGCTTGCGGTCACCGCGGATACCGTATGGATGCATATCGAGATGGGCCTTGATGTACCGACTATCGCGGTATTCGGATCCACTCATCCTGATCTCGGTTTCGTTTCAGAATACAATATGCCACGGATCGTTCTGGGAAAACAATTATCATGCAGGCCATGCACGAAGATAGGGAAAAAAAGATGCCCGAAAAAGCACTTTTTTTGCCTCAAAGGAATACCTCCGAAAATTATAATGGAGCAGATCAAAGATGTCATCAATTTTAATTCGAACTCCTAATTGGATCGGAGATGCTGTAATGTCCATGCCCTTTATAAAAGGGGTTTTACTTCAAAAGGCAAAATATGATCTGATCCTCTTAACGAGGCCTCATCTTGTGGAACTCTTTGCTCTTTTGAAATCGGACCGCATCAGGATCATCTGCGAACCGGGAAAAATAAAATTCATAAAAACCGCATCGCTTCTGCCCTCGGACATCGAAAAAGCATTCACGCTTTCTCCCGCTTTTTCTGCCGCATTTCCCTTATTTCTCAAAGGGATATCCCCTATTTTCGGCATGATCTCAAGAGATAGCAGATTCTTTCTTAAAGGGGGCGTGAATATACATGGAGACGATTTCAGAAAAAGTCATCTGACCAATTCCTTTCTCTCTCTTCTTGAGAAGGCAGGTATGGAAAACCTTGCCGGCCGACCGGCCTTAAGAGTGGACAAAGAAGTATATAAACTATTCGGCGTAAATGAGAAGCGGTATTATATAGTCGCGCCTGCCGCGATGTACGGCAAAACAAAGATGTGGCCGGTGGAGAATTTCTCAAGAACCGTCTCAGGGCTGTTCTCAGCGACCAAGATGAAAGCCGTGATACTCGGCGGGCCGAATGACGCGCCATTGGGGGAAGAGCTTACGGCCTCTGCTCCCATTGGATCGATCATCGATCTTGCCGGCAGGACCACTATTTCTCAGGCATCATCACTGATGGCGGGGGCTGCTTTCACCATAGCAAATGATTCAGGCCTCATGCATCTTTCGTACATCAACGGAACACGGACATTCGCGGTTTTCGGCTCGACATCACCCCGGTGGACGGGCCCGCTCTTTGATTCGACCGTATTTTATTCTAATCGCGATTGCTCGCCATGCTTCAGAAGGGTATGTCCCTTAGGGCATTACGGATGCTTGAAGGATATTGAACCCGAGGAAGTCATTAATAAGATCTTAGAGGAGATGAAAATTGTATAAAGCAGTGTTTATTGACAGAGATGGAACGGTAAATGAGGAAATGGGATATATAAATCACCCGGACCGGCTGAAGATATTTCCAGAAGCGCTGGAAGCGGTAAAGATCCTCAATCAACTTGAATATAAGGCAATTCTGGTTTCTAATCAGGCGGGCCTGGCAAGAGGATATTTCAATGAGCAAGTGCTTTTTGAGACCCATATGAAAATGAAGACTGCATTCAGTGATCAAGGTGCGTTCTTCGATCTTACCATTTACTGCCCTTTCCTGCCCGGCGCGGCGGTGAAAAAATATGATATGGATCATCCGTGCCGCAAGCCTCAGACCGGGATGATAGACACGGCCGCGAAAATATTCGATCTTGACCTTGACAATTCCTATATTATCGGGGACAGGCATAAGGATATGGACTTCGGAAGACGCGCCGGACTGACACCTCTGCTCGTACGGACCGGTTACGGAAAAGGAGAAGAGCTCATGGGTGGATTCCCCGAAGCGTCTTCGCCGCATATGACTTTTGACAACATTCTGGAGGCCGTATTATGGATAAAAGGGCTATAATTCTGATCTTTGCAATGCTGCTTCTTTCGGGATGCGGACGATATCTTGTAAATGACCCGGACATTCCAATACCGACACGCAGTGGCACTCCGAAAAAAAACAAGCCGGCCGCCGGCAAGCCCATACGGGACAAGAAGGCACATGTTTTTTTAAAAAAGGGATTTACTCAAGAGGGTACCGCGTCCTGGTACGGTCCTCAATTCCACGGTAAGGCATCCGCTTCCGGAGAAAAATTCGACATGAATCAGATCTCCGCGGCACATAAGTATCTTCCCATGAATTCAAAGATCCGTGTGACAGAAATAGAAACCGGAAAAAGCATAGTTCTGCTGGTAAAAGACCGCGGACCGTATGTTCACGGAAGGATCGTTGACCTCTCAAAGAAAGCCGCGCAGAAACTGGGGTATTTTAAGAAAGGCCTGACAAGGGTCAAGCTGGAATTATTAAAACTTCCCGATGAGATCCCGACCTTCTTCATAGTTCAGATGGGAGTATTTTCTCAGCTTGACAATGCGATCATTCAGCAGAAAAAGCTTGTGAAGAAACATTTCCCCGCCTTTATATTAGGAGATACAAAGAGTGGGTTTACCTTAGTCGTAGGCCCTTACACATCTGAATCAACTGCGTATGATCATTGTGACAGGATCGAGGACGCGGGATTTAAAAAAGGCATAATCAAAGATTTCATCGTTGAATGATGCAACCGTTTTTTTCGTTTATTACCAGCGCGGTCATATATTTTTAATGTGAAGTTCTCTTTTTCGGCAGGGGTAAAGAATATCACCAGCTCTCCTGAGGGCAGGATATCGTAATCCCTTTCAGGAGACAGCTCATTTCCATCGTATTTCAAGATAGTTCTACCGAGATCGACTCCTGAAAGGCCGTCTTTCACAAAGATACCCTCCACCTTTTGAATTATCTCAGGCTTCACCTTATCCCTCAGTAATACATATTTTCCGGGAAAGAGTTTCACCTTGTTTTCAGCTGTTATAAAACCGGTTCTTCCGTTTCGGGAAACAGAATATAGTCCTTCTTTATTATCGAAGTGCAGATCAAATTCAAGATATCTCCCGGGGCCGGTAAATCCTGGGTAGATATCCACATACACATCCCCATTGTCCACTGAAACGGCGAATTCCAGATCATCTGAACCGCCGGTTTTACAAATTTCTGAAGTGGGGAGATGCGAATAAACGGGTTGATAATATATTTCATCATTGAGAAGATCATAACTCTCGCTGATAAGAGCGCTTTTATCGGGAAATGCGAATTGATAATCGGCGGTATTCCCGTAGATGTCACCCAATATCAGATCGACCTGTCCTTGAGGTGGAATATCCGGGAGTTTAAAACGGTAGAAGTAGCATTCATAAGAACTCTCAAGGGTATCATAGATCTCGCCCCCGAGCCGGTATTCGGAATAATCGATCAGCTCCTCTGAAGTATAATTAATCAACGGAGACCTTATAAGGTCCAGTCCCAGACGGTTATCCCGCCCCGAAACGGGATCATAGGCACCCAATATCAGATAGTATTGCCCTTTGTGTGCCGTAAACACCACCCTACATAGCTCAGGCGGAGCCGTATCGGGAATAATATCGATATTGCTTATCATCGGACTGATACAGGTAGAGCCGTTCTCCCGGACCTCCAGATGAAGATGATCGCCGGTACCGGAACCCGAATTACCCAGAAAGCCGATCGTCTCACCCTTTTTTATCATTACCCTAGCCCTATCGAAGCTCCTGTCTATATATATTTTCCCTTCATTCCTCCAGATAGGTATTTGTATACTATCAATGATCCTTTGTGAGAACGAGCTCATGTGGGCGTATACATACATATCGCCCTTATCATCCACAATATAAAGAGCTCTACCGTATCCGCTGCGTCCATTTCTTATCCTGACGATCTCGCCATCGGTCAGAGAGAGTATCGCAGTGTCGCTTTCAGTAGCAGGAACAAGATCTATACCCATATGATAATTTTGTCCCCGGAACTCCGCGAATGAGGAAGTTATATAAGCTTCACCTGTGAATGGCAAAGCGCAAACGGTGAATGAAAAGAAAAAGAAGAATAAAGAGGTGATGACGGATCTGATCACAATATCATTGGAATTCTAAGAGAAAATCGGTCAGCTCTGCCAGTCCCTCATCATCATTGAGCTCGGTGAAGATCTTTCCCGTGTCTTCAAGAAGATCTGCGATCTCTTCCTGATATCCCTTGCGGTCAACGAAAAAGAGCGTCTGCGCCAATGAAAGAGAGTTCCACGCCGTCTCTTCTTTCATATCCAGTGACGCGGTCTCCTTCAAAGCGGAACGATAATACTCCTGAGCTGACTGATAGTCTTCCATAGCGAAGTTGCAGAACCCTACCATTCCAAGGGATTTCGCGATTCCATGGGGATCATTTAGATCCTTCATCAGCTGAAGTCCCTTCTCCGCATATTTCAGAGCTTTTCTCAGGTCCTCGGGCGCTACTTCATCAAAACTCGAGCTCAGATTATTCGCCAGATTGTTATACAGCACCGCCTTTACTTTTTTATTGTCCATCGAAGCGATACGGGCAAGTCCCACTTCCATCATTATATTGGCTTCCTTATCCAGCTGATTCATTATCATATATATCGGCAGTTCAATGATATCCTGATAGATCAATGCGTCATCCTGCGCGAAGATCTTCTCCAGAACACTCTCCGCACATCTATCAAAGAAAAGCTCTATCAATTCTTCGTAATGCTTATTTTTTTCCATATTTCTCCTATGTGATCTGATTCATAAATACAATGACAATGACTGCTGCTGTTTTTAATCCGTATTCAAGGCGCGAGGAACGCCGCATACCCACTGCGGTATGTAAGCAACTCGCAACGCAGAAGACAGAAAAGAGCAACAGCCCGAAGGGAATATCATCTTTGGCCAATTTCTTCCTCTCT
>JAGLWT010000057.1 GCA_023133295.1 bacterium | reverse complement strand
CCCAGTAGGCATACTCGCTGACTTTTCCTGAAACCGTGCCTTTCATGTTCTTTCCGTTTAAAAGGACCATTCCGTTAAATAACCCGGAACGCAACTTCTCATCAAATATACTCGCCGTATCGGCAATATCGACCTTCCAAATTTCCTTTGATCCTATCAGCACTTGTTCAAGCTCGCTGCAATCTGCTTCTGAATAAATAAGAACATTTAGAGGTTCACCGTTCTCAGTAGTCATATCAACATTCGGAACGATAAATAAAATCGCGTCAACGATTTGTGAAACATTGCCGATATTGTCGTATCCGCGTGCCTTGACATAGTATTCCCCGTAATCGTATTCCGAAAGAACGACCGGATCGGTGTAGTTAAGAAAATCTGCCTCATTGATATCCTGAGAAATAGAATACTGCGCATAGGAATATCCAGATAATAGGTCCTGACCTGATGTCTCAAGGGCCGAATTCTTATAGCAGACCAACTGCCCGGCGATGAGATTTGAAGGCGTAGCGGTAATAGAGATCTCCGGCGGGGTCAGATCCATTATAAATGAGAAATTATTATCATCTTCAATATTCACCACATTATCTTCGGAGTAATAACTAAGCGTATGATTTCCTTCCGAAAGGCCGGCAAGATCCAGAGAATCCTGATATTCCGAATATGCATTTTGGTCTATTTTGAGATATTCCGCATACACACCGCTGAGCGCATCATATGATGACATTGAAATTGAAGAGAGCTCTCCGGCGAATTGTGCCGTTCCATTATTGTATCCATTGTGAAATTCAATCCCGCTTTCGGGTGGGGAATAATCATTATAGAAAATATATGACTTCGTGGTGCTTCTATTGCCCGCAAGGTCGGTGCCGTAATAATAGATCCTCCGTTCACCCTCAGGAAGGCCGTTGACAAAATCCTGACTGTAACTGATCCAGTTGGTATTGTCAAATGAATATAACGCCGTTCCTTCCGATACCTCAAATCCCATCAGCGTCAATGCGGAGATATACAGATCCAGAGAGAAATAGAAAGGATCGCCTACCTTTAAGAGAACAGAGGGCGGAGCGAGGTCAATTGTAAAATTCAATGTCTGTGAAATTTCATTCCCGGCGGGATCGGATGCTGTCACATTGAGAGTATGCGCTCCGGGAGCACCTATGGAATAGTCGGGAAAGATCTCAATGCCATTATCCGTAACACAAACAATCGAGCCGTTTTCATCCTCATGGTGGATTACAGGAAACACATAATTATTATACAATCCGTTGTCTTCTACTCCGGAAATATGCAATTCAGGCGTGTCTGTATCAATTATCGCTTTGAAGATATTCGCCGAAGTCGTTTCTGAGCCGTTTGAAGCATATACCTTAAGTAAATATTCTCCGTCCGCAAGTAATTGGTCATTTTCATCTTTTCCGTTCCAGAAAACCGAAAGCGGGGCCTCGTTATTGTATGAAACCTGACCGGATGCCAGAATATTGTTCATTGAAAGATCGTAAACGCTGTAGAAGACCGTTGCCGGAGAGTTCAACTCCACATCTATCTGAAGAGAATCTTTGATTAAGTCGCTATTTGGACTGAAGTATTTATTCTCTACTGATATCCAGGTAAAATGTAATGCCTGAGAGTCTATCGGGTACAGCCCTATAACATACAGACTGAAATGCTCAGATATTAAAATTATCTGGTTATTTTCAACATCTTTTATCACATCCGCAAAGCCGCTGCTGGCATCTTCCCATGCAAGGTCATCCGCATTCCAGATAAGCGGGACGAGAGCAAATTCCTCTTCAAGTGTCAACTCACTGTCGTCGTATAAAATAGTGACGGAAGCATCTCCGGTAAGATCGCTTTGAGCGAGAGTAATGTCATATACGGCTGAAGCCGGAGACATTTCCTCAAGGCTCAATTCCGAAATGATCGTGTCGCTGTCTATCAGATCAATGGTCAGAAGATCCGGCTGCTTCAATGAATTTTCCGGTACCATAACGATGACCTGCTGATCGTCGCTTATCACGGTGCCGGGAACATTTCCCGCCGTATTTTCAACAAAGGTATCTGAAGTCAGAATTTGAAAAGAGCACACTTCTGATTGAACGGCCTTTCCTGTTTTTGATGTTAATAAAAGCTGAGCCGTATAATGTCCCGGAATAAATACATTATTTTCATTGCCCTCTTCAAAGGAGAAAATCACTGAAAAGACAGGGGAGTCGGCTGTTTCTGTATGGACAGCATAAGTAATACTATCAGAATAAATCAGATTGGCAGCATCGTCAGTAATCTCCAGTAGGATAGACTCGATTCCATCATTCGAGGAGGCGGTAAAGGGAAATAATCCGGTACATTCCAAAGAATGAAACAACTTATAAATCTCGGTATAGTCAACCTTTGAAGAACCGTCACATGTGAAGTATCTCTCGGGCCAATTTGTGTGATATACTTTTTCCCCTTCAATATCTACAAAATATTCTGTATTCAGCAGATAATTGCAATAGGAGTGTTCATATCCTTTCTCAAAGAAACTGTTGTAATAGTAAGAGTAGGTATCTCCCAGAGAGACCTCCAGCTCATAAATGAATTTTACTGTAAATTGTCTGGGATGTGGTTCTCCATTCAAGTTCCTGATCTCAAACACCGCATACTCTACAAAACTGCTCTCGGGTACTCCTTGAAGGAATATCATTTTTTCAACCGGCCCGGAAGATGTGGCAGGAATTATGGTGTCAGAAATACTTATTGAAAAACTCGTCGGCACTTGTACAATTTCGATTTCTGCGTCTGAAGCACCGTAAGAGGAGACATCAATAAAGATATTACTGTCCCCTGAGGGAATCCTATAAACAGGTGTAAGGTGGGTTGCGGAGAAAAGGATCGCATTACAAAACAGGAAAACAAATAGAATACATTTTGCTTTCATATCGCCCTCGTGTTATCTTGTTTTATTGTACTGTAATATAAAACAATAATCAAGTATAGGCTCTGCTGTTCATTTTCAAATTGTTTTACAAAAGTAAGAACATCGGGGACGGTTGCCCAGCACCATTGGGAATGTGCGTGACATGCCATTATAATTATTGTACCATTTTCATATTGTACTGCAAATCCGAATCGTCCCCGATTCATACTTCCTTCTCAATTTTTCTACTTTTTCTACCACCGTCCCCGTTTTCCGTTCAAATGAAAAGACGGAAAAAAATATGAAAAGATCATCTCTTAATTCAATCCGAATCCTGACAAAACTCTATGTCCCCTCGCCATAAAAAGACTTGATTTATTCCTGATGATACGTATAATTATTTGTATCTTGGAGAGGTGAATGAGAAAAAAAAACATACTTTTAGTATTATTGCTGGTGTTCATCATGGTTTACGGAAGTGTCTGTTCACATGCAAGGATATATGAGGGAGGGGAGATAACCGTTACCGCCTCGATGCATCCTTTGGAGTATCATCTGCTGGGGAGAGATATTTCTGTCATTACATCGGAAGAAATCAGAGAGCATGGTTTTGAGAGCATCGATGAAATCCTGAACTTCATGGGAGTTGCCGATATAAATTCGCGAAGACCGAGTGTTCAAGGGGATGTTTCCATAAGGGGAGCATCGTTTGAACAATGCCTGGTCCTTCTCAACGGAATACTTCTGAATAATGGGCAAACGGGACACCATAATCTGAACATTCCCGTGACTATCGACCAGATCGAAAGGATCGAGGTGATGCCGGGGCACAGTTCTTCCATATACGGAAGCTACGGATTTGGAGGGACTATCAATATAATTACCGCCCCAGGCTCCGGCAGTGATGCCGAATACTCATTATCCATCGGGAATAACAGCAGCAGGACTGCTTCCTGCAGAATAAATGCTTCCTGCGGCAGTACATCTCTTTCTGCAGGCATTGAAATCCGTGAATCTCAGGGATTTCAATATGACACCGAACATGATGCTATAAAACTGTCTCTTCTGATCTCAAGAAAACTAGCTGGCGAAGGCAATATGGAGCTATACCTGGGGATGCATGACAGTGAATTCGGCGCCTACGACTTCTATACGCCCGGGATGGATATCCCGTCCAAGGAGAATACGGCAAATACCTTATTTTATTTTAAGTACTGCGGAAAAGCGAATAGGGGATTTCTGCGCAGCGGCATTCACTTCACAAAGAGCTTCGATGATTTCATCTTTACCCTTGAGAATCCCGATCTTTACAGAAATCAGCATGACCTTTACAGAATTGGTGCGTATATTACAGGAGGCAGGACTATCTCCGGCTCAGTGAGGCTGTCATGCAGTCTGAATTTGAGTTCTGAAAGAATAGATAGCACGAATATAGGCGATATTTCAAGAGAGAATGCCGCCGTGGCAATGGAGCTTCTTTACCATGAAGGGAGATTCGGTGCGAATGTTTCTCTTAGGAATGATTTTTATTCAGGCGGCGAGTCTTTCATCTCCCCTGGAATAGGATTGTATTTCAACGCCTTGCCGACACTGAAATTCCGGGGATCAGCCGGACTATCGCATAGACTGCCTTCGTTCACGGAGCTTTATTATAAGGACCCCGCCAATATGGGTCTTGAAAACCTGAAGCCGGAGAAGAACCTTTCTTTTGAAACAGGAATTGACTGGGTCAGCAGGTTTCTGACACTAAAGACCACAGTATTCTACAGAAGCGAACGTGATTTCATAGAATGGATCATGGCAGCGGATGAATCCTCCTGGCATGTCGAGAACCTTGAAAAGATAGATTTTTTCGGGATCGAGACCTTGATCATGTTTGAACTCGGAAATTCATTGAAGGTAACACTTAGAAACATTCTCCAGGATTCATATACGTATCCAACGACCCCGTACAGTCTTAAATACAGGCTCGGGTTCTCAAGTGAAATGCTGTCGATGAATATTTCATACAGTGGAATTTTCGGGTTCAACATCGGGTATTCTTTTGTTTATAAGATGAAAGAATATTCAGATTATTCGGTTTCCTCGCTGTCTGTAAGGAGGGATCTCTTGAAAAACTTGAAGATGTCGCTCAAAGCCAGCAATATATTTGATAAGCGCTATGAGGAAATCCAGGGAATACCTCAGCCAGGTCGCCGATATTCCCTTGGATTACGGTTGACCTTCTAGTGATCTGATTCATAAATACTTCAGTCTTCGGTTTTATCTTCGCCAGTTTCATATTTTTCTTCATCCAAATAGAGGGCAGCTACGGTTGTTGCATTTTACATGAACTCTCTTCTCCCAATTAGCCTCTAACCTCCACCCTCTGTTTTAATTGTCCATTGTCCATTTTCAATTGTCAATTTATCATTTACCTATCATCCTATCAACCCATCTTAACTTTGAACATTTGAACATTGACCTCACTGCAAAA
>JAGLWT010000056.1 GCA_023133295.1 bacterium | reverse complement strand
AAAAATGACATGCTGTCTGAGAGAGGAGACTTCCGAACGAGTTCATGCATTTTAATGAGTGTATGCTTCGGTCCGAAGGAAAAAGCGAAAAGAAAAGAGAACACCTTCCGGAACAATAATATATATATCTTTCTTTTTGAACATCATGAAATGATGTGAGAAAAGCATATGTTAATAATGAAAAGATGGATCAAAACTCCATTAAATAATCTTTATTCAATTGTCAATTTTACATTGACAATTCAATGATGATATTCCCTTCAGGCTGAAGCTCTTTTTCCGTTTTCATGGATCAGAACACTTTGTTCTGATCCATAAATAAGAGCATTAACTCAACTGAAAATAATATTTATCAATGTTGCCAATACCCAGCCCAGAAGGAGTCCATAGAACACGCTGAACATCGTCCATTTCAATCCGATCTCTTTCTTCATTACGCCAAGCGTGGCAAAGCAGGGGGTATAAACCAGTGTGAGTATCATAAAGCCGAATGCGGTCACCGGAGTAAAATACAAATGAAGGGCTTCGGATAGCGTTTGGCCGGCAGTAGGAAGCAATGTTGCTAAAATAGCCACGACCTCTTCCTTTGCGATTATCCCGAAGACCAATGCGACAACTATCTTCCAATCACCAAGGCCGGCAGGGTGGAAGACCGGGGCGATAGCACGGCCGATCACACCCAGGAAGCTTTCCTCGCTGGCGTATTCCACTCCGAAAGGAACGCTGGAAAGGAACCATACGATCACCACGCCGGCAACGATTACAGTTCCAGCTTTATAGATGAAAGACCGGGCCTTTAACCACATATGCAAAATGGAATTAACAAGTTTCGGCATTCGGAAAGGGGGAAGTTCAATGATCAGCGGGATATCCTCTTCTTTAAAGAACAATTTCTTAAAGAGACGGGCGGAAAAAACGGCAATAATGATGCCTATCATGTATATCGAAAATACGATAAAGCCCTGATGCTTGGTAAAAAAGGCACTGGCGAAAAGAACATATATGGGCAATCTCGCTGAGCAGGACATGAATGGGTTCACAAGGACCGTTAATATCCTGTCCTTTCTCGTTTCAAGGGTTCTTGCCGCCATTATCGCAGGAACATTACATCCAAAACCCAGGATCATGGGAATAAAGGATTTTCCGTGAAGCCCCATCTTATGCATAACCCCGTCCATAACAAAAGCAGCACGCGCCATATAACCGGTATCCTCGAGATATGACATAAGAAAAAAGAGTATCATGATATTGGGAAGAAAACTCAGAACGCCGCCGACACCGGCAATAAGCCCATTGACAATGAGAGATGCTAGCCATGCGGGGGTAGAAATTGAAGCAAAGAATTGTGTTATATGAATAGAGGACCAGGAAAAGAAACCGCCTATCATCTCCTGAAGGGGGCTGCCCAATTTGAAAACCAGCTGGAAAATAAGAAAGATAATAACAATGAAAAGCGGGATCCCCACCCATGGATTTGTTATTACATGATCAAATGCATCAGCAAATTCAATGCTGTCCGTCTTTTTCTCAGTATGCTTTATGGACTCCGCGACCAGACCCCTTATCAATCCATGCCGGTATTCACCTATATGAACCGGCGATGGGCGTCCTAGGTCACGGTCAGAGGAATTTTGAATTTTTCTTAGATCGCTGAAGTAGGGTTTGCTTTTCAAACTCTTCATTACCTGAGGATCTCTTTCCAGAACTTTTAAAGCGGTCCAATGCGCATCCTCGTGATCTGCTTCAAAGCTTTTCAGTCGAAGAATTCGGCAGATCTGCCGTTCAATAGTGGTATCATAGAGTAATTTAAAATCGTTTCCTTCCGGCGGAGAAACGATGGCTTCCCTCAATTCCGGAATACCTCTGCCGTCAATTGCAGCTGCAGGGATCACCTTCACCCTTAACGCCTCAGCGATCTTTTCGATATCAAAAAAGTGGCCGGTACTCTCAACCTCATCCATCATATTGAGGACCAGGATCACCGGTTTGTCGGAGAATTCCAGAAGTTGGATCATAGGATAAAGATTTCTTTCGACATTATTGGCATCTATGATACAAACGATACAGTCAAATGTCCCGGACATCAGAGCATCCCGTACCACTACCTCGTCAGGAGAATTCGGAGTTAATGAATAAGCGCCGGGAAGGTCAACGAGCTCCACTCTTTCCTTTACCCCCTTCAGCATTCCCAGTTTTGAGTCGACGGTGACCCCTGACCAATTTCCCACATGTTGATGTGATCCGGTCAAGGCATTGAAAATAGTGGTCTTTCCAGAATTAGGATTCCCGAATAATGCTACCCTGAGATCAATCTTCTTTTCCAAGGTCATCTCCTAATACTTTTTTTGCCATTCCCTGGCCCAGGCCGATCTTGATATTTCCGATCTTCACCACTATCTGTCCGCGGCCCGAATTGGAAATAACAGTCAAAGTACTTCCGCAGCGAATCCCGATCTCGCTGATACGGCGCACTGAATTACAGCCTCCATCTATCTGCTGCACTAAAAATCTATGCCCGGAAAGCGTATCACTTAATAGTTTCATTATTATCCTCCGTAACCTGTATTGCCTCAGCATCGTCTCTGCTGATAGAATGGTAGCCGCCACCATGATGTATCTCAATAATACTTCCATCCAATGAGATCCTTGTGATGGTAAAGCGCTCTCCTTTATTTAGTTTCATCCATGCGAGGCGATCACGCACCGGCTTCTTTGAGAAGCAGACAAAAACACCGCAGAAATCTTTCTTATGCAGTACTAATGGTGTTGTCGCTTCATTCCCCTTCAATCCATATGATGATTTTGCACATGTAAATATTTCCTGTATATTTTCCTCCAGAAGGTATGTGGTCAGACAATTGAGTTTCTCAACATGGTTCAATTCCATGTGATGCTCGACCTCACATGCCATCTGTTTGGCTTTTTCGGTAGGTATTTTTAAAACGTTCTCAAAGAATCTTTCAATGATCCTATGCTTGGAATATACGCGTGATGCCCGGCACAATCCCGCTTCGGTAAGATCGATATGCCTGTACTTCTCATAATTCACATGCCCGGAAGCAGAAAGGCTTTTCATGGCATTGACTACGGAAGAATTCTTTACATTATGATATTCCACCAGGTCTTTAATTCTAACGGTATTATTTGAATATTTTAATACCAGGATGGATTCAAGATAATCTTCAAGGCTTTCTGAAAGCATATTCACTCCTTTGTAGTTTCATCTACATTCTCTATTCTATACTAATTATACTAGATTGATGGCGAAAAGTCAAGCGGAGGCATCTGCCCGCGATGCAGTTTGAGGACGATGTACGAAGTACGAGGTGGAAACGAAACCAATATCCACACCCGTAACCGAAAAATCATTATTTCGTTTACCCCATTAGATATCCTGTCACAATCATTTCGCGCCGCACCCCAACCAAGATATGGGACATGTCGTACTCCGCAGGAGTTCGTCTGTCCCGATGTAAAAGTTCCA
>JAGLWT010000055.1 GCA_023133295.1 bacterium | reverse complement strand
TTTTAGGTTAATGCAGTGAGGTCAAGGTTTAAGGTTATGCTTCGCAGAGCACAAGGGCACAAGCAAGTGTAAAGTGGGAAAATACAATAAAGAAATGGACAATGAATAGCAAGTGGTCCAGTGTCCCAGGGACAAGTGGACCCAGTGGAGCAAGGTGAAAGTCTGGGGAAATCCCCTCCCTATTTCTCAACCTTGAACTTTTGAACAATATTATCCGCCTCGTACCTCGTTCACTCGTGAACGGCTGTCATCGTATTTATGGATCAGGTCACTATATCCAGGAATTTATCCGGCCGGAAATCGGAAAAGATATTCCCTGTATTTCTGTTCTTGCTATCGCCCTGTTTTTTGAGCGTTTCGGCTAAATGATCAATAGAGGAAATAAAGCTCACGCTCTTGTTTGTAATAAATCTATCGAAATAATGCACGCCCGGCACATTGAGGCAATAGGCGTCCAGTCCGAATTCTCTGGCTTCCAATAAAGCGGTGGAATATCCCCCGACCGCTGTTCCGTACTGCTCATATAAGGCGTAGATGTCGTTATTTCCGTCAAATATTTCAATATTTTTATTCTGCCTTAATTGATCGTATATCTTCGACTTTCTTCCTACTTCCGCCGGATGCATCTTGACTCCGATATGTAATTCTTCATCTCCTGCTTTTTCCAGCTCCAGTGCCGCTGAAATGATATTTTCTCCTATGGATCCCTGTGAAATAAATAGAATATTCTTCCTTACCCCGATGCCTTGAGATATCTTCTTTTTACCCTGAAAACGCGGAGCGCCCAAGGTTATGAGCTCTTTTTTGTCTATTGGGAATGGGGCGGAAGCGGTCCAGTCATCTCCGAAAAGAAGTATCTTGTCAGGAAATGCCGGCGGGTTTTTCCGCCACTTCTCATACGAATATCCCATATGGAATTTGGAGATTATCCCATGCTGTATCTCGATCACTTCAATGCCCATCTTTTTCGCTTCAAGTGAAATGAGCTGATTTACTCTTACATATCCTATCGCCATAACGATCTTTTTCGGGACTATCTTTTTAAGAAGGCGGCGGATATTATCAGTTCCTGCTGAAAAATGCCTTCCGGCATTGTCAATATATGCCATTAAAGGGCGGCTTGGCATACCCAGTTCCTGGCAAAATTCCGCGGTTTTTGTTTTTAACAGAGAAACAAAGTCCTCCTTGCTTCCGCTGTCGTGTTTCCCAAGCAGTATATTATCAAGGTAAAAGACCTTCTTTGTTTCTGTCGGAGTGAAATGTGCCGGCTGAGAATAGGGCCGCTCCATATAATTGAACGGGATATTGTTTTTCTGCATAATTTCGAGATACGGCTCACAATAGACATCGCGATAAAGTCCTTGATCCGTTTTGATGCGCCTCTGATGGCCGATAACGAGCACCCTGTCTCTCGCTGCGGTGATGGGATCATGGCCGAAAAACGGCACAGCATGCTCTTTTAGTATTTTAAGAACTCCCTTGTGTGCTCTGTGCTGGCCCTCACCGAATAGGCCCCGCGCCTTCATCAACTCATTATAAGCGAAGAAGCGTATCAATTCCCAGGGATTGACTTCATTCAGCCGAAGCGTATCAAGATCGAGGGCGATCTCCAATTCAGTAAATTCCTCATATGCTTTCAAATAGGGGTCCATAAGGTATTTTAACTTATTTGCTCATTTATTCCAATCTGGAAATTTTCTTTAAATCCTGTATAATGTTCTTATGATAGACGGTAAAAGTGTTTTATGCCTGATCCCTGCCCGCGGCGGCTCCAAAGGCATTCCCAGAAAGAATGTCCGTTTCTTAAAGGGGAAGCCGTTATTGGGCTATTCTATCGAAAATGCCCTTAACTCAAAATACATAGACATGGTCTTTGTCTCCACCGATGATGATGAGATCGCATATTATGCCCGGCAATGCGGAGCGCGGGTTCTGAACAGGCCTTCGCAGCTGGCATCGGACGATGTTACATTAGAGCCGGTTATCGCTCACGGGGTCAAAGAAGTAGAGGCAATGCTTTCCCGACGCTTTGAAATAATTATTACTCTGCAGCCGACATCACCCACGCTCAAGGTATCCTCTATTGACAAAGCCATGGAAATATTCTCAAAAGAGGGATACGATAGCCTGCTTTCCGCTGCCCCCGATACGCATCTTGCATGGGGCATCAGCAAAGGTAAGTACATCCCCCTTTATGAAAAGCGAGTGAATCGACAGCAGCTTCCACTAAGATTCAAAGAGACAGGCGGCTTTGTGATCTGCGATAGAGCTGTCCTTGCGAGTGGTTCCCGCTTCGGAAAAAAAATAGCTGTCTTCCCGCTGACCCGCGAGGAAAGCATTGATATTGATAACCAGACAGATTGGGCTTCTGCGGCGCATATTCTCGGTAAAAAACAAATACTGATCAATTTGATCGGCAAAAGAAGCACCGGTCTCGGCCATATATACAGGGGGCTGATCCTGGCGGATGAACTGGTCGATCACAATGTCCTTTTCACCATTCCAAAAAATCATAAAGAGGGTATCGAGAAATTAAGATCAAGCAATTATCCCCTGGAAATATTTGAGAATTCTCAGAGCCTCGGGCGTATCCTGGCGGATTTTTCGCCCGATATAATAATCAACGATACGCTCGATACGAATTTGAAAGAAATGAAACTATTAAAGAGACATTCGAAATTAACCGTAAGTTTTGAGGATATGGGCCCCGGCTCGAAAGCGGCGGATCTGGTGATAAATGCCCTGTATGAAACCCCTCATCCCGCAGGAAATCATTTTTCGGGAAGGAAATATTACTGCCTTAGGAATGATCTCAGAATAATCCCAAGAAGGCCTTTCGCAAAGAAGATAGACAATATTCTCGTGACTTTCGGCGGTGTCGATGAGGCGGGCCTTACATCCAAGACGCTAGATGCGCTTTGCCGTTTAAATATTCAAGCAGAAATCAATGTTGTTCTCGGACTGGGGTTCAAGGGCAGCAAAGAACTTGAAAAAACATACGCAAACAAGAGCAAAGTAAATATTTACAGGGATGTGAAGAATATGGGGGAATTCATGGGAAAAGCAGATCTCGGTATAACTTCAGCCGGCCGTACCGTTTATGAATTCTCATCCCTTGCCGTACCGACGCTTGTAATGGCACAGAACCCGCGCGAGATGCGCCACCGTTTTGCTTCTTTGAAAAACGGGATATATTTTTTAGGCAGGGGAGATCTTGTTTCACCGGCCCGGCTGGAAAGGGCATTGAAGAAGATAGCAAGCTCAACATCATTTAGAAAAAAGATGTACGACCGCCTCTGCGTGCATGATCTCGGCTCCGGCGCATCCCGGGTGGTCAGCCTCATACTTACATATGAGAGGAAAAAATGAGATTCGAAGAATTTAAATGTTTCGGCGATGTGTATCTGATAGCTGAGATCGGCGTGAATTATTATGATATCGCGAAAGAAAAGGACATAAGCCCGCTTGCCGCCGCCAAGCTCATGATAGACGAAGCCGCTGCCGCCGGAATACAATGCGTCAAATTCCAAAGTTATAAGGGCGATAAACTGGTTACCGCCTCTGCCCCTTCCTATTGGGATACAAGCAAGGAAAGTATCGGGTCCCAGAGGGAACTCTTTGAAAAATTCGACCATTTCGGCGCCGAACAATACGAAGAACTGTCTCAGTATTCCAAGAAGAAGGGCATAGATTTCATGTCAACTCCCTTTGATGAGGAAGCAGCGGACTATTTAGAGGGCCTTATGGATATTTACAAGGTCTCCTCTTCAGATATAAATAACATACCATTCATCAAGTATATGGCAAAGAAGAAGAAGCCAATGCTTATCTCTACGGGCGCAGCTGATATCAAGGAGATCAGGCGTGCCGTTGACGCGGTTTATTCTACCGGCAATCAGATGGTAGGTGTCATGCATTGCATTCTGGAGTATCCGACTCCTGATGAGGACGCGAATCTTCTTATGATCAGAGACCTAAAAGAGCATTTTCCCGATCTTGTATTGGGTTATTCGGACCATACGGTTCCTGACTCTGAAATGGACAATTTGTTTTCCGCTTTCGTACTGGGCGCCCGCGTCATTGAAAAGCATTTTACGCTGAATAAAGCACTTCCCGGCAATGACCACTACCATGCCATGGATACAAAGGACGCAAAGAAATTTCTGAATAAGGCCTCCCGATTTATGAAACTTGCCGGATCTAAAGAGAAAACCTGTCTCCCGGGGGAGGAGAACTCCAGGTCCTTTGCCCGCAGATCACTGGTCTCAAACGGCATGATCAAAAAAGGAGAAAAACTCACTATCGACAATATTACCTTTAAAAGACCCGGCACTGGTATCCCGCCCTATAGAGCGGATGAAGTTTTGGGCAAGGCCGCACTCCGGGATATTCCGGACGATACGACAATAAAATTTGATATGTTAGGGGATTAATGTATATTTGTCTTACCGGAGCAAAGAAGAATTTGGGTGATTTCCTCATCACGGATAGGGCATTGAAATTATTAAAAAAACATAAACCGGATGAAGAATTCGAGGTGCTTCCTCATTGGAAAGAGTTCTCCGTTTCTCAACTTGAAATGATCAATTCTTCCAAAGGTATAATAATATTGGGCGGCCCCGGGTATCGGCGCGAGATGTATCCCGGTATCTATAAGCTCTTTGCCGACCTGGACAAGATCAAAGTCCCCATCATTCCTTTTGGTCTGGGCTGGAAGAGTTTTCCCGGCGACATGCTTGATCTTAAGGGATATAGATTCAGCGGAGATTCCTTGAGATTGCTGAATAAAATGAAAGAATGCGTCGGTCCTTTGAGCTGTCGCGACCCTTTAAGCGCAACAGTTTTAGAAAAAAACGGCTTTCCTGCATTAATGACCGGCTGCCCGGCATGGTATCGCCCCGAAGGTTTGCCCGATAGCTTCCTGCCGCCTGCCGAGATAAACTCGATCGCATTTACACCCCCGCAATTATCCGTGTATCACGAGCAAAGCGTTAAGCTGCTTTTACAATTGAGCAGTATTTTTCCCAATGCGAAGTTCCAGATTTCCTTTCATCGGGGTCTTTCGGCCGATGAGTTCACAACCGAAGCGGAAACCGATACCGCCCGTGCGCTTGCGGATAAACTACAAGCCCTGTCTCCGGATAGAATAAGCATCCATGATACATCTTATGATCTTGACCGTATCGCCTTCTACTCCGATTGTGACCTGCATGTAGGCTATCGAGTACATGCCCATATACACTTTCTCAGCCGATTGGCGCCCTCCATTTTGATCAATGAGGACGGGCGTGGCCGCGGTGTCCAGTCCGCCTTCTCTTTGAGCAGCATAGACGGGTGGAGATACACATTTTTCGGCAAGCTCAGCAATACGATCAATAGTGTTTTTATCCGAAAGGCGATAGGAAAGATATTTCCTGTCACATCATCTTCAAGAAGCATGGTGGAGCAGACAAAGAAAATGATAGAGGATCAGATCGGGAACGATTGGATCGGCTTTTCGTCGCTCAGAGACATTATCAACTCAACCGAAATGATAATGAAGGGTTATATCGACAAATTCAGTTCTTCTCCAAAATAGTTGGTTTTTTCTTCTCCTTCTACTCACTTTTTTCTATTTTCTTTTCTCTGCTTTGTCCTCTCCCCCTCACTCGAGCACGGCGCAGCCGTGCGCCCAACCGAGAGTTCCGGAAGAAGTGAACAATCGTTAGAGCTTTTAGAGGCAGGAACGAATGTTCGAGGAAAAATGACATGCTGTTTGAGAGAGGAAACTTCCGAACGAGTTCATGCATTTTAATGAGTGTATGCTTCGGTCCGAAGGAAAAAGCGAAAAGAAAATAGAGCGTCTTTCGGAACAATAATATACTATTTTTCTTTTTGAACATCATTTAATGATGTGAGAAAAGTATATGTTAATAATGAAAAGATGGATTCCCGATCCCCGATATGATCGGGGTAAACTTCACGGGAATGACAAAATGGAATGGAGGCAAAATCTATCAACTAAACCGGAGAAGAACTATAAATTCTAATGAAATTTCTTCTGAAATTTTAATTTCTGATAATGATCCTTGTCCCTGCTTCTGAAGACCTTCGCCGGATGGCCTCCCGCGATGCCGAGTGGAGGGATGTCATTTACAACAACGCTTCCCGCCTGTATGATCGCGCCCTCGCCGATGGTAACTCCTCCCAGAATTATCACCCTGCTTCCCAGCCACACATTTTCTTCGATAATAATGTCTTTAAGGGTGTATTTGGAATCATAAGGAAGCTCGTCTCCTTCATAATTATGATTTTGTGTGATGAGGATTATGGAATGGCCTGAGTGGAAGTTATCTCTGATGGTCACCTTACCGCCGCCCTCGATGGAGATCCCGTTAAAATGACAATTATTTCCTATATATGTGTGCTTGCTGAAACGGCACTTATGATTTACTCGAAGACCTTTACCATAAGCTCCGAGCCGGCTTTTTGCGCCGAGCGTCAGGCAGAAGGACTTTAATTTTCTGAAGGGCTTACCCGCTTTGTTTATGATTCCCATATTTACCTCTGAACATCATCCATGTGAATATACCATAAAAGAGCACCTTAAACAAGAAACCCGGCAGTCCGCCGATAAAGCGCTCCTGCAGATAGTAGAACAATGCCGCGCTTATCAGCAGCGGATATCGGGCTAATACGATCCACGGAGATATCACCTCTTCCCTGAGGATCACCCTGACATTGAAATAGTGCAGGAAGATCAAAAGCGTCCATGATGCCCAGGTAGTATATGCCGCCGCCTCATATCCGTAGATCGGAATAAATGTATAGTTGAGAATAATATTCGCAGTGGCGGCGATTATAGTGCTTATTGATATCAAAAGCGTTTTCTTTCTGGCGAAAGCATAATTGGCATAAATAGTATAGATGAAGTATGAAACATAGCCAAGGACGATAACGGGGACCAATGGCGCAGAAGAATGATATTGTTTACCAGCTAATATGAAAACAAGTTCCTTTGAAAAGAGGATAAGGGAACCCGCGAAGAAATAGATGATGCGGCTGTAATTTCTTACCACTCCCACGATCGCTTTTCTTCGCTCGTCGCGAAGAAATCCGTAGAATTGCGGTACCCATGCCTTATTGAGTCCAATAACTATCATATTCATTATAAGTCCGACATTATAGGCAAATGAATACAATCCTGTCTGAGTTGATGATGTCAATTGCTGTATGATGATCCGGTCAAAATACCCTAAAACATACCCTGATAGAGCATGCGGAACGAGCGGCACGCCAAAGAGCAGGGCATATTTGATATGTTTAAATTTGAATCTGCCCTTCATTCCAAGCAGTCTGAAAAGCGAGTACAGTGAAAAGCCCCCGGTTATCCCGATTATTGAGTATATCCTTCCCAGATACCGCTCTTCTTTCAGCAAATAGACCAGGAGAACGGAGATCAGCAATAATGAGACGCTTTCGACTACATTTATAAAGGTATATTTTTTGCTCTGTTTAGATGTGTTAAGATATTTCAGAAATACTATGAAAGGAAATCCCGCCGCCGCTCCGCATACCGCGAAAATGACAATATTATTTCCCGCGGGCAGTCCGATGAAAGATGATATTTCCTTTGAAAAGATGATCAGGAAAGGGGAAAAAACAGCAAAAAGGAATGTGGCAAAAATCAGATTGGAAAGAACGAAATCATTATAATCATCCGCCTTCTCATACCAGTATCTGGAAAATGCCCCTTGAATATTAAAAAAGATGATAACCGTGATCAACCCCAGAAGAGTATTGAATAGCGACAAAAGCCCGTACTGGGCGGGATTGATCAAGCGTGTGAATATGGGCAGAACCAGAAAGGCGGCGAATTTCTTTATTAATTCCCCCGACACATAATTCTTGGAATGTTTGATGAATTCCAGATTATCTTTATTAAAGGATTTTTGTAGGATCTTTTTTATTCCTTCCAGCATAGATAATTATAATTCTTTTGCACCCCAAAAGCAAAAAAAACGGCCTGCGCGCAGACCGAGTACGAAGTTGGATGTACGAAGTGCGAGGTTTGGGATGCAGAAGAAAGATGGATTCTTCGGTCGCTACCGCTCTTTCAGAATGACAGGTATAACACTTATCGGTCTCACAATTTTCATTCCCCACTGGTGCACTTGTCCCTGGGTCCACTGGTGCACTGCGAAGCTTGTCCCATATCTTGATTGGGGTGCGTCGTTGTATGATTGTAACAGAAGACCTAATGGGCTAAGTGAAATAGTATCTTTCTGGTTACGGGCGTGTATATTGTTTTGCTCTCTTCGCTTTACATCACATATCATACGCCGTTCACTGAGTGAACGGTGGAATTGAATTTTAATGTTAAAGTGGTATAATTTCACTATTATTATGGAGGATTTTAAGAGATGTCGATCCAACTTTTCATAATTATTGCGTACTTTGCCTTTTTGATCTTTCTGGGCTGGCTCGCCAAGTCAAAAGCAAAGACCTCATCGGACTTTCTGCTTGCCGGCAGGAGCCTGGGTATCTCACTAGCCACGGTTACCATCGTGGGTGAATGGCTCGGTGCCAACTCCACTATCGGAACCTCGGAAATGGCCTTCCGCAGCGGATTTTCCCCACTCTGGTACAATGTTTCCACCGCATTGGGGATGGTGATCTTCGCACTCACACTTTCCATGGTTTACAGGCGGAACAAGGTACATACCGTGGGTGAGATGATAGAAAAGATATACAATAGAAAAACCCGTGTCGTGGCGTCTTTCGCCTTTTTGATCGCTTTTTATATACTCGCATTCGTCCAATTGCGCGCCATCGGTTCGCTCTTGTCTCCCGTATTGGGCCTGTCTCCGCAATGGTGTACATTGATCGGCGGCATTGTCGTTACCGCATATACCGTATTCGGTGGCATTTGGGCGGTGTCATTTACCAATATGGCGCATGTTATTCTTATGTATTCCACGCTTATCGTCGCCTTTACAATAGGGCTTATAAAGGTCGGTGGATTTCCCGGGCTTTTTGAGCTTCTTGACAGTGCCATACAGGCGCGGCCCGAACTCTACCAGGCGAATGCCACGGTAGAGACCTTCAAGTCACCGTTCGGTTTCGGCGTTTTCAAAGCGATTTCGTGGATATTGGGCGGTATGCTGGCGGCATTTGCTTCACAGGCATCGATACAGCCGGTCTTTGCGACAAAAGATATCAAGACGGCCAGAAACGCTTCACTGCTTTCTGCATTGTTCATAGCTCCTTTGGGCTTGCTTGTTTCCACATTGGGAATGATAGTCGCCACAGGGAAATTCGGCTTGCCGGCAACAGCCAAACAGGCGCTTCCCCATCTCTTTATGAACCCGGATTTCATGCCTCCATGGCTAGGCGGCCTGGCAATGGCGGGTATACTTGCCGCCATACTGTCAACTATTTCCCCGGTTATGCTGGCGATATCAACGATCATGACAAAGGATGTATATCACCTGATACTGCATAAGGAAGCTGATGATAAAAAGCTCCTCAAGGTTTCGCAATTGGTAACCCTTGTGGTCGGCCTTATCGTTATTCCGGCAGCCATGTTCTTTAAGGGCTATATTCTTGATACCTCATATATCTCTTATGCGATCAGGGCTTCAGGTTCGGTCATCGTCATCCTGGGCCTCCTTCTGATCGTCAAAAGGCAGAATGATAAGTTCCACTTCATCACTCCGGTCGCAGCAAAATTCGCGATAGTTACCGCATCTCTCGCATCTCTCGGCGTGGTACTCTTCAAGATCTCTGTGGTCTCTACAGAGGGCGCAGCCTATTGGGCGCAGCATTACGCCAAGAATATTTTTCTGGACAAGATCTATGTTTCTCTTATCATAACATTTGTTCTTGCTCTCGGGATCTCTATTTTTCAAAAGCAGAAGGTACGGCTTACAATGGTGCAAAAAAATGAAACCTCTTAGCGGATTACGCATACTTGACCTGTCACGCGTGCTGGCGGGGCCGACGACATCAGCGATACTGGGAGACCTTGGAGCCGATGTTATTAAGGTTGAAAACCCGAATGGCGGCGATGAGACAAGGGGATGGGGCCCGCCTTGGGCGGAGACCGAATCCGTCTATTATTTGTCCGCAAATAGAAATAAAAGAAGCATTACGGTTAACTTCAAAAATGAGAAAGGTAAAAAGATAATTGAAGATATTCTGAGGGGCTCGGATGTGGTATTGTTGAATTTTCCCGTACAGACATTGGAAAAACTCGATCTCACCTATGAATGGGCGCGCGGGATAAAAGAAGATATCATCTGGGCGAATATTTCAGGATTCGGACTTAACGGCCCGAGTGCGCATCTTCCGGGATACGATATTATGATACAGGGAATGTCCGGCTTGATGAGTGTCACCGGAGAAGAAGGCGGCGCTCCCGTTAAGGTCGGCGTTGCCGTAGCAGACGTCTTCACCGCATTATATACGGTCATCGCCATACAGGCCGCTCTCAGATATAAGGATAAAACCGGACTGGGTTCCATGATAGACAACAGCTTATATGAATGTATGACCTCGGCATTGGTGAATATCGCCAATAATTATTTGATCGGTGATCAGATCCCGAAGCCGCATGGAACCGCACACCCGAATATAGTTCCCTATCAGGCCTTCCACGCGAAAGATATCTATATCATCATAGGTATCGGAAATGACAGGCAATTCGGTAAATTATCCGCTTTGCTCGGCCATCCAGAATGGGCCTCGGACGAGAAATATAAAACTAATGATGTAAGGGTGAGCAACAGAGAGCAGATAATAAAAATGATCTCGGAGCGTATCGCCGAGAAAACAGGAGACGAATGGATCAAGCTCTTCAGAAAAGAGCATATACCCTGTGCCCCGATCAATACCATGGACAGAACATTTGCGGATCCACAGATGATAGCCAGGGATTTTGTACAGGAAGTTAAACATCCTACGGCGGGCACGATCAAATTAATGAAGAACCCGATACATTTTTCCAATATTGACCTGTCGATAGACAGACACCCCCCGCTTCTGGGAGAGCATACCGACGAGATACTCAAGGAATACGGCTACGATGAGGATCAGATCGAAGAATTGAAAAGCGACGGCGCGGTTTAAAGGTAATATCATGGCAAAGAAATTTATTATTCACTTGAACAGAGAGATATGCAAGGGTTGCGGCATCTGCATAGATGTCTGCCCCGTAAAGCTCTATAAGAGAGGGGATGAGATATCCCCGAAGGGCTATGTATTGACCGATATAGCATTTCCCGAAAAATGCATCGGCTGTAAGAATTGTGAGCTCTTATGTCCGGATCAGGTCATATTCATAGAGGAGGCGGAAAATGGGTAATATCAAAGTTACACCGGTTGTCTCACCCGGCCGTTATCTGATGTCCGGCAATGAGGCCTGCGCATTAGGCGCAGTTACCGCCGGCTGCCGGTTTTTTGCGGGTTACCCGATCACTCCCGCCAGTGATATCATGACATCCGTCATAAAATACTTTGCTGAGGTCGACGGGAAGTTCATTCAGATGGAAGACGAAATAGGTTCGATGGCCGCTTTGATAGGCGGTTCGTGGGGCGGAATAAAATCAATGACCGCCACATCGGGCCCCGGCCTTTCTCTGATGCTTGAGAACATAGGGCTTGCCATAATGACAGAAACACCCTGTGTGGTGGTGGATGTTCAGCGTTCAGGCCCTTCCACCGGCCAGGCGACCAAGGTTTCGCAGGGCGATGTCCTTCAATCAAGATGGGGAACGCACGGAATACATAATAATATAGTCCTTGCGGCTCATTCGGTGCAAAGCGCATTCGAGCAGACCATCAAGGCCTTCAATATTTCAGAGCAGTATCGTGTTCCTGTAATTCTTCTTCTGGATGAAACCGTATCACATGCCCGTGAAACTCTGGATATCGCGCAGGAATATGAGGCTTTCAACCGGGAGAATAAGGGAGAAACGCCGCCGTTCGGAGGCCGTTTGGTTCCCGATATGCCTAAATTCGGCGATGGAAAAAAACTTATGATCACCGGTTCTACTCATGACGAGAACGGCATAAGAAAGACCGCCGATAATGATGCTCATGAAAAATTAGTGAACCGTTTGAACGATAAGATCGAAAAGAACAGTTCAAAAATCGAAGATTGGGACGAATATATGATGAATGATGCGGAATATCTCTTTATCTCTTTCGGTATCTCCGCTCGTTCAACCCTGTCTTCCGTGAAAGCCCTGAGAGAAGAAGGAATAAAGGCGGGGCTGATGACGCTGAATACCATCTGGCCGTTCCCGTATAAGACGATCAAGGCCCTTTCGCTCAAGGTCAAGGACATCTTTGTCCCCGAGCTGAATATGGGACAGATAGCGGGAGAGGTGAAGAAGATCTCAAAATGCCCAGTATACGGCATTAATAAGATCAATTCAGAGCCCTTGTATCCCTCAGAGATCATAAGAGAGTTCAGGAGTGTCATATGAGACCAAGTCCGGTATTTCAACATATAAGAATGGCTGCTCAGCCAACGAAGTTCTGTCCGGGCTGCGGGCACGGCATAGTTCTCGGCTCCGTCATTAGAGCCCTGCAGGCAGAGAATATTGATATCGATAAAACGGTATTTGTTTCAGGTATCGGCTGCGGCGGCTGGATATCTTCTCCTAATATTAACGCGGATACGCTTCATACCACCCATGGCCGCGCTATCGCTGCCGCGATCGGTGTTAAGACCGCCCGTCCCGATCTGAATGTTATTGTTATCTCCGGTGACGGCGATCTTGCGACGATCGGCGGGAATCATCTGATCCATGCCGCAAGAAGAGATATCGATATCACGGTGATCTGCGCCAATAACTCTATTTACGGCATGACAGGCGGACAGACCTCTGCCACTACGCCGAAGGGATTCAAAACAGTAACCGATCCCCAGGGAAATAAATATGACGGATTTGACCTCGCCGGCCTGGTCAAGGCAGCGGGGGCTTCATATGTTGCGCGCTTCACTGCTTTTCAGGTAAGGGAGCTGATCTCAAGCATAAGGGAAGGATTTAAAAATCCCGGCTTCTCTTTCATAGAAGCTATCTCTCAATGCCCGACGCATTATGGAAAAACGATGGGCCTCGATGCCCCTGCAATGCTGGAATATTACAAGAAGAATTCTGTGCGCATCAAGAAAGCGGGGGAGATTACTTCCGAGGAATTGAAAGGCAAGATCGTGATCGGAGAATTCAAATGAAAAAAGAAGTAATATTTACAGGCATCGGCGGACAGGGCATAGTTAAATCTGCGGTACTTCTTGCTGAAGCCGGCATGCTCGCCGGGCTTTATGCGGCGCAAACGGCAAGATACGATGCCGCGGCACGCGGCGCCATAACAGAGGGAGAGACGATACTCTCTTCGGATGTCATCGATTTTCCTCATGTTCACGACGGCGATATTCACGCTGCCTTCAACCTTGCCGCCTTTGAAAAGTATAATAAATA
This sequence comes from bacterium, assembly GCA_023133295.1. Lineage (GTDB taxonomy): Bacteria > AUK180 > AUK180 > AUK180 > AUK180 > JAGLWT01. Next base: position 5,249 of record JAGLWT010000055.1, on the reverse strand, counting down.
TCTCAAGGCAGACGGTGTGGTAATTTATGACAGCTCCATATTTGTTCCTGCCGAGGATTCAAAAGGCAGCAAGATGCCGATCGCCGCGACGGAATTGTCCTTAGAAAAATTCAATATGCCCGGCCTTGCGAATATCATAATGCTCGGCGCGATCTCCCATCTTTTTAAAGAAATTGAGAAAAGGCATTTTATTAATGCGATAGAGACCGGCTTCAAGCGGTATATAAAAGAGAATCTTCAGGCCTTTGCCCTGGGCAGGGAACTTGCGTCAAGATAAAAAGAAGGTCCTTATACATATATGTTGTGCCCCTGATGCCGCGTACTCCGTACCGCTCTTGAGACAAGATCATGAAATTGCCGGTTATTTCTACAATCCGAACATATATCCCCGCAGGGAATATGACAAGAGATTGAACGATGTCAAGGCACTTGCCAAATTGCAGCATTACCGGCTTTGGGAAGGAGAGTATGAGCCGGAACAATGGCACGATGCGGTAAAGGGATTTGAACATCTCGGAGAGTATTCCGAAAGATGTAGAAGATGCATCACGAATTCCTTATATAAAACTGCGCTCAAGGCAAAAAGCGAGGATTTTGATATGTTCGCCACTACACTGACTAATTCCCCCAGAAAGAAGATACAAATGCTTGATGAGATCGGTGCGCAGATCGAAGAGAAAACGAAGATCGCTTATTTGAGAACGAATTTCAAGAAAAAGGACGGATACCTGATGAGTGTCAGATTATCCAAGGCCCTTAATATATACCGCCAGGATTACTGCGGATGTGAATACAGCTTGAAAGAAAAAGAGAACTTTCAAGAAGAGAAGGTGAAAAATGGATGAGAAATTATTAAAGATCTTAGCAAAAGTGAATTATCCCGGAATGGAAAGGGATATTGTGGATTTCCATATGATAGAGAAAGCGGAGATCAGCTCTGACGGAGAGGTGAATATACTGATCAAGAATATCACGGACCAGGAGAAGTTCAATACGATCAAAGAGCAGATACTTTCGTTGGTAAAGGAAGCCGGACTGGGAGAGAAGTGTAATGTGGAATTGAAGAAAGCTTCCCCTCCCGGGCAGGCACCGAAACCCGGAGTGAAGATCAGTAAGCTGCTCAGTAATATCAAGCATGTGATCGCTGTGGGTTCGGGAAAGGGCGGTGTCGGAAAATCGACAGTTGCCGTGAATCTCGCTATCGCTACCGCCAAGAAGGGCTATAGCGTGGGACTTCTGGACGCGGATATATTGGGCCCCTCCATTCCCACAATGATGGGTACCGAAGACGAACAGCCTTTTGCAGACGAGCAGAAGAAAATTATGCCTATTGAAAATCACGGGATAAAAATGATGTCCATCGGGTATTTTGTTGAAAAGAATATGCCGGTGATCTGGCGCGGCCCGCTTGTTGTGGGAGCCCTTAAACAATTCATGACGGATGTCCGCTGGCCCGACCTTGACTATCTTTTTATCGATCTACCTCCGGGAACCGGTGATGTGCAGCTGACACTGACACAAGAGGCAAAGATCGATGGAGTGGTAATAGTTACAACTCCGCAGAAAGTGGCGTATATCGATGCCATCAAGGGCATTGTGATGTTCAAGCGCCTTGAGATCCCCATAATAGGTATTATTGAAAATATGAGTTATTTCCAATGTCCCGATACCGGCAAAAAACATCATATATTCGGCAAAGGCGGAGGAGAGCTGGTCTCAAAAGAGTATGATGTACCCTTGATAGGACAGATCCCGATCGATGGAAGCATTACCGAACATGGCGATTCAGGCCATCCCATTGTGGATTCCCTGCCCGATTCCGCTATTACCAAAGCATATATGGAAGCGGTTGACAATCTGGTGAAGGGGGGCAATGACCGGTCTTAATTTCAAAGGCATAATTTTAGACCCTTCCGATGAAGGAGATTCAGGGAATCTCTCATTAAGGGATCTGGTATTCTTTCTTTCTCCCAAGGATGTGGCGTTTACCCTTTCCGGAATTATGAAGAATTTTTTCGGTGAAGGAGAAACACATGATATAGCCGAGGCGGCAGAAGCGGCGCTGGCACGCTATTATGCCCTTCCTTCCATGCTGAGAGAATATATTTATCAATCACTGGAGATACTTTCATCTTCAAAGGAGTACCGAAGATTTTCACCTCTTTTTCTTATGCTGAAAGAAGACCGTAAGCGATTGGCTATGAAAGCGGTTCCTGAAATAAGTTCAAGGGATCTCTTCAAGGCCATGTTGAAGCCAGTCAAGTATGAGACATTCCGCCAGGAGAACTCCGCTCCCATTGAAGAGGAGAAGGTTCTTGAAGCCCTTTCGGCATTGATCTCAACGATGAAGGGCAAAGGGTATGTGGAGAGAGAGTCGCAGATCGAAATGGCGCGCCTTGCCAATGACGCATTCAACTCAACGGGATCGGTGGTAATTGAAGCGCCCACAGGAACCGGAAAGACGCTCGGTTATCTGATCCCCGCGCTGCTGCGTTCATATTTCAAGAAGGAGCCCGTATTCATTTCCACATATACAAAATCCCTTCAGGTCCAGGTTTACAAAAAGGAACTCGACCTTTTGAAGCAGGTGCTTCCGCCGTTTCGTCCTGCCGTTCTCTTCGGACGGGAGAATTATCCCTGCCTTCTGAAGATGGAGATGGTGGAAAGCAGCGGCGGTTCCACTCTCTTTTCAAAAAGGGAAAAACTGATCTTCTTCGGCATAATCTCGCAATACATCCATGCCCATCTAGAGGAAGACCTCCCGCAATTCATCTTTCCCCACGCAACGCTGGATGAGAGCGAGTTCTATTCCACCTTCAGGGATATCTGCGCCCGAAGGGAAGATTGCTTAAATAAACGCTGCACATTCTTCAAGGAATGTCCTTATTTCAATGCGATCAAAAAGATCAAGAAATCAAATATCGGCGTAGTTAATCACTGGAATATGCTCGGATATATCGCTTCGGGCGAATTTGAAAATATCGACTGTGTCATAGATGAGGCCGATAAACTGGATGACGCTGCCGTTTCCGCATATACTCAGGAGATATCCACATATTATATATTTCGTGTATTGAAGGGGATATCCACCGGAAAACGTACATTTATGAGAACCTTTGAGGAGCTCTTTAATCTGGAGGATTCGATCTCCATGTCCGATAAGAATGCATTTATCAAAGAGATCCAAAGATTCTTAAAGCGGATAAGGATACTTTTGTCAACAGTGATCAAAACAGAGAATTCCCGATTTATTAATGTAAATCTCTACGATGAGACGAAGAATCATGATCTTGAGGGAGTATTTGACATCCTGCAAAAGCTTATGGTTCAGGTTAAGCTCCTTCTGGAATACCTTTCCTTGATTCGGGATCATCACGAAAAAGAGATCACGGCCGCTAAATATCTGAATGTGAGGACATCCAATCTCATAGAGGACCTGTCCTTCATATACGACACCCTTAATAAAGCTCTTTCCGGAGAGAGCATCATAGAGGAGACCGAATGGGTATCTTTGTTTTCCACCGACAAGAACGGCGGGTGGACATTGAGCGTCCGTCCGGTTCTGGCGGATCTTCTTCTAAAAAAATATTTTTACCCCAAGGTCAAGTCGTTATTGATGACCTCAGCTACCATTTCGGTTGACCGTTCATTGGCATATTTCACGCGGCTTTGCGGGCTTGAGGACTTCCGATGGCGTCAATTGTCTTCCCCATTTGACCTCGGTGAGCAGATGAAGATCTTCGTGATAGACGATATTCCCGCATACTCTTTTTCCACAAGGGATCATTTCAGGGATTCAGCCTATCATTCGATAAAGAAGATGGTCGATCATACCGGCGGTCGCCTGATGATGCTCTTTACAAGCTATGCTGATATGCATAATATTTACGAGAGATTATCAAGCGATAACGATAGCGGACATGAGATCCTTTTACAAAAGCAGGGGCTTTGGTACAGGGAATATATCAATGAGAAATTCCGGAGTTCCACAAATGCAGTTCTAATGGGCGTAAAGGCCTATTGGTACGGCATCGATTTTCCGGGTGATATATTAAAATATCTGGTGATATTCAAGATGCCATATCTTCCGCCGAATGACATTATTGTGAAAAAACGGAAAAAAATGATAAACAATTATATGGATTTTGAGGCGAAATTATCTTTTAAGCAGGCGATCGGCCGCCTTATCAGGACCGAAACTGATACGGGCGGAGTCTTTATCCTTGATAAAAGAATATATAGACAGGATCAATATGAAACCTTTTTCACTCAATTAGACCCTTCGATCTCGATTCAATTGATTGATACGCAAAGCGCATTGGAGAAATTAGATGAGTTCCTTAGCTAAAAAAATTCTTGGTATATTGGTTTTCGGACTGCTATGGGGAATTATTGAGATATTTCTCGGGGAATTTCTCTTTAGTAATGAGGTCATGTTCTCATCCGCCATACTGTCGCTTATCGCATTGGGTATCCTGTTCTTTGCCCGTAAGCTCATTGTGTTCCCGCATACAGGATTTCTATTGGGCATCATTGCGGCAGTATTGAAAACGGGTGTTATGGGACCCTCCAATCATATCTGGGCGATCATTCTTTTTGGCCTGTACTTTGATCTTATGTACGATATTATTGCCGATGAGGTCTTGACCTATCTCGGAAATGCCCTTGCTATCTTTTCTATATTCGTTTTGATCACCATCTCAATGGCGCTTTTGAAGATCGGCCTTTGGGGTGCCGATTTTTTGAATAAGGTTTTCAATTATACGATACTGAACGGCCTTCCGGCATCTTTTCTCGGCGCCTTGCTTAAGAAATTCAAGTAATTCATATTTTTGAAATACTCTATGAAGCAGATCACTAGTTTTGAGATAAATGATAAAAGAAGAAATGGAGATGACCGGATTTGAACCGACGACCTATGCGTTGCGAACGCATCGCTCTCCCAACTGAGCTACATCCCCATTAGGGTTATATTTTACATTATTTTTCTTTTAAGTCAATAAAATTTAGAATACACTTCAAAAAGAGGAGCACAAGAGCACAAGCTACAAGTGCACAAGTGTTCCAGAAGTACGAGGTGAACACGAAGCCAATATTCACACCCGTAGCCGAAAATAACACTATTTCGCTTACCACATTATATCTTTTGTTACAATCGTTTCACGCCGCACCCCAATCAAGATATGGGACATGTCGTACGCCGCAGGCGTTCGTCTGTCCCGATGTAAAAGTTCCAAGCGGAGAGTTGA
>JAGLWT010000054.1 GCA_023133295.1 bacterium | reverse complement strand
GTATTTATGAATCAGATCACTAGAATCAGTCATATATTTTCATTATCTCCTCTACAGGTTTTCGGGATTTCTTACCCGAAGTCAGGCCGTAACCCAATGGCAGGATCACCTGCGGTTCGTAATCGGGGCTGATGCCTAATATCTCATTGAGAAATCCCAATCGGTCCGGCGTATATGTAAGCGTGGCTAAGCCCTCGGCTTTAGCAGCGAGAATGAACCATGATATGCTCAACCAGGTCGATTTAATATGATAGGGCGCGGAATTATGTGAAAATACACAGATAAGGAACGGAGCGTCGCTTAAAAAGGATTTAGTGATCCTGCAGCCCATCGAATTGAATTCCTCTTTTGCCTTGGTATTGATCTTATTATAAAATTCCGTCTCGATGCGCTCACATTCCAGGGTGATCCTGGTTCTAATATCCTTATTTGAAACGGCACAGTAAAGCCATGGCTGCTTGTTCAGTCCTGAAGGGGCCTTACCCGCCTCTGTAACGATCTTCTCCACTTTCGACAATGGTATTCCCTATCTCAGGGTCAAAACGCCTTTCAGAACGGGAATTTGAAAAGATATCGGTAATTTCCGGCATCATCAGGCCCTTGGAATACTTTCAAAGAGTTTATCTTCGTCAATATCCGCTTTTTGAGATGTTGATCGGTCCAAAAGTTCCAACTTGCCTGATTCCAGGAATTTCCTTCCCACAACTACCCTGTACGGTACTCCAAGAAGGTCGGACTCGGCGAATTTTATACCGGCGTTTAGATCGCGGTCATCAATAATCACATCGTAATTCATGGAGAGAAGTTTCTTATAGAGTTCTTCCGCCTTACCCCGGACCTTATCATCCTTGACATTCAAAGGTAATATCTCCACATGGAAAGGCGCTATTTTCATAGGCCAGTACATTCCATTCTCTTTGTTATACTTCTGTTCGATTACAGCAGCCATCGTCCTCCCGACACCGATTCCATAGCAGCCCATTTGAAATGGCAGGCTTTTACCGTTCTCGTCAAGGAATTTAGCATTCATCGATTTGGAGTATTTCGTTCCCAGTACAAATATATGTCCGACTTCAATACCTCTGAAACTGTTCA
>JAGLWT010000053.1 GCA_023133295.1 bacterium | reverse complement strand
TTTTTCCAACTATTTGATGTGATTTCAGGGGATATTTCTAATTATTTGTGAAACCTTTTTGCAGTGAGGTCAACCTTTTAACTTTTGAACATATTCCTAGCGTAGCCGTTTCTTGCCAGTTTTAAAAAGTATCCCTCGAAACAATCCGTATAAATATGCTGCCGCGAGTATAATAAAAAGCAGCCGCTCACGAAGAGACAATTTGATGGATAAGGTTTGAGAGGCTGACCCGCCGCCTTTTTTGAATGGGTAGGATACTAACTTGATCAGAAAACTTTTAACATTCATCGTCCCGGTTTGGGCATGGCCGATACCTATTCTGAATCTTTTTTTCCACATTGATGCAAAGGTTTTTTTGGAATGATGAAGCACGCGGACATCGGGAGCGTATATCATTGAGAAGCCTTTCTCCGTCGCACTTCTGCTCCATAACATATCGGCACCGGAAACGATATCCACAGGAAAGTTACCCTGAGAAAGAAAGACAGAATTTCTGATCAATAAATTTCCACCGGCGGACATCCCCTTTTTGGAATAATTGCGTTGATTCACATGCATCTTAGCATCCAACTGTTCCCATATATTATGATCTGATTCCCTGTATAACTCGATATGTCCCGCCACCATATCATATTTCCTCAAGTACTTCAAAGCATTTTCCAGCCAATCAGCAAGCGGTATACAATCGTCGTCTATGAAGGCGATAAGATCCCCTGATGCGGATGCCAGCGCAAGATTGCGGGCGGCATAAGATGAAGCGATCGTATCTTCTCTTACTATCTTGATATCCAATCCGTTCAATGATCTGAGATATTTCTCTGAATCATCAGTCGTCAGATTCAAGGCCACTATCACCTCAAAGTTCTTATATGTCTGTGTCCTCAGAGCCTCCATGCATTGCGGTAATACGCCCATACCGTTATGAGAAGGTATAATAATCGAAAATTTCCCCTTGTTCTTCATCGTACCGCCTTCATATATTTATCGCATATCCTCATGTGATTATATCATCCATACGGGGAAATTTAAATCCGCTATGTGTAAATTTTGAAATTTCTGCCGTGTATTCTCCGATCTCACCCATTGACCGCTCAAATTGCCTTTTTCTCCGTGTTTTTTTGCTGTAGGCGCTTCCGTCAAGCAAGCCGAAATTCGCGCTCATGGGCTTAAAGCCGGATTTGCCGGGAGGAGAAGAAAGATAGCGCAGAAGCGCGCCGGTCATCGTATTTTCTCCGGGTATAATGAACTCTCCTTTTTGAAGGTCCTGCAGCATTGCCAGGCCCGCAATGATACCGCTTGCGGCGGATTCTATATAGCCCTCCACGCCTGTCAGTTGACCAGCGAAGAAGATCCTCTTTTTCCCGGAATCGATCAGTTTTATCCCATTCTGCAGTATGCCGGGTGAATTGATATATGTATTTCTGTGCATGATGCCGTATCTCAGGAACTTGGCGCTCTGAAGGCCGGGTATCATTCTCAATACTCTTTTCTGCTCCTCAAATTTCAATCTTGTCTGAAAGCCGATAAGCTCCACGGCATCGTATAGATTGTTCTCCGGGCGCGCCTGGACCACGGCGTGCGGCCGCTTCTCAATATAATCTCTGAATCCGACAGGGCGGAGCGGGCCGAAACACAGAGAATCCTTCCCTCTTGAGGCGATCTCCTCAACCGGAAGACAGGCCTCAAAAAAGAGTTTTTCATCAACATCGTTCAGGGGAACCGTGCCTGCATTTATCAGCTCATCGTAAAATGCAGAATATTGAGCTTCATCCATAGGAAAATTCAAGAGCTTGCCTTCGCCTTTTCCATATCTCAGCCCCCAGAAGGTCTGGGACATATCTATTGTATCGGTTCTTATAACAGGTGAGACAGCGTCGTAAAAATATAAACTGTCAGCGCCGGTAAGGGTCTGAATAAAAGAGGAGAATGACGGAGAAGTAAGCGGGCCCGTCGCGATGATGATATTCTCAAAGGCGGCAAGGTCAAGGACCTCCTCCCTCTTGATCTTGATATTGGGATCATTTGACAATTCTTCTGTGATCATGCGTGAAAACTTTTCGCGGACCACATTAAGAGATCGCCCGGCAGGAACCCTTGTTTCAGCGGCAATTTTCAGTACAAAGGAATTCAGACGGCGCATCTCTGCCTTTAACAGTCCCTTGGAGGTCAGCGGATCCATGCTCTTAAGAGAGTTAGAACAGACTATCTCGGCAAGGTCACCGGTTTTATGGATCCCTGTCATCTTCTTGGGGCGCATCTCCCAAATGGTCACCTTTACGCCATTGCTTGACAGAATACTGGCGGCTTCCACTCCGGCCAAACCGCCGCCGATAATATCAACCTTCATTATTTGCCCCCGATGCTTCTGATCACTCCGAGGTAATCCTCATGATATTCTTTATTTACGGGGCGGTCATTCAGCAGATCGGGATACCATTTCTGTATGAACCGCCCGATACGCGAGATCCTTGTATTATCCTTTTTTCCGGAATAGATCGCCCTTTGAAGCTCAAGCAATTCCACAGCGACCCGGCGGCCCGTATCGACAAGATCATCGGACAATTGCTCTTTTCTTAATGCCTCTTTGATCTCTTCCATTTTTTCCTCGATCTTCCCTGAGGTTCCGGCAAGTTCGCCTTTTTCCTTGCTTTCTTTGATCTCTTCCGACAATTTTGAAAGTCGTTCCTGCAGTTCCTGCTGCTTATCCGCCGCCTGCTTCACAGCATCGCTCAGCCTCTTATTCATACCGGAAGAACGGTATTGTTCCATCATTTTCTCCAAATAACTATTGAGTTTCTGCTGATCTTGTGAAAGGGAGTTGAGCTTTTCAAAAAGATTCATTGAGCCGCCCGAAGAACAAGAGGAGGCATCCATTCTATCCATGAGGATGATCAGTTTATTTAAAAAGATCGCATTGGAATTCTTGAATTGAGAAAAATATCTCTGCTCCTTTTTCAGACGGTAATTTTGAAAACTCTTGTATGTATTTTGAAAAGAACTGTGAAGCGAGTGGTCGAACATCATCAGGATCGCGGCAAAAGAAGCCATCTCATCTTTCATTGCGGCAAGATTCGATTCCGCCCAACTCTCCATCTCAGGCGTAAAGTGCGACATCACATCAAGAGCGACTGTCTTCTCGACAAGGGGCGAAAGGTCAGGAGAGCTATTGGAGCGATTTTTCAGTTTATCCGCGGAATAATCTTTGAAATCCGATGATAATTTTTTCTTGCTTTGCTCAAAGTTCTTTTGCTGCATCTTTTGATTCATCTTTGATAATTCATTTCTTGCTTTGTCGGGGTCAAGAAGCTTTTCGTCCTCTTTATCAAAGCGCGAGAACAGATCAGATACATCGCTCTTGATCTCTTCCAATTTATCGGCTTGCTTCTGTTCTAATTGATCCAATTTCTTTGAAATGCGGGCGGCGTCGAGCCCTTTTTTATATTCCTCAAGCTGCTTGATGATCCTCTCTAATTCCCAGGACATCTTCTCAAGATCGGCCTGTGATACCTTTTGTGACGCTGAGCGGGAATCCAATCCCTGCTCCATTTTCTGCCGCAGCAGATCCAGCACCTCTTTATTCAAAAGTTCTTTCATGAGCTCCTGCTGCCTTTTTACCTGCTCGATGATCTTCTTTTCAACCTTCAGTTCTTCCAGTGCTGCCTCCAAGTATTCCATGGTCTTCTCTATCGTTTCGCCACGCTTCTGGATCTCTTGTGTAAGTTCGTTGCTCTTTGAAGTTTTCGGATCGAATTTCTTGTCGCCGCCATCCAGCGGCTCCGCCTTCATCATCTCAAGTTCACCGAAAAGCGTACTGCCGACCTCTTCCCAAATATCCTGCAAAGCATTATTATCCATAAGAGAAAGAGTGAGCTTTCTTGAGCGGCCTTCCTTTCCATAGCCGTCAAAAGACCTTATATAGATATAGACATAGCTGTCTGATATATCCGTTATCCTTTCCAGCGGGATCATGTATTTCCCGGAAAGAGACAGCGAACCTTTATTCACTCTCAACTCCCTTATGCCGGCAATTTCTCCGCTTTCCTTCTCCCAGGCAAATTCAACCCTGGATATCCCATCGGGATCTGTGATTTCGTACCGCAATTCATAATCTCCATAAAAACCGTCCAGTTCAACATCTTCAAGCGGTTTCGTTATCTTTACCGATGGGCCTGAATTGGGCGCGACGGGGATCCTTTTATAGAACTTCCCCGCAAGATAGCCGCTCTTATAAAAGTAAGCGAGAAACTCACAGTCATTGAAGGGAGTGATGGAAGAGGCAAGCAGATCAGAACGGTTGCCATCCACGGTCAGAACAAAGGTATCATAATCCCCCTGCGGCTCAATTTCATAATGCAGCGTTTCACCCTCAAGCGGTATTCTGTCCCCCGGTTCCAAATTCCTGCCTTGTCTTTCGATATGGAAGTGCGAGCGGAAACTAAGGGGAAGTATGAATTCCACAGGGATCTCCTTGCTTCCGCCTTTCCAGGTGACGATCAGAGGAGAGCGCTCTATCGCCGGAAGCTCGACCTCTGAATTACTAACACTTTCCTCAAATAATGGGTCACTCCCGTCAGAGATAGAGATCTCAATGGCATCGCCATAGGTATGGATATTCAATCTTACCGGCTCGGCTGTGAAGCGGTTATACACCAGTCTGTCGGGTGATATCCGCACAAAGGAAGCGGTGGAAAGGCCGGTATTTATCCCTGACAGCAGCCATGAGAACGCGATGATGAAAAATATCTGAATATATACCGCTCTCAACAACCAGAAAGGCGGGATGACCGGAGAATTCCTCTGCATGAGCAGGTCATAGAGTTTCAATATCTCAAAATCTACGGCACCGGCGGCAGCACCGCTTTTCAATCTCAGCGCGTGATAGAATCTATTCCCTTCATCACCGCAAGCCTTTTTTATCATTCTTAATACTCCCCGATCCGAAATATACAGAAGAATAATTAATATCAACGGTATCAGAATAAGAAAAACGGGCAACCGGGCCCAAATCACGATCGCAAGAAGAATGGGAAGAAGGCAGAGGGATATCAGAAGGCCGCGTACAAATTGATACATTCTGAAATGATTGAGAAGCTCCTTTGTTTTTCTCTCGATACCAGTGTCCTGTTTCATAAATACGATGACAATATGTGAAAGGAGCACAAGTGACAAGAGCACAAGTGACAAGTGGGGAAAGGACGGATGAAGGATGAAGAATTGCAGAGGGTATTAAATAATTGATATTTGATTTTATTCATATTACGCATTTCACATCACACGCGATACATCCCTCTTGCCACGCGGAAAGGGACGGATTTCTCGCTCCCCGATGTAACCGGGGTTCCCAAGGTCATGCGCCTGGGAATGACAAAGGAAATGGATTCTTCAGTCGCTACCGCTCTTTCAGAATGACAAAAATAATACTTCTCAGTCTCACAATTATTTATTCTTTTTTCCCTATTCATTGTATTCACCAACCTTGAACTTTTGAACATTTCAACTTTTGAACAATATTCTCCCACACACACTATGACTCCTCAGAAAATACAAATGCCTCAAAGGTCATAAGTTCCGTTGAAGGGTCTTTCCATGCCTCGGCCGGAAGTCCGGCTTTACCGAAGCACAGATGAGAGAGAAAGGTCGGAAGATCCCAACCCGTTTCAGTGGCCACCTGAGGGAGAAATACTCCTTGGCTGAAACCTTTTTTCACCAGCACTCCATGCCGGCCCAATATGATATCTTTGTATGAATTTACTTTTTTCATTGGTGACAATACCGATAATTCCACGGTCAGGTCAGCAAGTTCCTCAGGGCGGACATCAGGAAAACGGGGATCGCCCAATGCTGACTCAACGGATGTTTCCAATATGGATTTCCACAATGGATCGCGGGCGATGATAAAGCCGATGCAACCCCTTAATTCCCCCGCTTTCTTCAAAGTGGTAAAAACGCCGTATGGCTTACCGTACTTGTCTTTCAATTCCAAAGACATCTTCATATACTCATTGTTCTTGAGATAGAAAACAATGCTGGAACGGGCAAGGGATAACAATTCTTTCTGGTCGGCGGATGAGAAGTTTATCATTTTTTCACCTTATCATAAAATATGAAGGAGCCGTAAGTGGTAATGAGGCTGCCGCCAAAAAGCAGCACGGCATCATCGGTGTATTTGATCAATTCCATGTGAGCGGACCGACGGGCATCTTCTGAAAAGGAATTGAAAAACGCGGTGATGGCGACCGACCCCCTTACTTCCCCTTGGTCAGAATAACATTTCTCTATTGAGGAGATATCTTTGCTTATTATACTCTTAATGAGCGCGGCATCAAATTCTTCCGCCACGGCAGATGGTTTTGAATAGGAAAGGTTGAGCGAAGAAATAATAAGTGAAGACCCGCAGTGTTCCCTCACCAGTCGACTCACCTCTTTAGCTGTTTCGGGATCTCCCTCGGGCAGCATCACGGGCAGGACGGGAAGTCCGGGAAAGTGCTTGTGGATAAAGGGTAAGTGCACCTCCATCTGATAGAAAGTATTGAATTGTTTATAATTCACATCGACTGCGGGCGAAACGGCGAACAACCGTGCTTTACTTCTGTCCATCGGCATACGGGCGCCGGGGATAATAAAAATGTCAAAATCCGGCACAAGGGCTGTTTTGCCCTCATACTCCGCCAGAACGACCACTCCATCATAGGCCGCGTAATTCTCAGATGAAAGCTCGGCATATGCCATCCCCATCGTCTGCCCAGCGAATCTATAGGCCGCATGAGGAACTATCATCCCTCTGATGGTCTTTGGGATCGTATTTGTCGGGGACGTGCTCTCCAATGTTGTTATCATTTTTTCTAAAAGGGCGGTAGGGCCCGGATAATATGCTCCCACTCCACCGGGGAGAACTTCCATGGGTTTGGCGGAACAGATCAAAAGAAGGGCTAGAAAAAGAATGTAGGGATCAGCTTTGGCTCTCATTTCTGAGTTTTTTTCCTAACTCCCTATATTTCTCCTCTTTATCCTTATCCGAAGTATTTTTATAGTAAAGGTACAGAATCGCCGCCGACTCAAGAGAATCAACCTCGCCTTCTTCTAAGAAATCAATGATCTTGCTTAGCCACCATATATTTTCAGAAATATCCGCCTTCTTCATGTAGTCGAGCACCTTCTTGATATTCCCGGCAAAATAGAAATGTATGTTCTTGAAAACAGGCATCAGCTCATCTGACTTATGCTTTATTACGAATTGCTTCTCGGCATCCGCATCTCCTCCGGAGGCTATTTCAAGGTACATAGAAAGAATTTCTTCTCTTGAGAGCTCGGCCGGTTTATCCCCTTCGTCAGGCACCGTGTCAGATTCGGCGTCCGCTTCTTCGGAAGAGATTTTCTCGTCCTCATCTGCAGCGGGGGCTTCATCTTCGTCTTCGCTTGCAGCTTTAGCAAGCGCTTTTTCCGGTTCCGGCTCTTCTTCAGGTGTGGATTCTTCCTTATTATCTGTTTTCGAGTCTTCTTCGGATGTGGATTCTTCCTCATTAACTGCTTCCGGTTCTTCAGCATCAACGGCAGCAGCATCCTGCACTTGCTCTTCTTCCGAAGGAGTGATCTCTTCCACGGCAACATCTTCCGAAGAGGTGGAGGGCAGTTCGGGCTCAATTTCCGCAGGGGATTCTTTCTTTGCTTTGTCCTTCTTTACCTTCTCTTTCTTTACCCTCTCTATTTTCGGTTTTTTGATCTTTTCTTTTTTCGGCCGGGCTTTTATTTTTTTCACCAAAGTAGTGATCCCGCTTATCGTTAAAAATATGATTACAATGGCTCCTAAGCCGCCGCTGATATAGATCGCCAATTTCTTGAACAAGGCCTTCTTCTTTGTCTCTAACTTCCTGCGAAAACCACCTAATTTCTTTTCCGGATATTTCTTTTCCATCTTGAAAAGCAGTTGTTCCGCGGGCTTGAGGCTGCCGCCGGTCAAAAGGAGATTCAATTCCGCGAGGTCCTTTTTGAAAGACTGGGTTCTTGTATATTTCTTTAGCCATTTCTCTATTCTCGGTGAATCTATTCCGCTATTTTTGACATCCTTCAAGAAAGTAAGTCGCTGAGGCAGCCCCTTTAATTCCTGGACTTTTTCGATCAAATAATCTATGACAAGATTTTCCGTATTGATATTTGCCGTTTCCTTTGAAGCAGTGTAGCTTTCACTGAAATACTTCAGGCCCTGGGCCAGCTTTTCTCCGTTCAATTCCTCTCCGGCACCATGAAAATACATTTCACCGAGATAATAGAGGAGTAGCGGATTCTTCTGCCAGCCTGTTTCCGATTTTATCTGTTCTTCGGCTTCCGAAAATCGCTGCAATTCTACAAGGATCAGATACTTCAGCCTTTTCAAATGATTGGATGTGATAATATCCGTAGAGAGTCGGAGGCCTTTATTGGCCTTTTTCAAGGCTGTTTCAAGATCTTTCATCTCTATCAGCACCTTGACGTATGTTTCATAGTCCAGGGATTTTGTTGCGCGTGGACTACTTGAGTTCTCTAATCTTCTTATATAAACAAGAGCCTCGGCATACTCTTCTATTTGAAAAAGAGACTCGATCAAGTACTTGTACATTGGATAATTAATGGGAGTTTCTCTGATAATTTCGCGGAATATGGGAGCCGCTTCTTCGTACTTATTTTCCCTGTACAGCGCCATCCCTTCTTTTGGAGATACGCCGAATATCATTACCGAGAATAATACCGCGATCAAGAGTAGGATTTTCATCTTCATACAGGAATTATAACTAATATAAGCAAATAAATCAATACGGGGAGTGTATTGACTGTGGTTTAGGGAAGAACTTCGAAAAGGACGGGCATTTCTCATAAGGCAGGTGAACGCTCAGGTCATTGCCGGTCACGGGATGTTCCATCTCAAGCCCGACAGCGGTCAGGAGATGATGATCAAGCTCTATCACTTCGCCGGAACCCGCCTTGATCTTTCTTCCGGCGGAAGAGTATTGAATATCTCCCACAATAGGGTGGTTCAATGCCTTCATATGTACCCTGATCTGATGAGTCCTGCCGGTTACAAGCCCGAAGGAAAGAAGGGAAAATCTGTCATTTCTGTCTATAACCCTGAACAGGGTTATGGCCGAACGCGGGTTGATCCCGCCTTTTGTGAATAACTTCCTGTCGGAAGTGGATCTGCCGATTGGGTACCTGATCTCTCCCCTCTCATCCTTGACAATTCCCCAGCATATACCCAGATATATCTTTTTTATCCTATGTTTTTTCTGCATTTCCACAAGGCTTTGAAAACAGCGGTCATTGAGAGCTACCATGAGAAGGCCGGAGGTGTCCTTATCAAGGCGATGCACGATCCCGGGGCGCTGACGGCCGCCGATATCGGGAAGTGAATCACCGTAGAGCTTCATAAGCCCGTTAACTATAGTATCATTCTGATGGCCTATGCCGGGATGAACGACTTGGCCGGAAAGTTTATTGATGATCAGCAGGTCATTGTCTTCGTATATCTTTTCTATCTTTATATCCGCAGGAAGGATCTCAACTGTTTCGCTATCCGTTTCATCCGGAAAGCTGATCTCATCACCCGGATTGAGTTGCTTTGAGGCTTTGGCGGGAAGCCCGTTTATGCTTACCAGCCCGTCTTTTATGATCTTTTTTATCCTTGAACGAGACAGTTCGGGCAGAGCTTGTGAGAGAAAATAATCAAGACGCAGGCCCGGTTCGGTACATCTCAGAAGCATTTTATCCGCCCGGAGTGCTGAGAATATCCCAAAGAACGAAAACCGCCGAGATAGAGACCCCCACCAGAAGGACATTAGTGGTTTCCGCTTTGGAGAGTGGATAGGTAGGATCGCTTGTGGCAAAGATCATATACCACTTGTACGCCAGAAGCGAATAGGTAAGCGTCAGGGGGAGAGAGGAAAGAAAAATAATGAGCGATCTCTTAAAGCACGATTCCTTCTTCGTATCCAATGTTAATTGGAGATCCGGGCCTTCCGGCGCGCTCAGTTGGAACGAGCGGAAAGCCGTACTCGTGGGAAGACAGTACGGCGCTGAATGTGAGATCATTATAAAGAGAAGGATCAGGAAAATCGTTCGTTTACCTGCCATATTTTCTTAAGATATAATATACACCGGACATGACCGGAACAAAAATAATGATTATAAGCTGAGAGAAGGTCAGGCCCCAGACATACAAATGCTGATAGTCACCGCGGAAAAACTCCAGGATAAATCTCAAGATACCGTAAATGATCAGATAGATGATAAAATTCTCCCCCTTGAATTTCCGCTTGGGAAACACGATGAGAAGGATGGCAAAGATCAAGAATTCTCCCAATGATTCAAAGAGTTGTGTCGGAATATGCCAGCCGGGAACGGTCATGAACCTCGTCGCGAAAAATGAGGTTTCGCATATTTCCTTTCCATAACAGCAGCCGTTGAGCAGACACCCCTGCCGGCCGACCGCATGGCCGAAAGCCAAGCCGGTGACGAAGATATCCGCAAGGTCCCAAAGATGAAGCTTCTTGTGGATCGCATACGGAATGCCGAAGGCCAATGCACCGATAAAACCCCCGAGAAAAACAAAGCCCGAGCGGGAAAATATATAATCCATCGGTGAAGACAGGAAGTCCTTCCAATTGAGAATAATATAAAAGAACCGTGCGCCGATAATCGCGGCAATGACCAGCATTATTCCAAGATCAAAGACCTTATTTCCGTCGATACCGGCAGAAAAGGCAAGCCTTTGCGCGATCAATAGTCCTACCAAAACCCCAATAGCGACCATCAGGCCGTAATAGGAAATTACAAAATTACCTATGCTAAATATTTCAGGATGCATTTTTTCTACCTGTGAACTGCATGAGGATGTAAAGCCCGATGCCGACATCTATACAGATATCCGCGACATTGAAGGTCGGCCATTGACGGTTCTTAATATAAAGAAGAAGGAAGTCAAAAACAGCGCCGTTTATCATTCTATCAATAATATTTCCGAGACCGCCGCCGAATATAAGAGCAAAGGCCCATAACTCACCTTTAAGAAATTCATTATAGTGACGGAAAACATAGTACCCCAGAAAAAGGATGCCGACAAGCATTGCCGCCAGTTTTATCCACAGGGGCATGCGGGAAAAAAATCCAAAAAGAAGGCCGTGGTTCTCAACATATACGATCCTGAAAAACCCGGGGATCACCGTGATGCTCCCGAACGGGTCACTCAAAATGTACTTCACTAAATACTTTACCCCGAGATCAAGGGCAAAGACGATCGCGGTAATGGAAAAGAAGAGATGTTTCTTCAAGAGATCAGACCTTACCTTCTTTTTCCAGTTTTTCCCGGCAGGAAACACAGTATTCCGCATAGGGTTTTGAATTTAACCTGCCTTTTTCTATCTCTTTTCCGCATCCGCTGCAAACGCCGTAATTACCGTTCTCGACCCTGTCAATGGCATTATCCACCAATTCAAGTATCGATTGGTCAACATTGATAATATTGTACGATTTTGCTTTTTCAAACTCGTCCCCAGCCATAAGACTGGGATCATCCGGATAATGAGAGGTGCTGTCACTCGGGGTGATCACATCCTCATTCAAACCGTCAAGAGCATTTTCAATACTTCTTTTCAATTCAATGAGTATTCTCTTATAGCTTTCAAGTTCTTTGCTTTTCATCTATCCCTCCTCATTCCATCTATCGATCTGTTCTTCGCAGCGGCGGCAGATGCCCTCCGCAGACAATTCGGTATTATAACTCCAGCAGCGGGAACATTTCTCTCCCGGCGCTTTACTGATATCTATCTTATATGTTTCGGGCATCTTCATGTCTTTCTTGAGAATAACCTCTGAAACTATGAAGAACTCTCGAAGGTCGAAATTATTCAATATCTCTTCAAATTTATCATTATTGAAGGAAAGCGTAAGAGAGGCATCCAATGAGAGTCCGATCTCTTTATTTGCCCTCAGATCCTCCATGATCTTCTGAACCTTATCCCGTAATTCGAACATTATGTCCAATTCGCGGTCCCACTCCGCCCATTCTGCCGGAATATCGTCCCATCCCTCAAGAAAGACCGATTCCTTTTCAGAGAAGAGGTATTTAAATACTTCTTCCGCCGTGAAGGAAAGAACGGGAGACATTCGCTGGACAAGGAGTTTCACCATATGAAAGAGGACTGTCTGCGCGGAACGCCGCTCCTTTGATCTCGAAGGTGATGTATAGAGCCGTGATTTAATCATATCAAAATACTGCGCGCTCAATGTTACAGTAGAGAATTCTGTCAGCAGATGGTAGATCTTATGGAACTCGAATCTCTCATAGGCGGAATCCAGCTTATTGATCAGGATATACAGCTGATTCAATGCCCACCGGTCAAGCGTCAGCAATTCTGAATATTCGATCTGATCTTTCTGCGGGTCGAAATCTTCAATGTTCATTAAAGAAAAACGCAACTTATTTCTGATATTCTTATAGGTGTCAACGGTCTGTTTCAAAACATTATGGGAGAATCGGAAATCCTCCGTATAATCGACGCTGGATACCCATAATCTTAATATCTCGGCACCGTACTGTTTTATCACATCCAGGGGAGAAATAACATTTCCGCGTGATTTGGACATAGGCCGGCCGTTCGCGTCAAGGGAAAATCCATGTGTCAGAACCTTCTTATAAGGAGGCGAGCCGGTTATTCCGGCAGCGGGCCACATGCTGGACTGGAACCATCCGCGGTATTGATCGGTACCTTCCAAATACATATCTACGGGAACATCTTCACCCATTTTTTTCTTAACGACAGCATACCACGATACTCCGGAATCAAACCAGACATCCAGGATATTGGATCCCTTTTTTAACTTGGTAGAACCGCAGGAAGGACATTTGACATTTCCCGGTTCAAGGTCTTTAAGCTCCTTTGAGAACCATATATCTGTAGAGTCTTTTCTTATCTGCTCGACAAGTGTATCGGTAAAATCAGCGTCGATGAATTCTTCCTCACATTCTTCACAAACAAGAGAAGGAATGGGAACGCCCCAGCTGCGCTGGCGCGATATACACCAATCAACACGGTTCTCTATCATATTTACAAAACGGGTCTCGCCCCATTTGGGAACCCATTGGGTGTCCTTGGAAAATCTCAATACGGATGATTTCAATTTTTCATTCATCGTATCAATGAACCATTGAGGGGTCGCCCTGAAGATCAGGGGCTTGTGACAACGCCAGCAATGCGGATATGAATGGCTGAACTCTGCGTATTTCACAAGCAGCCCTTTTTCTTTAAGTTTCTCTACTATAAGGGGATTTGCTTTGAAGATATGCATTCCCTCGAACATCTTGAACTCATCAGTGAACCTGCCCTTGTCATCGACGGGGGCGAAGATATCAAGGCCGTATTTCTTACCTACCTGAAAATCATCGGCACCGTGCCCGGGAGCGGTATGTACACAGCCCGTTCCCTGCTCCAAAGTAACATGATCGCCCAGTATAACAGGACATTCTTTATCTAAAAGAGGGTGGGAATATTTCAACCCTTCAAGTTGCTTTCCCTTTTCCTCTGAAAGCACTTCATATTCTGAAATTTCCATTTCTTCCATGGCCTTTGACAGAAGATCCCTGGCTATGATCCAGATCTCATCTCCGACCTTCACCCTTGTATAAACAAATTTCGGATGGACCGTGACGGCAAGATTCGCGGGAAGCGTCCACGGTGTTGTGGTCCAGATGACCAAGGAAGTATTCTCTTCTGACAGTAGAGGCATTTTCACATAAATACTGGGGGATGTGTGGTCTTCAAATTCCACCTCTGCTTCAGCCAGGGCGGTCTGACATGAAAAACACCAGTGAATAGGCTTGCTCCCTTTATAAATATACCCTTTTCGGTACATCTTATTGAAGGCCTCTAAGATATCCGCTTCATAATCATGATCCATTGTGAAGTAGGGATATTCCCAATCTCCGAGGATACCAAGGGATTTGAATTCCTCTTTTTGGATCTCAATGAATTTGGCGGCATAATCCCGGCACTTTTTTCTGAAAATCGTGACATCGTCACCCTTATAATCACCCTTGACCTTGAGTTCAATGGGCAGGCCGTGGCAATCCCAGCCCGGGACATACGGAGAATGATACCCCTTCGCCCAATAATATTTAACTACAAAATCCTTCAATATCTTATTCAGGGCATGGCCGATATGAAGATGCCCGTTAGCATACGGAGGGCCGTCATGCAGTATCTTCTTATCCCCATCCTTGTTTCTGTCGATGATCTTCCCATAGATGTCGTCCTTGTCCCAGAATTCAACTAACTTGGGCTCTTTATCCGAAAGATTGGCCCTCATGGAAAAATCGGTTTTCAACAGATTTAAAAACTCTTTATTGTCTTTAGCGGACATTTTCTACTCCTGCAAATGAATCGTGTATTTTATCATAATAATTCTACATGTCAAAATTTTACCTAATTTGACTCTTTGCCAATTATCAATTATAATATCTTCGAGATATTATGAAAAAAATATGGATGAACAGGCCGAAATCTTTTGAAGAGGCTGAAAAATTCGACATACAATACTATTTGAACATGACGCCGGAAGAGCGATTGGATATTATGCAGTTATTAAGAGACGAATATTTTAAGATGAATGGGGTTTCAAAAGATGAGATTAGAAAAGGATTACGAAGATTTTATAAAATTATTGAACAGAAATAGAGTGAAGTACTGCATCGTCGGTGCATTTGCCATGGCCCTGCACTCTTCTCCGAGATATACAAAAGATATAGACATATTAGTTCAGCCCGATCTAACGAATGGTGAAAATATTATTAAAGCTTTGGAAGAATTCGGCTTTAAAGATCTGGACCTTTCCGCAAGTGATTTTTCTGTCCCGGGAAAAATAATTCAATTGGGGTATGAACCGATAAGAATTGACCTGATCACCTCCATTGACGGCTGCAGCTTTGAGAAAATCTGGGAGAATAAGGAAAAGGGAACCTATGGAAAAACAGATGTCTTTTTTATTGGTTTAGATGAATTGATTAAAAATAAGAAATCGACAAATCGAGCACAGGATAAGGCCGATCTGGAAATATTATTGCTTGCGAAAAAAGAAAAGGATAAAAGTTCCAGCCATTAAGATCGAATATAATGTCGAACCTTTCTGACCTATCTACGGTCATCCCAAATTTCTTTCAATATCATTTCCGTATTTAACCAAATACGCAACTACTCTATTTTCATTACTTTCTCATCCCTAACCCAGTTAATTAATGATGGACAAAGTAGGCATTTCCAGAACTCCTACGGATGCAATTAATTATACCGTACTATCATAGGAAAATTGATCAAGTCCACTTCCACCGACACGCCCTCGAACATAGCTTTATTTAGGGCAATTTTCTACTTTTTCTACCACCGTCCCCAATCTCTCTTTAACTAACCTCCATCCTCTAATCTCTAACCTCCTTTTTTCTTTCTTGCATATTCCACCGCATAATGGCATAATCAATTTATGAAGATCTCATTGGCCCTGCTTCTTACGATATCCCTCCTATTCGGCGCAAGCCACGCGTCCGCGCAAACGGTGACGATCAAAGCCGTCGGCGATATTATGATGGGGACCAAGTATCCCACCCCTAATCTGCCCCCTGATGACGGAAAGGGATTATTTCTGAATGTCGAGGACACGCTTAAAGGCAGCGACCTGCTGCTGGGAAATCTCGAAGGGGTTTTCTCTGTTTACAATAAGAGCGAGAAAAATGTAGGTACAGGGAAGTATTACGCCTTTAATATGCCGATATATTATGCGCAATACCTTAAGAGCGCGGGATTTGATGTCCTTAATATCGCCAATAATCATTCTCGGGATTTCGGCGAGGACGGGCTTTCAGACACGATCTTCACACTGCAGTTAAACGACCTCAAATATACAGGGCTAAGAGATACATTGACAATTGTCAATAGAAATGGATTAAAGATCGGCATCATGGGATTCTATTGGAATGATTATTTCAATTCAATACTGGACCTTGAAAGTACGATGCGCAGGGTATCCGAGAACCGCGGCAAAGTTGATATCCTCATCGTGACCTTTCACGGCGGAGCGGAGGGAACGGCTGCGGCGCATACATCCGACAAGATGGAATATATGGGGAAAACCCCGCGGGGAAATGTCGTCGCATTCGCAAGGAGCGCCGTAGAGGCAGGAGCGGACCTCGTATTGGGGCATGGGCCGCATCTGCCCAGGGCAATGGAAATCTACGGCGGACGGCTGATCGCCTATTCTCTTGGTAATTTCTGCACCTACGGAAGTTTCAGTATGAAGGCTACATTGAAATACTCCCTGATATTAGAAATTGAAATGGATGAGCACGGATTCTTCAAGTCCGGCAGGATACATCCCGTTATTCTGCTTGACCGCGGCATACCTCATCATGACCCCGAAAAAACTACCATCGGATTGATACAGGAGCTCACAAAGACAGATTTTCCAGACACACCTCTTCATATAAGCGATGAAGGGGAAATTTCCATAAAATAACACATTAATGTAGAGGAGTTATCGATATGTCAGAAGTCGCGCTTGTGAAATGTGATTCCTATGATTCGGAGAATGTATTCGAGGCGGTCAAAAGAGCCGTGATGCTTCTTGGCGGGCCGGAAGAACTTGTTAAGGGAAAACGGATACTGCTTAAACCCAATCTTCTTTCGGCAAAAGTCCCTGAAAAGGCCGTCACCACGAATCCCGCTGTTTTCGAAGCAGTGATCAAGGTATTCGCAAATAACAATAAGGAGTTTTTTTACGGCGATTCCCCAGGATTCGGATCGCCGAAAAAGGTCGCTCAGAAGGCGGGAATATTTGATATCGGAGAAAAATACGGATTGAAGATGGGAAAATTCAACTCCGGTAAAACCGTGAGTTTTCCCGAGGGGCGGACCTGTAAAAATTTTGAGATCGCCTATGCCGCTTTGGAAGCTGATTCCGTGATCAATATATGCAAGATGAAAACACATCAGCTGACAAAAATAACCGGTGCAGTTAAGAACTCGCTCGGACTGGTCTATGGCCTTAATAAGGCCGGTTTTCACGCAAAATACCCCGACGCATTATCTTTTTCGCGAATGCTCATCGACTTAAATCTTCTTTTAAGGCCCGCACTTCATATAATGGACGGTGTTATAGCGATGGAGGGCAATGGCCCCGGAGCAGGAGACCCCCGGCATATGGGCGTTATCATCGCATCAAAGGATCCTGTGGCAGTGGACAGTTTATTCTGTAAGCTCATTGACCTTGATCCGGAATATGTACCGACGAATGTCTTCGGACAGAGCGAAGGGCTGGGATTCATGGATGATCTTGAAATACTGGGAGATGATCCCGAAGAGCTCATCAAAAAAGATTTTAATGTAATTAAGCGACCGGTGAAAAACGAGAGCTTCTCGAAGTTAAATATTCTAAAATCGTTGATATTGAGAAAGCCGTTTATCGAGGCACAGAAATGCGTGAAATGCGGCATCTGTATAGAGGCATGCCCCATTGACCCCAAAGCGCTCTCTTATAAGAAGGGAAAGGAGAACCCGCCGGTATATGATTACGGCAAATGCATCAGATGCTATTGCTGTCAGGAGATGTGCCCGCAGAAGGCGATCGATGTAAAAACACCGCTTTTCGGAAAATGGTTCGTTTATAAATAAGTGAAATGCCGGAACGGCAAAGATCCATGCCAAAGAGATCAGTCGTCATCCAATACTATTTCAAAGTCCCTCATGAATTTTGCTAAGCGCTTTTTCTCCATCTCGGTAGCATTGACCTTCAATGATCTGAACACTTCAATGCCGTTATCTTATACGGGATGAAGATCCGCTGCATCTCATAGGGCGTAGAGGAGATCTTGTTTTTTTGATGCGGTATCCCGCATTCTATGCCTGCCGTGCTCTTATGAATATGGAAATCGCCGGGAGAACATTTTGTCTGAAGTTCACAGGCCTTTCGTAGTGGATCTCCGAAAAAGGAATATGAAGGACTATCCTTGCCGCCGAAGATTCTCCATTTTACTGTACCGGCGGCCGCGCCTTGTTTTATCTTCAATAAAAAACTCTGGCCCTCAAAGGACTGCTCTTTGCTTTTTATCATTTCCATATTTATGCTCTTGCAGATCTCTGACAGATCCGCTTTGCACGGAAGGGGGAAGATCGCAGTGAACGCGTCGCCAGCGAACTCGGAAACGAATCCGCCCTGGTCATACACCACCTTCATTAATTTTGTAAAAACACGGTTTATAACCTGAGAAAGGAATTCCGCGCCAGCGCGGCCTTGCTTTAACAGGGCCTCTGTCATTGATGTAAATCCTGAAATATCCGCGAATATTACCTCCGCCTCAAATTCTCCCGCGGTATTATTTCTTTTGTACTGATCCAGTATGAAGCGAGGTATTAATTTTCTCATCTGCCTCTCATCTCATCCACAATTAGAATATACCGCTTTTTTGCCGAATTTGCAAAATCCAATCGTTCACCTAGTTCTCTTAGCCTATCATCTTATTATCCTCTCTTCTTCATTTCTTCTTTACTTTACACTTTACACCTCACACTTCTTAATGCCTCACACTTGCTGAGTAACCTATCATCTTCCAGGTCACGATGCCAATGCTTGAAATAATCGCAGTAATCATTATAATAAAGGATGAATACAATACTTCTATTGGGATCAAACGGACTTCTGGGAAATGATATCCGCAAAAAGGCGGAAGGCCGATTCAATATCATTGCGCCCTCATCATCGGAATGTGATCTTCTGAAACCGGGGATCGCCGCAGAATTCATTGAGAGAATTTCGCCCGATATTATTATCAATTCCGCCGCTATAACCAATGTGGATGACGCGGAATTACACAAAGAAAAAGCAATGCAGATCAATGCGTACGCCGTCAGAGAGATCGCCAAAGCGGCCAAGGAGAAAAATATTCTCTTTGTGCATATCTCCACTGATTATGTTTTCAATGGGACTTCTGACAGGCCTTATTCGGAGAAAGACCCACGCAATGCCGCCAATTTCTACGGCTACACCAAGGTAATAGCGGAAGAATTCATACAAGAAGCAACGGAGGATATGCTGATATTCAGAGTGGCTTGGCTTATCGGAAAGAGAAGAAAAACATTGTTCGATATGATCCGGGAGTTCGACGGAGAACATCTGAAGATCATCGATGATCAATGGGGAGATCCCACATTTTCTTTCTGGGCGGCGGAGATCATCCTGGAGTCTATTGAAAAAAGGATCCCTCGGGGCATTTACAATCTCACTTCATCTGCGAATATAACAAGGTTTGAGTTCGCCAGAAAACTGAAAGAGAAGTTTGGGCTGAAATTTGAACTCAGCGCGATCGGATCAACCGCTCTGAAACGCCCCGCATTGCGCCCGCGGGCGACATCTCTGATCAATCAAAAACTTAGCGTGGCCCTGAAAAGAAAACTCCCCTCATGGGAAGAACAGTTAGACCTGTTTTTACAGGGATAATGCCGATGAACAAGGAACTTGGGAAGCCATCCGAGGTATTTAACGAAGACAAGGTAAAAAAGATCCTTATCGACACCATTCAGAATATGAGGGGAATAGTCCTTACAAAAAGCGATAATGAACAGATCGCAATGGCGGTGCAGTTTCTTTTGAAATTCCTCGGCCCCAAACACCGCATGGACTATCATCCCGCAGCGCTTCACTCGATCAGAGTGGCTATTAAATGCGTTACTTATTACAAGATATACGACAAAGAGATGATAATGGCGGCACTTTTGCATGATGTCGTGGAGGATTCCAAGGTCTCTATTGACGAGGTCAGAAAGAAGTTCGGCTACAATGTCGCTTATCTGGTGGACGGCCTTACAAAATATAAATTCGCCGAAGAAGATGTCTCGAAGATGGTAAAAGAAGCGACTTCCCTGATCAAGCTGATCCTTTTCGCACAAAAAGATATCAGGATCATTTTAATTAAATTCATGGACCGGATAGACAATATAGAGACCATCAGAGCAACGCCGAATATACAGAAAATCGTAAAAACAAAAGAGACTTTCGACATATACATCCCCATCGCGGACGCCTTGAATATGTGGAAAGTGAAGATGTACCTGGAAAACCTCGCTTTCAAGATCCAATACGGTGAATTCGCCCACCTGGTTTACGAGGAATTCTACAATTTCAAAAGCGAGAAATTCAAAGGAACCAACTCGGAAGCGTATATCAAGGGAAATATCATTAAGAAGATCGCGAGGGAATTAAAAAAGAGAAAGATAAAGATCATGAATTTCAAGTACCGCGAGAAGAGCCTTTACGGCATACACAAAAAAATGCAGAAGGTCGCGACATCTATCGATCTGATCTATGATCTTTTCGGGATCAAGGTCATTGTCGACAGAGAGATCGAATGTTATCAGGCGCTGGAAGCTATACAAAAGATATTTCCGACATTCATCCGGGTGAAGGATTACATTAAGAATCCGAAGAACAACGGATATAAATCAATTCATCTGGACATTCAGGATCCTAAATTGAAGATCTGGATAGAATTGCAGATCAAAACAGATGAAATGGAGGCTTATAATGAATACGGGCCTGCGGCACACCCCCTTTACAAGGGGTGGGAATTTCATTCCTATCAATTCCAGGACATCGGAAAGGTGTATGAAATACTTGAGAATGTTCTGAAATCCAGAAGATTGAATCCCGAGATCCTTGATATTAATGTCCTCACTCCCGCTGGCGACAAGATCACCCTTCCCTACGGCTCAACCGTTCTCGACCTCGCATACCGTATTCACTCCGACATCGGATATCATTGCAAACAAGCCAAGATCAACAGAGCTGAGATTCTCGGCGAATTGATCGTTTCCCCTGAAGAGATACTGCATGACGGTGACCGGATCGAGATCATAGTGGATCCGGAAACACATCCCGCGATCGACTGGCTCTTACATGTGAGAACACATGATGCCTTTAAATCAATTAAGAACTGGCTGTATCATTATTATAACTCCGAAGAAATCGGGAATGCGCTGTCGCGGTCCATTGCCGATCTCGAGAAAAAAGGGAGAAATTCGCCAATATACTCCGTTGTTAAAAGCATTTACAAAGATATTTACCCCGCTGACCTGAAAAAGATAAAGAAGGACCCCGTAAAAACAAAGCTCCCTTTAACGGCCATGTATAAAGTTGTGGTGCCAAAGACCGGTGAAGAGATCGTTGATTTCAAATTGGCGCTTTGCTGCAGCCCGCTACAGGGAGAGCCGATAGTCGGGATCAGATCCAAGGACGGAATGGTAATACACAAAGAGAACTGCGTTACCGCTGGTGCAAAAGCGATACCGATCAGATGGGCCACCGACCATAATGCAAAGAAATGGAAGACAAAGATCTATTTCTCTTTAGAGCAGAAAACAGACCGCAGGAAGGCACAGAAGAAATTAGAAAAGATCTTAAAGATAGCGCTAAGCGGATATGAGGGGTATTATGAAAATCTCGAGATCCAATTTTCATCCGGGGACGAACACAAGACCTCTTCCGGATATATTTTCATTGATGTGAATACTTCCCGTGTCACAAGAAAAATAAAGGAGGCTTTCCTGGATGATAAAAGCATCTCCGGAGTTCTTCCGAACTGCTGGTAACGGCTCGCTGATTTTCCTTGATACTCCTTTCGTATCTGCCTTTACGACAAGGATTGGCGGTACTTCTTCAGGCAATTTCTCATCTTTCAATCTATACTTCGGCAGAGGGGATAAACTGGAAAATGTTGAGCGTAACTGGGAGATTTTGCGCGAATACCTTGATTTTAACGGCAAGATCGTCTTGCCGCAGCAAATACACTCATCTACGATAAAATATGTTCCTGAAAACCTCAAACAAGACGGTATCAACCATATTCCTCAATGTGATGGATTGATAACGGACAAAAAGGGGGTCCTCACAGGAGTAATGTTCGCCGATTGTCTTCCTGTACTTATCTGGGGCACGAGATATGCCGCTATTCTGCATGCCGGATGGCGGGGACTCGCATCCGGGATCATTGGAAATGGGGTACGCGAACTTATCTCCAAGGGAGAAAACCCATCAGAGCTCAATGCGGCCTTGGGGCCGTGTATCGCAGCGGAAGATTATGAAGTAGGTCAAGAAGTTGTCCGCGCTTTCACCGACGTCGGGCTTGAAAATGCTGTTGAACGGTCCGATAGCCGCTCAATAGCATCTCTTGTCAAGGGTGCTATCTACCAATTGCTCAAATTCAAAGTTGCCAATATCTATTTTGAAAGGTATAATACATACGGACAGAGCGACAAATTTTTCTCTTACCGAAGGAACGGAGCGAAGGTAGGAGAAATGCTGATGTTTTTTATCCTATAGGAGAGATTATGAAGATAAATTTTTTTGAACATGGAAAAATCGAAATTGACGGTATCGTTTACACAAATGATCTGATAATCTCTCCGGAAAAAGTGATCAAGGACTGGCGAAGGAAAAAGGGACACAGGCTTTTAAAGGAAGATATCGAGCGTTATAAGGAAATGATCCTGAACTCGGGATATCTACTCTGCGGATGCGGTACTTCAAAGAAGGTCAAACTGGACAAGGAGTTTCTGGAGTGGGTAAAAATAAATGACCTAATATTTTTTCATGGAGAAACGGGCAGCATCACCAAATTATACAATGAGGCCGTGGAGCGGGGGCATAAACCCATCGCGCTGCTGCATTTGACTTGCTGATGATATCTAGTTCCGTTTCATAAATACGTTAACAAGAAGGGAATATCGTCTTTGAATTGTCAATGTAAAATTGACAATTCAATAAAGATTATTTAATGGAGTTTTGACTCATATTTGCTCTTATGTCATTTTTTGCGGCGATACTCACCACGGCCATTATTCATTAAAATCCCAAATAGTAAGTGGACCCAGTGAACAAGTGGAAAAGGAAAGATAAGCACAGCCGTAACCAAAAAACCGCTCTTTCGCTTATTTTATTTATAATTAATCGATAAGATATAGAACGCTGGAACTAATCTAAATAGGGGACACGCCGTACTCCGCAGGAGTTCGACTGTCCCGATGTTAAAGTTCCAAGCATAGAGTTGAGAATTGCCAAGCAATTGTAAACTCTACGCCTTTTACAATGTCGCTTAAATGGTTCAAAACTCTTTTGGGTTGGTCGCCCGGCGCTACCGGGCTCCCGTTGAGCGGATGCGGGAAGGAAATTAAGAAGAGGAGAATGTCATCCAGAGGGAACTTGTGACCGTGGGATCCAGTTTTATTTCATCCCGTCTGGTTCCCACTTTACACTTCAGACTGCATTTATTGTTGGAATTAACTCAAATCTAAACATTCCATTGTCATCGTATTTTGGATACGAACACTATCTTCCGGAGTATATCTTATTCTTCAATCTTTCAAGTTTTAATTTGAAATCAGAATCGGTTATTCTGAGTTTATCGATCTTTCTTACGGCGTTCAATACGGTAGTGTGGTCCTTTCCACCGAATTCATTCGCGATAGACGGATAGGACAGTTTCAAGAGTTTTTTCATGAAATACATGGCGACCTGCCGCGGAATAAGAACATTCTTTGTGCGTCTTGTGGAGGTTATTTCCGAAAGCCGGATATCAAAGAATGCAGAGGTTTGCGTCATTATCGAATCAATATTCAGCACACTTTGAGGGATAAGCGAACCCAATAGGGATTTGATCTGGTCGTCAGAAAATTGTTTACCCTCGATCTTTTGCTTCATGCTTATCCTTTTCAATGCGGTGATAAGGTCCCTGACATTTCCCGTCAATTGGCCCGCAAGATAGTACACCAGGTCATCCGAAAGAAATAACTTATAATCGACCATCCTCTTTCTCAGGATAGCGACGCGATCTACTTCTGTAGTATATGTGATCTCTACGGATTGTCCTGAAGAAAATCTGGAAACAAGCCGCTCCTCAATATCCTGGATCTCATTTATCATCTTATCGGAAGTAAGGACAATGACCTTCCCGCGATTATACAGCTCATTAAATATGTGAAAGAACCTTTCCTGCATTCCGGGTTTTCCTGCAATGAACTGCACATCATCCACCAGAAGCATATCCAGACTTTCATAGCGCTCCCTGAAGGGGATCATCGCTTTATTCTGTATCGCGCGCGCCATATCATTGAGGAATCCGTCCATACTCGTATAACCGACCTTGGTTCCTCTGTACTTTCCCCTTACATAATTACCCAGCGCTTGTATGATATGTGTTTTTCCGAGCCCCACACCACCATATATGAACAATGGATTGATCACATTATCAGACACATTCTCCGCGAGATGTTTGGCATAGGAATAGGCGATCTCGTTAAAAGTGCCGACCGCCAACTTGCTGAAGGTGTAATCGGGATTAAGATAGAATTCTTGCTCATCTCCGTATCGGATACCCTTGATAAGTTCGGAAACAGCGGGTGCGCTATCCTGTTTTTCCAGCGTTCTCTCGATCTGGAATTCAAACTTGGTATCCTTCTCGAATACATCGGTCAAACAAGAGCTTATCGCCTCTTCATAATTATTAAGCACCCAATCTCTCTTGAATGGTGTGTCTATTCCGAATATGACTTTTTTCTCCGATGCCGAGAGCATTTGC
Organism: bacterium; assembly: GCA_023133295.1. Taxonomy (GTDB): domain Bacteria; phylum AUK180; class AUK180; order AUK180; family AUK180; genus JAGLWT01. The sequence goes on along the minus strand of JAGLWT010000053.1, from coordinate 17,435 downwards.
ACGGTTTGGAACCAGACATTGAACTGCTTTTCTCCGATCTTTTCGATTATGCCGTTCTTGATTAAGGACCAAACTTTTTCATTTTTCATAGAGCCGCTATTATATCAAAATGGCCGCAGAAGTCAAACCCCGAATCCGGGGTAATGGAAATTCTTAAGCCCGTAAAAACATACCCTTTACTTTCTCTAAATGCAAGGTTGGGATTAAAAAATATTTTCCCCAATATAAACTATTTTTCAATAATGTGCTGTCGTATATAATTTTATGCTCGACAAAAATAAATCGGCGGTATTTTTTCCGGCATCACTTAAAGTTCAATATATTGGAAGATAGAAAAACTGTGGAAAACTTGTGGAAACTTCCCGCATATTTGTGAACAACATCAATTTACCGCGATGAATGCAGAAGTTGTGGGGTTTAAAATCTTCTCATGACTGTGCATAACTAAAAAAGATTTAAGCATGTGGCATAAAATTCAGCGGCATACCGCGGGCCAAAATATGCAAAAAATTTTACTATTTGTGACTTTTTTTGTATAATTCAAATTGACTATAGTGCTCTGGTTCATTAATACAATGACAATGGAATGTTTAGATTTGAGTCAATTCCAACGAACAATGAGTGCGGTGTACCCTTGGTGGTACATAAACGAAGAGAGAGGAATGAATTGGCCAAAGATGTTATTCCCTTCGGGCTGAGGCTCTTTTTCCGTCTTCTGCGTTGCTCGTTGCTTACATACCGCTGTGGGTATGCGGCGTTTCTCACGTCTTGAATACAGAAAAAATAGCATCAGCCATTGTTAATGTATTCATGAATCAGAACACTAGCCAGGAGCATTTATGAGAATTGAACAGATCGACTTGAAAGCCGCAATGAAAGACATACTCACAATGACATCCATATCCAAGTCCGGCCATCCGGGAGGATCACTTTCCTCGCTGGAATTACTTTTCTCAGCATACATTTCTGCGGGTTGGGGCGAAACCGATGAGGCACCGCGGGAGAAAGTAATTGTATCCAACGGGCATATAGCGCCTGGAGTATACACTGTGCTGGGACATTTGGGGATTATCCCATTGGAAGAGGCGATCGCGTATTTCCGCCTCGCAGGCTCTCCCTATGAAGGCCATATCGAAAGCCATATTCCTGGAATACCCTGGTCAACGGGAAATCTGGGGCAGGGCTTGTCCGCGGCCTGCGGCTTCGCATTGGATGAAAAACTTCACGATACCGGAAAAAACGTTTTCTGCATTATGGGAGATGCTGAACAGGCCAAGGGACAGACTTCCGAGGCAAGGAAATTCGCCGTTCATCACAAATTAAACAATATCATCGCCTTGATCGACCGCAATCACATTCAGATAAGCGGAATGACGGAAGATGTTATGAATGTAAATATTCCGGCTAATTACCTAGCGGACGGATGGAAGGTCATTGAGGTCAACGGACACAATATGCCTGAGATCAATGATGCGGTCAGCGTAGCGAAAAACGACCCCAACGCTCCCTACTGTATTGTAGCGGAAACAGTTATGGGACATGGGATACCTTTTATGGAAGGGACTCCGGAATATCACGGTAAAACACTGGATCATAATGAATACATAAAAGCCTGCGAGCACTTGAACACACAGAGTGACTGCAATAGATACAGAGAAATGAGAGAAAATCCGAAGTGGACCGAATTTCCGATCAAGGAGCATGGTCAAAGGAAGGATTTTGTCCCGCCTGAAAAGGCATTCTGGACAGATAAAATGGACCTTCGGGGAAGCTGGGGGAAATATCTGGACGCGGCGGAAAAGAATTCCAATATAGTGGTCTTCGACTGCGATCTGGGATCTTCTGTCAAGACCGGGATTTTCGCAAAGAGCAAACCCGGCAAGTTCATACAATCCGGTGTTATGGAACATAATGTCGCCACTCTCGCCGGAGCGCTTTCCATAGACCCAGACCTGAATGTTTTCTGGGCGGACTTCGGCATGTTCAATGTTGCCGAAGTATATAATCAATTAAGATTGAATGATATAAATCACGCGAATCTCAATATCATCTCCACACATATCGGAATAGATGTAGGAGAAGATGGAAAGACCCATCAATCCATAGATTATATCAGCCTCTTTCGGAATCTTTTTGGATTCAAGGTCTATTTACCGGGAGACTTCAATCAGCTGCAACACATATTGGAAGAAGTTTTTAGGGATTATGGAAATAAGTTCGTCGGAATGGGCAGGTCCAAATTAGATGCGGTCAAAAAACGCAATGGGGAAATTTTCTACGGCAAAGATTATGTCTGGGAAAGAGGTAAGATCGATGAGATCCGGGCTGGGGAAGACATCTGGATCATATCCACGGGGCAGGTGGCCGTTGAAGCTCAGAAAGCAGCCGATATTCTGAGAAGCAAGAACATAGGAGCGGGCCATTATCATATGGCGACGCCTCTGGAGGCAAATCCCGATTTCTTCAGGGAAAGAAATATACCGCGATTGGCCGTTACCGTGGAAGATCACAATTCAAACACGGGATTAGGGGCTATTGTTGTAGAAAATCTCGGAAAACATACCAGTGTGGAAAAATTAGGCGTGTCCCATTATTACTATTCTGGAAAAGCGTCTTCTCTTTATGCAAAGGCCGGGATCGACGCGAAAGGGATCGTGGAGAAGATCAGCCAGCTTCTAAGTATATGAAAATTAGACAGATGAGGATATTATGAAAATACTTGTAACCGGCGGAGCCGGATTCATCGGAACGAATGTGGTGAAGCATTTTGCGCCAAAGTGTGACAAGATCGTCGTATTGGATGATCTCTCCAGGAAAGGAACGGAAAAGAATATTCGTTACCAAAGAGAGAATATCGCCAATCTTGAATTTGTGAAAGGAAGCGTTACCAATTGGGAGACCGTAAGAGATATCTTTAAAAAGGACTCTTTTGATATCGTCTTCCACCTTGCGGCACAAGTTGCCGTTACAACATCGGTAACAGATCCGAGAAGCGATTTTGAGATAAACGCCCTCGGTTCTTTCAATGTCCTGGAAGGGGTGCGGCTGACCGGGCAGAAGCCCATAATGCTCTATTCCTCCACCAATAAAGTATATGGGGGCATGGAAGAAGTGGTCGTGGAAAAAATGGACGATCAGCATTACGGTTACCGTGATTTCCCGCATGGGATCGCGGAAACCTTCCCGCTCGATTTTCACTCTCCCTACGGTTGTTCGAAGGGCACCGGAGACCAGTATTTTATTGATTATGCCAGGATCTACGATTTCAAGACCGTTGTCTTAAGGCAATCCTGTATTTACGGCGACCATCAATTCGGCAACGAGGATCAAGGATGGGTGGCTCATTTCCTGATCTCCGCGGTAAAGGGATCACCTCTCACCATCTTCGGAGACGGGCTTCAGGTCAGGGATGTCCTTTATGTCAAAGACCTTGTGAGATGTTACGACATGGCAATATCAAATATCGACAAGGTGAAGGGAAAGGCGTTCAATGTCGGCGGAGGCGCTGACAATACATTATCGCTTCTGGAATTCATAGATATACTGAAAGAAATGACCGGCGAACCGAAAACTGTTTCTTTCGATGATTGGCGGCCGGGAGACCAGAAGGTATATATATCCGATATCCGTGAGGTCCAAAAGGTATTGAACTGGACTCCGGAGTTTGCTCCGAGGGCGGGAATCGAGGAGTTGTACAAATGGATCAAAGACCATAAGGAAGATATCTTATGAAATATCTGATCACAGGGGGAGCCGGGTTCATCGGCTCAAATCTTGCCCGATATCTTCTCGGACTGGGAGACAATATCACGGTAATAGACGACCTTTCCACGGGATCATTTGAAAACATCAAGGACCTTGAGAAGAACAAACACTTTAAGTTCGTCCTTGATTCCATTCTAAATAAGAGCGTGCTGGAGAAGCTCATCCCATCCGTTGACGCGATCTTTCACCTTGCGGCGGCCGTAGGGGTGGAATATATTATAAACAACCCGCTTCGCTCAATAGAGGTCAATGTACAGGGCACGGAGAACATACTGAAAATAGCGCATAAGTATCAGAAAAAAGTCTTGATAACATCGACTTCGGAAATATACGGAAAGAATGAGAAGGACTCCCTGAAGGAGACAGATGACCGCATCCTGGGAAGCACAACGATCAATCGGTGGAGTTATTCAAATAACAAGGCCCTTGACGAATTTCTGGCACTGGCTTATTTCAATGAGAAAAAATTACCTGTTGTGATCGTCCGGCTCTTCAATACCACCGGGCCCGGACAGGTCGGGGATTACGGAATGGTTGTTCCCCGCTTCATTAAACAGGCCCTCTTGAACAGGAACATCACCATCTATGGAGACGGCGAACAGAGCCGTTGTTTTACGCATGTCCATGATGTGATAAAGGCCTTTGACCTTATAATGGGATCAAAAAAATGCCTCGGGGAGATCTTTAATGTCGGAAATCCGGAGGAAGTATCTATCAACGAGCTTGCCAAAAAGGTCATTCGCCTGACCAATTCCACATCCAAGATAGAGCACATCCCTTATGAAAAGGTGATGGGAGCTAATTTTGAAGATATGAAAAGACGCGTGCCTAATGTTGAAAAGATCCAGGAATTCACAGGATGGAAGGCAAGCGCGGATCTTGATACAATTATTATTGATATAATCGACTATCTTAGAAAAACAGGAGTTTAACATGAATATTACTGTCACTGGAGGCGCCGGATTCATAGGTTCTCACCTTGTGGACCTTCTTATCAAGAACGGCCATCAGGTACTCGTTGTGGACTCTTTGGAAAAACAGGTTCACGGAGATAAAAAACCGGATTATCTGAATCCCAAAGCAAAGTATATTTTTGACCGCTATGAAAAAACTTCTGTTATGGACCGCTGGGTCAAGGGAACCGATGTTCTGGTCCATCTGGCAGCTCTGGTAGGTGTCGGGCAATCCATGTATCAGATAAAAAAATATGTTTCCGGGAATACCATGGCCACGGCAAAGATGCTTCAGTATCTATTAAATAAGAAAAATCCTATAGCAAAGATACTGGTCGCATCCTCGATGTCTATTTATGGCGAAGGAGAATATTTTTGCGAAGAACACGGCTTGGTATACCCGCATCTAAGGCCGGAAAAACAATTCAGCGAGCATGATTGGGAAATGGGGTGCTCTTTATGCGATCACAAGGTCACTCCGGTGGGAACCACAGAAAGGAAACCTCTTTTTCCTACATCGGTTTATGCGGTGACCAAAAGGGATCAGGAGGAATTGGTCCACGCATACGGCCATTCATACGACATCTCGACCACTGCACTTAGATTCTTCAATGTATATGGGGAGAGACAGTCACTTTCAAATCCCTATACCGGTGTCCTCGCCATATTTGCAAGCAGGCTTTTGAATAATAATCGCCCCGTGATCTATGAGGACGGCAAACAATCGCGGGACTTCATCCATGTATCTGATATCGTTGAAGGTATATATGCGGCAATAAGAGCGGAAGCAGCGGGACATTTTTCCCTGAATCTCGGCACCGGTAAAAGAACAACTATCAAGAAGATCGCCACTATTCTCAGGAATGAATTATCTCCCGAGACAGGCCTGGAAATAACCTCGGCATTCAGAAGCGGTGATATCCGGCACTGTTTTGCCGATATGCATCACACGAAAAGGGTTTTGAAGTTCCATTCAAAGGTTAAAATAAGTGACGGACTTCATAGATATGTCAGATGGCTGGCCAGACAGAAGCCGGAAGACAACTTCATAAAAGCCCAGAAAGAGCTTCAAAAGAAAGGGCTGGTCTAGGTGAATAAGATTGTTCAAAAGTTGAAAAGTTCAAGGTTGAAAGTTGAGAAATAGATCGCCTGGTTGTAGGATGATAAGGTGATAGGGTGATAGGTGAGCGAGGGGAGGATTCCTGGGTTACTGGGTCACTTACTAATAATTGTCAACTGTCAATTGTCCATTGTCAATTATATTTTGCGCTTGCGCACTGCGAAGCATACACAAGGACGATATACCTAAATGACCCTTCTGCTGCTGCTTAAGATCACCCTGATACTGGGTTCATTCATTTTCTTTTCTTTGAGGAAGCTGCCTCTCTTTATCTCTCTTTTTTTGAGCACATTGTTTCTGGGAATCCTTTTTTTGTCCCCGGGAGAAATACTCATGGGGCTTTTCAAGGGACTGACCGGCGTGGATACTTTGTCATTGATATTCCTGATCTGGATCACCGTTTCGTTTACGAAATTGATCGATATCGGCGGAGGGATCAAGGGTTCAAGTAATATTCTGATGAAAAGTGTATCTAACCCCGTTCTGCTTTTTCCCTTTTTCCCCTCATTGATCGGCCTGTTCCCCATGCCCGGAGGTGCTCTGGTATCGGCTCCCATGCTGGAAAGAATGGCAAAGGGGAGCGGTATGAGCGGTTCGGAGCAGGCGGCGATGAATTTCTGGTTCAGGCATGTATGGGAAAGTGTCTGGCCGCTTTACCCGTCAATTATCCTATCCGCGGGGCTTCTGGATACAGAATTCTCCACGATCATCTCCCATCAGTACTTTCTCGCGATTTCCGCCATTACCGGCGGATTTCTTTTCATGATCTTGCCGGCGGCAAAGAAGCTCAAGGCGGCGGCGGGAAATAAAGAGCCCTTTCCTGTATTTAAATTTATGGGCCATCTCTGGCCTATTATGGTCTTGATCGTGGGGATACTCTTTGGGAAATTCACACTCCCTCATTTGCGTAATTTTTCGCATTTTATCATGGCCGGAAATGTTCCGCATGTATTCAATCAGCTTATACAATTTCTGTATATGGCCATACTGATACTTCTGATATCGTTTGTATATATAATCCAGAAAAAATTGTCATCCAAACAGGTGATCACCTCTATCAAAGAGGGGTTCGCTCCCAAGCTCATCTTTTTGATCCCCGTTATTTTCACCTTTAAATACTATGTGGAACACACCGGCATTACCGAGGCGATGGAGAGATTAAGCAGCTTGCCATACATACCGCCGGAAGCTATCATCTTCGTGATACCGCTTATTCTCGGACTTTTATTCGGTATCGCGATAGCATTTATTTCAGTGGGAATACCCCTATTGCTTCCCATGCTGCTTCAGAACGGTTCTGTTAACTGGAGTTATTTCGCCTTATTCTTTTTGGGAGGGTATATCGGCATACTCTTTTCCCCGATGCACCTTTGTCTGCTTGTTTCAAAGGAATATTTCAACGGTTCTTTGATCAAGATGTATGGAAAAATGATATTACCCGGAATTTTTCTGCTGTTTGCCGGGATCCTTTTGAACATTCTTATCAATTGATCCGGCAATGGACAGAACCACCCGTCCAATTGTCTCAAGATCCGAGGACATTAACTTCTCTTCCTCTTCCTTGGTATAAAAATAATCTCCCCTGTATATTCTGCCGAGTGCCGTTTCTATTTCCTTCTGAAGATCAGTGTCAACGGTATATTCGGTCAAGGCCCGGGAGAGCGGCAAGGTTGAATAATTCTTCCCGGATACCTTCTGTAGAAATTCCCGAAAGAGCATATTCAGTAAATAGTAATATTTCTTTGGCTCGGCGCCTGAAGTTCTTTTAATGAACTTCGCCTTCAATCTTCTCCAGACAAGAAACGGATCTATCGGCGGAGTTGGGCGGTCTTTCTTCATTTTCCAGAAGAAATATCCCAATATAATAACAATAGCTACAATGAGTAATAATAGCGAAATGATGAAGTATGAGTGTTCTATGGGAGCGATATCCCTCAATTCATCGACCAAAAAAATTTCTCCTTTTTAAAAAGAAACGCCTCAGCTCATCCATGGGCTCAAGAGATGTGTCCGAGCATAAAAGAGACGGCCTTTTTATGGAAAATTCTCTTTCAAGAACGGCGGATTGTCGCTTGTCCTCCAATATCGCGGCCCCGAGATCAAGGTAGCCCGCCCCGGTAGTAAAGAGATCTATCTTTTTGTTTATCTCGGCGGGTATATCTCTCAGATGCGAGAGTTTCACCGCCATCACATCTCCGCGTTTCTGAAGGAGCTTCAATGGCCGGAGCCCTTGCGGGAATCCTCTAAAATCTGAAATAATAAATACTATGGGGTTACCTGACGGAACAAGAGAATTGAAGCGGCGTAAAATACCTTCCCAATCTGGAATATCCGCCGAATTAGTGCAATTAAGGATATTATCAACAAAAAGTCTGGGATTTTTCGGATCAGGAGCGGCTTTAATATATTTTTTCATGGAAGAATCAAATAATACAAGGCCGCAATGGTCGCCGTTAAGCTGCGCCGATGACGATATATAGGCGCAATACTCGGCGGCGCTTTCCAGCTTGCTCCAGGTGAACCCGTATTTCATCGGAGCGCCCACATCCACGAAACAATATACCTGGCGTTTCCTCTCGTCTTCAAAGGTCTTCAGATAGACCTGGCCGGAAGAAGAGTATTTATTCCAATCAATATATTTCACCGGATCACCGGGTACGTACTCCCTTAATTCCTTAAAATCAAAACCCTGCCCCGCAAAAAGAGTTCTATAATCTCCTGACAATTCCGCGCCGGACTGCTTTTTTGAAAGCAATTCCAGACGAGCCGAGTTCTTTCTTATCTTCTGACGAATATCACTGATCAAGGCACAACCGTTTTTTCCAGCAGCAGGGATACGATGTCATCGGGGGTCATACCGTCGGCAAGGGCGTCAAAGCTCAGGATCAGGCGGTGACGAAGGATCTCAAAGGCGGCCGTCTGTATATCTTCCGGTATTATAAACCCGCGGCCCGAAAGAAGCGCGAGGCTCTTGGAAGCCCTTAGAAGATACAAAGATGCCCTTGGAGACGCGCCGAGGCGCAGATAGGAAGAAATGCCCGTGCCCGCATCATTCTGCCGGCGCGTGGCCAATACGATATCCAGTATGTAATCCTTTAACTTGGAGTCAACAAAGATCTCCTTGGATAAGCTGGATAATTTCTTCAAGAGGCCGGTCTTTTTTATTTTCCTTATCTTGATCTCATCTGTTTTTTCATATTTCTCCATTATCTGTTCTTCCTCGGTTCGGCTTGGATAACCAACGAGCGTCTTGAACATGAATCTGTCCAATTGTGCTTCCGGAAGATTGTAAGTACCCTCTTGTTCGATCGGATTCTGCGTCGCGATCACCAGAAACGGGCGGGCGATGGGATATGTGGCGTCACCTATTGTAACCTGCCTCTCCTGCATTGCCTCTAAAAGAGCGGACTGAACCTTTGCGGGAGCCCTGTTTATCTCATCGGCAAGAAGGATGTTCGTGAAAACCGGACCGTGGCGATGAATGAACTCATCCTTCTGACTGTTAAATATCTGTGTTCCCGTGATGTCTCCGGGGATCAGGTCCGGGGTGAATTGCACCCTTTTAAAATCCAATGTCAGCATCTGGGCAAAGGTGCTTGCCATCAATGTCTTCGCGATGCCCGGAACGCCCTCCAGCAGCATATGCCCCTCATTCATCATACATATAAGTATTGATCGAAAGACCGCTTGCTGCCCTATGACCGCATTGTGAAATATTTCGGATAATTCGTTTATCGCGGGCTGCAGCGCCGCTACATCCGCTTCGAGTTTTTTCAGCTCATCCTGCATATTAAAGTTCTCCTGCTATTTCCTGCATTATCTTCTTCGTTTTTGCCCTGTACTCTTCGGGAACGGCGATATACAGCACCGCGGGAACGGTCATTGCATTCTCCAAATAGAGCGTGAAGAAGGGCTCGACCTCGCCAAAGGTCGTTTTCCTTCCGTTTTTAATGATGCCGATCTCCCGGGCTTCCTTCAGCCGCGGCTCCGTAAGCTCGATATTGCTTATGGACTTCATATTCAACATAATATGGTCTTTGGTAATTTTGCCGTCTTTTAATTGATCATAAACCCTTTGATGTATGTACTCCTCGCCTAAGTCATTCAATTTTGTCAGAAGATCCTTCTGCTCTTTCATTATATCAGGAGCAAGTCCTTTTGCTATGGGATGGTCGGACAATACCGAGAGAAAATCCATCTGTGTTTTTGAATATACCGGTTTCACCTTATAGGCTATCTTCAGGAGCTCTCTGTATTTTATCCTGACCCCCATCTCGGAAACGAACGGGTCCTTGGAATTGATAAGATTCGTCCGCAATTCATCATCGGTGTATGTGTAAAAATTCTGCAATTTCCCCATTTCATAGGCTTTTTTGATCGCAGATTGTATCATATTCCCGATCACCAGGCCGGTGTCGGTCAGATAAAAATTATACATGGATATCCGGGCCATCAGCATATCCTTTAATGCGGGTATGGCCTTTTCCGAAGCGTACAGCGAATGCTTGCCGCCCTTTATCTTTTCTATGGTAAAGAATTCGCTTATTGTATCAAGCGAGATGTCGCCGTAGTTCACGCCGGAAAATTTGGAATCCGTTATCAGGAAAGCCAATTGGTCGGCATCCACCGCGCCGAATATTAGCTGTTGCATATAGGGTTTTTTAGTGAACTTCCTCCGGATCAATGCCGCAACGACATTGGGGTCATGGCCATTCTTTTGAAGTATCTCGCTTATCCGTCCGAGCTTGATATGTTTCTTTTCTTTTTCGGGGATCGGCAGATCTCTTTCTCCCGTGATCAATTGACATGTAAAATCCATATGATCCTCTTTGAAGATCTCATTGAAAAGGATCTCCGTGGAATGAGAGTACGGCCCATGCCCGAGGTCATGAAGAAGGCCGGCAACGCCCAGACATTCGATCTCGTCTTCCGGAAGGGCTAATTTTCTGGATATGAACATGGCGGTATACGCAACCTCCATCGCGTGCAGAAGCCGCATATGCTGTGCCCCGGGATATATAATATACAATGGCCCCAATTGCCTTATGGTCGACAATCTCTGAAGCTCGGGAGTCTCTATGAGTTCGGCAAGAACACCGGTAAAATGCATGAGCCCGAAGGAGGGGGATCTTACGATCGTTTCTTTCTTTTTCATTATAACCTCGCGATTCAGGTTATTATATCAGTTTTTTCCTCTAAATAAAATAGCGCACCTGCGGACGGTGCGCAAGAGCCTAGTACGAAGCGGCGCTATTCACTATATCTTGTTCTCTTGTCCATTACTCTCATTCCCCTCTTTATTTCTTCACTATTCACTGTTCACTATATTCTGTCCCTTGCTCATCCGTGGTCTGTGAAGCTCGCTCCACTTTATGCTTTCTTTTCTGCCGGGAAAAGGATATAATATCCCGATAGGAATATTAACAGGAGGGCTGATGATATTCTCGCCAATACAACACAAAAGTGATATGGAAATCAAAAAACGTATAATATTCATCCTGCTAATTCTTTTCGGCCTTTTCGCGCTTGGCGTGGCAGGTTACCGGATCATAGAAAAATGGGATTATCTTGACGCTTTTTTCATGACCGTAATAACGCTTGCCACAGTAGGTTATAGCGAGGTCAGGCCTCTTACCGAAGCGGGAAGGATATTCACAATATTTCTTATAATAGGCGGCATCGGCCTTTTTTCATACAGTATCGCCACCATTGGCGCTATCGTCGCCGAAGGTGAGATCGTCAAGAATTTTAGGAGAAGAAAGATGGAGAAAAAGATAAGATCACTCAAAGAACATTATATAGTATGCGGCTGCAGAGATATAGGGCGCAACATCATAGACGAACTCATTAAAACGAAAAAGCCCTTTGTTGCCGTTGATACAGATGAGGCATATCTTGCCCGGATCGATGATAAGGTGGAGTTCTTCCTACTAGGGGATCCGGCCGAGGATATAACCCTGGAGAAAGCCGGCATAGAGAGCGCCAGCGGTATCTTCTGCGCTCTGTCGAACGATAAGGATAATCTTTTCATCGTGCTGGCGGCACGCAATCTCAACAAAAAGATCAGGATCGTTACCGAATGCGTGGAGGATAGCTCCATCGGAAAGTTCCACAAAGCAGGCGCTGACAATGTCATATCGACAAATGTAATTGGGGGCATGAGGATGGCTTCTGAGATGTTAAGGCCGAATGTGACAGACTTTCTGGATATCATGCTCCGGGGCAGGAGTAATGTCCGTGTAAATGAGGTCCTCGTAGAGAAGGATTCCTCCTTCAACGGCGTTACGGTAAGTGATTTCAGTAAAAACCATAAAGCGTACGCCACCACGGTCGCCCTGAAAAGGGCCAGCGGAGATTACCTATACCACTTTTCCGAGGACTTGCAAATCGAAGAGGGGGACTCGCTGATAGTCATAGCAGACCCGGAAGTCCTGAAGAAAATTAAGTAATTTTCAGTGTGAAGTCTGAGGTGTGAGGTGATAAAACAGTACGAGGTACGAAGTGAATAAGGGGAAGCGAAGAGTGGGCACGCGAGAATAATTGTAGGGGCGAACCAAGAAGCAATAAATAATTGTGTGACTGAAAAGCACTATATTTATCATTCTCGATAAGATCGGGAATCCATCCGTCTCTTGTGTCATTCAGAGGGAACTTGTGACCGTGGAATCCAGTTTTCTCTATACCCTTGCAACTTTCGCAACAACAGTACCCAAAATCCAGGGGAAATACAACAATTATCGGCCCCGTTGCCCTTGTCATTGCATAGGGTTCTGCTATTTGTAAGTTAATCTAAATTATGGTAAAATTATTTGAAATCAGTGGAGGTTATTTATGAGCAATAAGCTACTTAAAATCCATGGGGCTTACATAATTGGAATCTTAGTAACGATAATTGTAGTTTTATTCACAAAGAAATTTGGAGATGTCGAAAATATAGTTAATCTAATTGTGTTTGGCTTAGCCACGGCTTCATTTGTTGTTTCAATCTATGCTCTCATTTCACAAAGTTCTTTTACGAAAGATTTGTCCAAATTAGGTAATGTAACAGATACTTTGGATACAAGTGCAAATAGAATTTCTGCATTATCCGAAAATCTAAACGAGCTTCCCAATTTAATCAAAGAAGTTGGAGAAAAAGTTGAGAAAATTCCAGATGAAATTAGTGCTAATACACTTGAAAAAGAAGACTTTGATGAAAGTACTCCTAAGTCTTCTGAGGAGGATGCCAATATTAATATAATTGCTAGCAGATACATTAGCACAATATCTCCTAGAGGATTAATCTTATTGTATGTCTAAAATACTTCCTCAAAAAACAAATCGCTTTTAATTTTGGTGATTTCATAAAAAATCAACTGCGGGAACATAGTTTTTCTTATGATCATGGAATTCTTGTCGCTACAGATAGTTCTGGATTGATTGATATCACCCATGATGAAGGGATAATTAATGTTCAGAATATAAATAAAAATTTAATGGGGAGAATTAATCAAGAAATAGATGATAGAATTGCAAACAATCAAACAAAAGATTATTTATTAGAGAAGAGAAAATTTGTCGATAACTATTTTAATAATCGATAGTTTTATGCAAATATAGGTTAAGCTGATATTTACTTCGATTATTCTTTGCATAACTCCTCGTCCAAGTCTTCGCCATGCATACCTATTTGTTATGTCATTCAGTTAAACAATTTAGATCGAATTATTTCTTTACATATTCTTAATTACCTCAAATACATAATATGCAATTCCATATACAGCTATGGGTGCTATGAAAAACGCCAACCAAGTATTACAATTCATATGTCCTTTCCACAATGTGGACATTTGATTTTCTTTTTCGATTTCAGTATCACTTCATTGAATCCTGATGCGATTATTCCTGTTGGTAGAGCAAACATGCCTATGCCAAGGAGGGCAATTATTGAAGCACAAAACTTGCCAATTGGGGTAATTGGATAAACATCTCCGTAGCCAACGGTGGTAATAGTTGCAACTGCCCACCACATTGATTCGGGTATGCTTGAAAAAGTCTCTGGTTGATGCGTATGTTCCATGTAATACATCATTCTCGATGAGATAAATATCAGGAAAACCATTATGCTTATAGAGATAATAAGCTCTTCCTTCTTTTTGGAGAATACTTTAGAGATTACTTTCAGCGCAGTAGAGTATCTTCCAAGTTTCATTATCCGTACAATTCTCAGAATCCTGAAAAGTCTTAGAAAGCGCAAGTCTATCTTAATTAAAAATGGCAAATAGAAGGGAAGAATCGCCATTAGATCAACGAGAGCGTAAAAAGACAAGATATATCTAATCTTACCTATAACGCCCTTGTACTTGGTATCAATGTATGAACAGGTCCATATTCGCAGAAGGTATTCAATCGAAAAGATGACGACCGAAACAATTTCAAATATCCTGAAATATTGAGTAAGTGTAGCTAGAGAATCTACGGTCTCTAGAACCAAGGCTAAGGCATTTAATACAATGAGAGTGATTATAGAGATGTCAAATATTTTACTGACAACATCACCCACTCGGGCACATGATATTATCTCAAATACTCGCCTCTTAACAGTTTTTCCTTTATTCATCATATTTCCTTGAGCAGTATATATTCCTAAATATTAAGTGTTTTTCTAAGAAACCTATTTGCTGTTATCCTTAAATGGATACTTATTAAATGCTGTTTTTCCATTTGTATACTTCCAAAATCCTGCAATGCAGTATGGCTCATATTTCTTGTTGAATTCATTCCCAGTAAAAGTTACATCTGGAGTATTGTTCCTGTCATTGAAATAGTATACAACAGTGAGTCCATTCCTAGACCACATTTGCTTTTCTGCATGATTTTTGATCGATTCAAAGTTAGTGGATTTAGTATAAAACGAGAATACTCTAGTATAAGACCCATTATCATTATCCTTTTTGTAGTATCCCACTGATTCAACTTGGAGTTTGGGAATCACTTGCTTTTGAACTGGAGGGGTTCTTTTCACTTCTTTCTTGGGAACCATCTTCTTCTGTGCGGGTTTTTTGCTAACACTTACAGCCACATAATAGATAACAATCACTATAAACACAATCAGTATGAATCCTGAAAAGCATCCCATTTTTTTAGGGACTGGAGCTCCGCAATGAGGACATTTCTTTGCTTTTGAACTAATCTTCTTTTTACATTCCTTGCATTTTATCATAGCCATAAAAACCTCCAACCATGTAGCCTGCAGTAATTATAGTACTTTTCTTTTACTTATGCAAATACCGGTCTCGTAGTGCACATGGAACAAGGAGTAAGAGACCAGTTTTTCGGAATGACGAGAAAAACCTGGATGCCACGCTATGCTCTGCATGACAGCAGAGAACCCCTGGATTCCCGGTCAAGCCGGGAATGACGGAAGGGTTCTATTCCCCTCGCAACTAACCTCCAGCCTCTATTTTCTCAGCGTTGGAACTGTTTCAAATCCGGCATGCCACTTTGACCGTCCATGATCAATTCCATCATATTCTCAACTTTCTTATAGTCCTTGGGAATTTCGAATTCCTTTGCGGGTACCGTCTTTGTGTCATACTCGATAACTTCAAATAAAACCTCTGTATCTGAGCCGGTATGATGCAATTTAACGGGAATGCCGTCCGCTATATTCTCCCAGACATATGTGACCCCTTCCTGCTCGTCCGTTATCTGATATTTATAGCAATTCCATTTACCGACCTTTTCTTTACCCAATTTTTTCTTCTTTGTGTTCTGATAATCGGGTGGAAGGATCTCGCCGGATGCCGTAGCATCCGTTTCCTGATCGGAGATATCCATATAGGCCTTTTTATTATTGTAAAGCACTTTACTCGACTGTTTCGCGCTATCCTCTATCGTTGTAATATCGGTCATGAGATCGCTCATGGGAGAAGCCGTTTGTAGCATATCCCCTTCAATTATCTTGGTATTGGTCTTTTTCTTGCCCTTTCCTGTCCAGAGTTCAAATTCTATTACGGTCTTTCCGCCTTCCGGATCCGTTAATGTTGTTCTACCCTTTAAGTGAAGGTCCTTTCCCGCTCCAAAAAGGCCGGTGCCGTGATCAGAGGACTGGGAACTTATTATCACCATGCAGGAAAAAAGAAGTATTAATATCGCCTTTTTCATTTACTGCCTCTTTGAGGTAAAACCCTCTTTCTCCATCAATGCGATAATTCCGTCTTCACCGATAAGATGGGCTGCGCCGACTATGAAAAAGAATTGCCCTCCTTCAGAGGCATATTCGATCATTGTATTTTTCATATTGACATTCCTTTTCCCGATCAATTTATCGTAGAAATTCTTAAGCTCGGGCGAGTCCTTTATGCTTTCTTTGACTATATCCTCAAGCAGATCCAGGTCGCCTGTTTTCCAGGCATGCCTTAATCTCTTCAGAACATCTTCCGTGGTATCGTCGCTCATCAAAGTGCTCAGCAGGAAATCCTCCTGCTCTTTCTCTGAAAGCCCCGAAAAGAGGCTTAGTTGAAATTCGGAGCCCTCAAGTTCGACGATCTTCTTCTTATCACCCGTGGCTTTTTGCAGAAAATGCAGGTCTATTCCCAGCAAAGGGTCCATTCCCGACTTGGAAACCTTGACTTGACTGATCGCGACACCGATCATCCACGGCTTATATGTGTTCAAGGCACCGAAGGGCAGGCCAAGCTCCAATAATACCGCTTTTGTTTTGACCAATGTCTCCGGAGAGATATGAGCGTCAATAGTGCTTCCGTCCTTATATATTCCCTTATCCATAACAAGTTTCTGCAAACCTGCCTGATCGATGTTCAGTATATCTATCTCCACGCCTATCGTATCGGATTCATCATAAGCGGTATACAGGGCTGCGGGAAGGGGGTACATATCCTCATTCGCCGCATGGATAGAGCCCAGCAGAAATATCTTCACCTCGTCTTTTTCCATCGACCACAGCATGCTTTGCACGGGCTTGAGCACATCTGTTCTCTGTTGATGATGGGCACATCCGGCAAGCAGAACGATAAAGGCCAGGATAAGCATTCTAATTTTCATATTTCCTCCTTAGGAACTTCTTGATTATACCCTAATCCTGCATTATTTCAAATGATGAACGTACTCAAGTGTGCTGTTTTCTAAATACGTTAACAAAAAGGGAATATCGTCTTTGAATTGTCAATATAAAATTGACAATTGAATAAAGATTATTTAATGGAGTTTTGATCCGTCTTTTCATTATTAACATATGCTTTTCTCACATCATTTCATGATATTCAAAAAGAAATATATATATATTATTGTTCCGGAAGGGGTTCTCTTTTCTTTTCGCTTTTTCCTTCGGACCGAAGCATACACTCATTAAAATGCATGAACTCGTTCGGAAGTTTCCTCTCTCAGACAGCATGTCATTTTTCCTCGAACATTCGTTCCTGCCTCTAAAAGCTCTAACGAGCGTTAGTGATCTGATTCATAAATATGATGACAATGGCTGATGCTCTTTTTTACTCCGTATTCAAGGCGCGAGGAACGCTGCATACCCACTGCGGTATGTAAGAAAAGAGCAACGCAGTAGACAGGAAAAGAGCTTCAGCCCGGAGGGAATATCA
>JAGLWT010000052.1 GCA_023133295.1 bacterium | reverse complement strand
TAATATATATATTTTTCTTTTTGAATATCATGAAATGATGTGAGAAAAGCATATGCCAATAATGAAAAGAGGGATTCCTGATCTCCGATGTAATCGGGGTAAATTACATGGGAATGATGTATGTGATTCCATTTATCCTTACCCACTTGTGCCCTTATCACACATTGTCATCGTATTTATGAATCAGATCCCAGCTGTTTCAGCAAGGCCAACAAACCGTTCAGATCGTCCAGATCATAAAAAGAGATACGGATTTCTCCGCGATAATCCTTATTAGATCTCAGCTTGACATCCCTTGAAAGATTATTCGCCAAATCCTTTTCGATATGTGAGATAAAGAGGTCTTTTTTTGCTTTTACCGCTTTGGGCCCTTTTTTCGATCTTTCTTTCCGCAGGCCTACGATGTCCTCGAGCTTTCTCACGCTCAGATCGTTCTCGATCACCTTTTTGGCGAATCTCAATGCGGTCTCGTCCGACATACCTACAAGCGTTCTGCCATGCCCCTCACTGAGCTTATTATTGGCGATCAGGTCTATAATTACAGCTGGAAGGGTTAGCAAGCGGAGAAGATTGGTCACATAGACCCTGGACTTACCGAGGATCTTTGCGACCTTCTCATGAGTGAACCCGGTTTTTGAAAGGATATCTTTTACTCCCATCGCCTCTTCTATCGGGTTGAGGTCTTCTCTTTGAATGTTCTCGATGAGGGATATGGTCAGAATATCATCCGAGTGAAGGTCCCTTACAATACAGGGTAATTCATCCAATCCGGCAATTTTAGAGGCGCGGTAGCGTCTCTCGCCTGCGACTATAAGATATGTATTGTCCTTCTTTATTACAATAAGAGGTGAGATAACGCCTTCTTTCTTTATTGTATCGGCAAGAGAAATGATCTTCTCTTCACTGAAATGTTTTCTCGGCTGTTCGGGGTTCGGCAGCAGCTTACCCAACGGGATCATCAGGATTTCATTTGAAGAAGAACCTTCATCTGTGAAAAGGGCGTCGAGCCCCCGTCCCAATCCTATTCTTTTCTTCTGGGCACTCATATTTTCATCTCCATTATTTCTTTCACGAGCTCTTTATAGGCATACGCTCCTTTTGAAAGGGGCGCATATGTAAGGACGGATTCTCCGAATCCCGGCGCTTCCGATATTCTCACATTCCGAGGGATCACTGTCTTAAGGACCTCCGAGGAGAAATGTTTCTCTAATTCCTGTCGGACCTGTTTGCTGATAGAAGTCCTCACATCATACATGGTAACCAGGAAATGGGTCTTCAGAATAGATTCTCCGGTGTAGCGCTTCACCTTTTTTAATGTTTTCAGCACCTGTGTTATACCCTCAAGAGCGTAGAATTCAGCCTGTACGGGAATTAACAGCTCATCTGCCGCGATTATGCCGTTCAATGTGATCAGATTCAATGAAGGCGGCGTATCGATAATGATAAAATCATAATGCTGCCTTAGTTCCGAAAGAAGCTTTTTCAAAATGAATAGACGATCTTTATCATCATATACCTCCATGGGGAGGGCGCTGAGGTCTTCTCCCCCCGGCATGATGTCAAGATGCTCGGATAAATGCAGGATGGTCTGGTCCAGGGAGCATTTACCCGTGATCAGTCCGTAAATATTGTTTATATTTTCCCTTTTATCTATTCCAAGTCCTGTTGTTGTATTGCCCTGCGGGTCAAAATCCACCAGAAGTACCTTTTTCTCCCACAAGGATATCCCCACCGCGAGATTTATGGCACTTGTCGTTTTTCCGACGCCGCCTTTTTGATTGGCTACATCAATGATCCTGCATTTCATGTCAATCCTCCTCGGCGGAACTATCGGGCTGAAGGAACTCCGCCTTTTCCCAGTTCTCAAGATCAATACCGTAATAATTCCCGTCCGGGCCCTTGATCCAGGTCTGATAGAATACGGATAACGGTTTTTCGTCTATTACCTCCAAGGTGATCGGCCCGGAGGCGACCTCTTCGGCAAGGTCAAGAAAGCTCTCTGCGAAAGTTATGTAAGTGGTGTTGTTCTCCCCGTCGAAATAATAATCGAAATTGTCAAAATTGTTCTTTACCACCGCTTTCACTTTCCTGCCGGGAAGCTTCAGAAGAAGCTGAACGGAATTATACTCGACAAGTGATTCGCAATTTCCAACATTCTTCAGAGATACATTGAAAACCTCTTCTCCCGGGCTCTTACTGTAAAGGTTAACAGAGGGGACGCCCCTTGGAATAAGAGATTGATTGCCGAAAATATAGGGGAAATAGGAGGTACGGAGAAGTACCTTCTCACCTGGTTTGGTATAACGGAAAACAGATATTCCTCTCATGAACTCCGGTTTGCGGGAATATGCCGCATCAACATATGCCTTGAATCCGGCGGGGGTGATCACATCAAAGAGAAGGTGAGATCCCCTAGGAAAAAAGTAGAATTTGAAAAAAACTGGTCTCTCGACACGGTATAAATAGTGATTGTCCCCATTGTACATCTCTTTATCCCAGAGTGAATAATTCTTTTTGCTGTGCACAAGAGAAAAAGCCTTATTTTCGGAGAGT
This sequence comes from bacterium, assembly GCA_023133295.1. GTDB lineage: Bacteria > AUK180 > AUK180 > AUK180 > AUK180 > JAGLWT01. The sequence goes on along the minus strand of JAGLWT010000052.1, from coordinate 10,715 downwards.
TCTTCGAAATCGATGAATGTCCAGGAATTTACGCGCCTCATCTCTTCATTGTAAAAGATTCGGTAATAATAAGAAGGCAATCCCAGGAAATACGGTTTCTTCAGGGATTCGCAGGTATCAACTACTCTTATGATCCAATTGATATCAGTGATCCTTGTGTCATCGGACAATTTCTTTCCCCGCTGATAATCGTAGACCATGGGCGCATAAAAGTCAATGGTGTCGAGGATCTTCTTGAATTCCTTTTTCTTAAGCCAACCCACCATCGGTGAAAGCGAGATTTCTTTATCGGGGAAGCTCTCTTTGGTAGCCACCAGGAGATCAGCATAAAGGGAAAGGTCGATTCCGGCTCCTTCGAGGTCCAGTTGAACACCATCTACTCTGATCCCCTTGGCGGTGAACTGCTGGATCTGGTCTTTGACAACAGAGATTATAAATTCCCGGGACAATTGCGGCTCTGCCTTCATAAAATCAGTGTAGAACGTATGTTTACCCCAACTTTCAAAGGTATATACCAGGTGAATTTTGAAATTATTCAACACCTCCGCCAGTATGTCAGAGTTTGGATCGAACTCCACGCCTGAAAAATCCGGCTTTCTACCACCCCGATGGCCCTTGACCATCTGAAAAGAACCAGAATGAATGAATATGTCCGTAAAATCAGTCCTTGACAAGATCTCCAGATGTTCGGGAGTGAAGACAATGTTCTTGTGCCAATGCCATATAGCGTTGCTTGGATTGGGGGAAGACGCAAAGAAGAGAGAAACAATAAAAATATATAGTATTTTCTTTATCATGATGTAATTTACAATAAAACAATAAAAAAAGCAAGAAATAATTGTTTCACGTGAAACATTTGGATGCTTCGAGGTGCCGAAGCGTTCAAAGGTTCAAGGTTCAAAGGTTGAAAGGTGGGGAAACGATAAGGGATGGATTATCGGGTCAAGCCCGATAATGACAGAGGACAGATCAAGCCTTGTCCCTACAAATATTTCACAATTGTTATTTTTCATTACCAACTGGGACGCTTGTACCGTGTGCACTTGTGCTCGTGTGCTCCTCCCTCTCTTTTTTGCCTATTAACCTATCACCCATTTCTCATCTCGCCGTGCGAACGATTGACATTAATCGTGAAAAATGGTAAAAAAATGAAGCGGAGGATATATGCTCGAAGTCAAGGACCTTTGGAAGAGATTTAAGATTCCCAAAAAAGGAATAGTTGAGGCGGTCAAGGGTGCGTCTTTTACTGTTACGCCGGGGCGGATCTTTGGGTTGCTCGGCCCGAACGGGGCTGGAAAGACAACAACATTAAGAACCATCGCGACGATATTTTCCCCATCAAAAGGGGATATACTATATAAGGGCAAGTCCATCTTTGATGATAAACTTGCTCACAGAAAGCGGCTGGGATTCATTTCCGGCAACACCGGCGTCTATGACCGTCTGTATCCGGAAGAGGTGGCGACATATTTCGGCAGATTGAATTTGGTAGAGGATCATCTGATAAAATCACGCTTCAAGGAGATCGTTGAAATGCTTAATATGGGAGATATCCTGAAGTCCCGATGCGGGAAGCTTTCAACAGGTGAAAAACAGAAAGTATCTATCGCAAGAATGCTGATCAATGATCCCGAAATACTCATACTGGACGAACCCACCAACGGCTTGGATGTCATCTCCTCGCGTACTATCGTCAATTTCATCAAAGAATCGAAAGGCAAAGGCAAAACGCTTGTTTTGTCAACACATATTCTTTCGGAGGCCGAATATCTCTGCGATGATGTAGGGATCATGCACAAAGGGGAAATGCTCTATTCGGGAGATTTGAAAGAGCTTCGGAGTTCTTATAAGGATATTCCGCTTGAGAGTGTCTTTTTTAAATTGGTAGGAGAAGAGATATGAGAGCCGGGATAATATGGTCGATATTTAAGAAAGAAGTGCTGGACCTTATCAGGGACAAGAGATCGATAATCGGTGTTATCCTGATCCCTTTGATAGCAATGCCGCTTCTTATGGGCGGAGTGTCGGTCTTTATGGCGTCGCGGATGAAGAAGGTCACGCAGGAGACGGTCAATATCGGGTATCTGACCGCGGAAGAGAAGGCGCATATGAGCGCAATTTTCACGGAAGTGGACATCAATTGGGTATTGATAAAAAGAGAGGACATAGCACAATTTCTTAAGGACAAGAAATTGCACTTCGTAGCCGAGTTCGGCACCGAGAACTCAAGCGAGGTATATACCTTCCATTATGATAAGGCGAACACATCAAGTGATCTGAAGTACAGAAAGTTGCGCAGCGCGCTTGCCGATTATGAAAATGTATTGATAAAAGAAATACTGGTCGAGCACGGGGTTCCCGACAACATTTGGGATACCGTGATGGTAAAAATAGAGAACATCGCCTCTGAAAAGAAGATGAAATCGATGTTCTTGGCAATGTTATTGCCCTATATGCTGATACTTATAACGATGTCTGGGGCTTCTTACCCGGCGACCGACCTTTCTGTGGGCGAGAAAGAGCGTGGAACTCTTGAAACCCTGCTGGCCGCGTCAATATTGAGGAAAGAAATAGTGATCGGCAAGTATCTGACAACTGTTCTAGTCGCTCTTGTTTCCTCTGCGTCTTCTCTGATCTCTATCAGTTTGACCTTTCGCCTATTGCCGTCCTCCAGCCAATTCGCGGCTGAGATCAGCTTCCAGACCATGATCACCGCATTCTTCGCGATACTTCCTGTGGCGATGATCTTTTCAGCGCTGGTCTTTGCGATCGCATCGTTCGCGAAATCTATGAAAGAGGCCCAGGGATATATCGGGCCATTGACGATGGCGGTGATATTTCCCGCGATGGTCTCTATCTTTCCCGGCTTCGAGGCGGATATGTCCACGGTGTTCATTCCCATCGTTAATATTTCACTGCTTCTGAAAAATATTATCTTGGGAGATGTTAGAGGGTATTACTTGATCATTACACTCTTGGAGAGCTTTTTATTGGCGGGATTCTTTATAATAATGGCTTTCCGCCTTTTTGACAGGGAGTCGGTGATCTTTAAGGGCGAATAGGGACGATGGTTGCAAAATTATGAAAGAATTATGGTACGGAATTAAGAAAAAAGCTATTCAAAAAAGGATTTTCGCCCTTCACGGGTTCCTACTATTATTGTTGCCGATCGCGTGGCTCTTTGGAATTACTCCATTTATTATTTGTGTTGCTATTTCCCTGTTCATTATTGAGATCAGCATTCGAAAATTTACTTTAAAGATCAACTTGTCAGAAAATGGGATTACCATGAAGCGAGCAGTCATTTGGTTCTTTAAAGAAACTATATTCTTTGACTTTCAAAATTTCTGGATCCGTTTTTATTCAGATGATTCGATAAAGGGAGAACAACGACTATATCAGATTGCAGTATTTAATTATTCAGGCAGAATGCAATTAAAAGTTAAGGATTGCTTAAATGACTGGGTGCAATTTCTGGATGAGTTGATCAGTATCTTTGAAGATAATGGCTGGAAGAAAGTTGTAGATATTGAAAAGGAAATCCTCGGAGTAAAAGGTGAATCATATTATTACCAGCATCCTTCAACATTATCAAACGACAATACTTCTGAAAACGATAGTTGATAGAAAAAAAAATGGGGGTGGTGTGACATACTAGGTGGATAAAATAAGTTACAAGTTCGCAGGCTCCCATATTCAAGGTTGAGAAATGTTGAATTTTTCCTGTAAATAAAGTAAAATATCGATTAATTATAGAATAATAAGTAAATTATAGGAGGACATATGTCCAATAAACCGTTTTTGTTGAGATTTTTAGTATTCGCGGTAGTATTGGTATTATCTCTTGTTTTTGTTGCGCAGACCGTTTCATGGTATAAGATCTCCGATGAGGAAAGAAAGCTTAGATATCCTCCGGAAGAATACGCGAAAAAATACAAAAAAGTGATAAAACTGGGCCTTGATCTTCAGGGTGGGATACACCTTGTTCTCGGCGCCGATATTTCCAAAGTTAAACCCGAAGAAAGACAAGATGTAGTAGATAGGATAATCACAGTAATCCGCTCCAGGATAGATGAATTCGGAGTGAATGAGCCGGTTATTAAGAAGGAGGGCTTCAATAAGATCGTTGTTGAGCTTCCCGGAATGAAGGATCCAGACAGGGCCGTCAATCTTGTTACTCAAACCGCCTTTTTGGAGTTCAAACTGGTGGACGAGAACAATCAGCCAAAGGTCAATCTCTTTGTAAACGAAGATATGACTGGACCAAGCGAAATTCCGCTCCCCCCGAATAATCAATTACTTTTTGAAGAGCATACCGACCCGGCTACCGGGCTTGTAAGGAAAATACCCTACTTGATAAAGAAGCCATCGCTTCTCAATGGTAATGAATTAAAGAGCGCGCGTGTTGATTTCAATGAATTCCAGAGCCCCGTCGTCAAGATAGATTTCAAACCTAAAGGCGGCAGGGTATTTGCCAGAATTACGGAAGAGAATGTAGGGAAACGGCTTGCGATCATTTTGAACGGTAAGGTGGTTTCCGCTCCTGTTATAAATGAGAAGATCCCTGACGGAAGCGCTGTTATCAGCGGACAAGCTTCACTTCAGGAATCCCGCGACCTTGCTCTTGTATTGAGAGCGGGTGCTTTACCCGCCCCGGTACAGATACTTGAGAATCAAACGGTTGGCCCCACACTGGGAAAGGATTCCATTATGCGCGGTAAGAACGCTCTTCTTCTGGGCCTTCTTCTGGTCTTTGCCTTTATCATTGTGGTGTACCGCTGGGGAGGCGTGATCGTTGATCTCGCCCTTGTCGTGGATTTTGTTGTTATTCTCGGTATAATGTCCCTTTTCAATTTTTCCCTGACCTTTCCGGGTATTGCCGGACTTGTTCTTACCGTAGGTATGGCGGTCGATGCAAATATTCTGATATTCGAACGGATCAAAGAAGAAATGCGTACAGGCAATAGCATCATTTCCTCTGTTCGGCGGGGATTCGGCAAGGCATTCCTGACTATATTGGATGCCAATGTGACAACCCTTATTGCCGCAGCCGTATTATTTCAATTCGGCACCGGCCCGTTGAAGGGATTTGCTGTAACTCTTTCTATCGGTATACTTGCCGGTATGTTCGGAGCCCTTGTCTTTACCAGGATGTGTTTTGAGTACCTTCTTGGAACCGTAAAGATCAAGAAACTCAGTATATAGGAGCAGATATGCGTTTATTTAAAGACACAAATTATGATTTTATTGGAACACGGAAGTACGCATATATCATTTCCGGATCAATACTGATCTTGGGTATCCTCTTTTACTTTATCCGCGGCGGATTTAACTGGGGGATCGATTTCCAGGGCGGGATCAAATTACAGGTGAAATTTGCAAATGAGCTGAACATTAAAGATCTTGAAACGATCAGGAACAAATTGAACGCCGAAGTGAAATCGGTCGGCCGCGAGAACAAGGGATTCATAATTCAAAGAAAGCTTCCGGATTTCGTATTGGAAAAAGAACAACTGATAATGGCTGCGCGAAAAGAGAATATGATCTTTAAGGATTATGGAAAAGCTATTGAATATTTCAATGTCCCCGGTGAATTGGAAGAGCAGTTCAAGGAAATGTTCAAACTGGACGACAGAGAAAATAAGCCGCTGGCTGTCAATGTCAACTCTTCGACCGTGGATGTGGTCAAAACGAGATTGTCAAATCTCTTGACCCAGGCGGAGGTCGATTCATTTCGGCAGGTCCTTACCGCATCGTTCCCGGACAATAAATACGATGTTGAGGGGATCTCTCTCGTAGGCCCTTCTGTCGGTAAAAAATACCAGCAGACAGCGTTCTACGCCTTATTCTTTGCCCTTATCGGAATACTGATCTATATCTCATTCCGCTTTGAATTCGTATATTCGCTGGGAGCGATACTGGCGCTTATGCATGATGTTCTGATAACACTGACAGTATTCCTTCTGCTGAATAAAGAGGTTAATCTTTCAGTGGTCGTTGCCCTTTTGACCTTGATCGGTTATTCGCTCAACGATACGATAGTGGTCGATGACAGGATACGGGAAACGAGAAAGTATAATAAAGGTTCTCTCGGCGATCTTATAAATTCCGGGATAAATAAGACCCTTTCCAGAACGATTATGACATCACTTACTACCTTTATGGTGGTGTTCTGTCTCTATATTTTTGCCGGACCGGGACTTCATGAGTTCTCCCTGGCATTTCTTGTGGGGATCATAACCGGTACATACTCTTCAATATACATTGCAGCACCGGTTGTTCTTGAATTTGAAAAGAAGAGATAAAGACCAATATTGGAAATTACATTAAAAATAGCCCTGCCGCTTTTATGGACGGCGGGGCTTATTCTGATCATCCCCGGCCTTGCCGGTATCTGGGTAATTGTTCTGGCCAATTTAGTGGCGAAGCTGCTCTACCCGGAAATATTCGGCTCAGGCGGGTGGATATTTGTCATAATAGGGATCTTTCTGGCAGCTCTTTCAGAACTCTTTGACTGGGTCTTCGGCATTCTCGGCGCCAAACAGGCCAAGGCATCAACCTACTCCATTATTCTATCGCTTATTCTCAGTATTGCTCTGGGGCTTTTGTTTACACCGGTTATACCGGTGGTAGGCACACTCTTCGGAGTGTTCAGCGGTGCCTTTCTCGGAGTATTTATCGGGGAAGTATTTCTTTACAAAAAAGATACCACACATGCCGCGAAGGCAGGTATAGGCGCTCTTATTGGAAAAGCTCTTTCCGTCTTCACGAAGATCAGCTTCGCATTCCTTGTGATCGCGTATGCGATAATGCGGTTGTATATTTTCTAGTGTTCTGATCTATGAATAGAGGCTTATAGAGAAATTGACAATGGACAATTGACAGTTGACAATTATAAGATAGACCACAAATAAATTCTTATCTCGGATGGTATTTCTCAACTTGTGAACTTGGAACCTGCGAACTTGGAACGCTTCGGCACTGCGAAGCACCTTTGTCATCGTATCTATGACAGAGGATAAATCAGGCAAAAATGGTGCGTAATCTTTTCTTGAGGTCCTTTTCTGCCAATTTCTCTTCAGTGATAAGCGCGTTCAGTAAATGATCCACATCTTCCTTTTTATTGTTTTTATTATGGCAGTAATAGGGCTTTCCGACACGGATGGAGGCAATGCTGTAGGGCTTGGGGATCTCCATACCGTCCCATGTATTAAGAGTAAACTTCCTATACAATGCCGCCCCGACCGGAATAACCGGAATTTCCGTTTCGGCAGCATAGATAACGGCACCTGCTTTGAAAGAATACCGCGGCCCGATTGGGCCGTCTGGCGTCAATGCCAGACTTCGGCCCTGATTTAAAAGATAAAACCCTCTTTTTAAGGCGGATACCCCGCCGCGGGTAGAAGATCCGCGGAAAATGCCATATCCAAAGAAATTGAGCACCGGCAGCAACAGGCCGGCATCCTTTGAGAGAGAGATCAATGGAATATACCCATTATGTCTGAAGCGGTATAAAATTATGGGGATATTATGATGCCAGAAAACAAAAATAACAGGCCGGCCCTGCTCCATCATCTCTTTTGCCAAAGGATCAGAAATTACTTTTATGTTCGATGAAAAACAAGCAAGCGATTCCATTAGCAAAATGACTTGGCCTGCCGCCTGCTCGAGAAATGACATTATTCCACTGTTACTGATTTCGCCAGATTTCTGGGTTTATCGACATCGCGATCTTTGAATACGGCAATGTGGTAGGCAAATAACTGAAGGGGAATTATTTCAAGAAATGGATATAATTCCGGTATTGTTTGAGGAACTTTTATCACGGCATCTGCCAGATTGTCAGGTATTCCGTTGTGTTCGTCCGTAAGAAGAATTATCTTTCCCTCTCTCGCCTTGATCTCCTGAATATTAGAGAGCGATTTCTCGATGATGGCATCTGTGGGAGCAATGAAGAAAACAGGGAAATCGGGATCCACCAGCGCAAGAGGCCCATGCTTCATTTCTCCTGCGGGGTAACCCTCTGCGTGGATATATGAAATCTCCTTCAATTTCAGGGCACCTTCAAGCGCAATTGGAAAAGAGAGATCTCTTCCCAAGTACAGGAAAGAGTGGTAATTTGAGTATTGCCGTGCCAGATCTTTAATGAACCCGGGATCATCTTTAAGGATAGTATCCATTTTCTCAGCAAGTTTTTCCAATTCCTTGAGAATTATAAGGGCGCTCTTTAAGGACAGCGTCTTTTTCCGGCCGATATATATCGCGATCAGAAGCAATCCAAGCGCTTCTGAGAGAAATGCCTTTGTCGACGCGACACCGATCTCCGGTCCGACATGTATATAAAGCCCTTGGTCCACTTCCCTTGAAATAGAAGAACCGACGACATTGACGATACCGAATACCTTGGCGCCTTTGGCTTTGGCTTCTTTTATAGCGGCAATAGTGTCGGCCGTCTCACCCGATTGCGAAACGGCTATGACAAATGTGTTCTTGTCGATTATGGCGCTTCGATATCTGAATTCTGAGGCATATTCGACTTCGACGGGTATTCCGGTTAACTTCTCGAGGTAGTATTCTCCAAGAAGTCCCGCATGCCAGGATGTTCCGCAACCCAATATTACGATCCTGCGTATATCATGAATTGAATTCCCCGGAAATAAATTTGCCATTCCACCCAATCTTGTAGTTCCGCCTTCATGGTCAAGATGTCCTGCCAGGGTAGCGTTGAAGCTTTTAGACTGCTCGTGTATTTCTTTTAACATGAAGTGGGAATAACCCTCTTTCCCGACCTGGGTCTCATCCCAGTCCAGGGAAAGCGATTTTCTATTGACCGTAATATTCTTTTTATTGAATATCTTTATGTCATTAGCGGTTATTACAGAAAGTTCCTGATCTTCAAGGTAAATTATCTTCTTGGTGTATTTGATTATAGCGGTGGCATCCGATGCAATGAAATTCTCATTTTCACCGACGCCGATGATCATTGGTGATGAGTTCCTTGCTGCAACGATCTTATTGGGCTCTCTCTTTGATATCACGACCAATCCGTATGTTCCCTCTACCTTATCAAGCGCCATCTTCACGGCCTGTTCCAAGAGCACGCCTTCTTCATAGAAATTCTCAATAAGGTGTGCTAATATTTCACTATCTGTCTCTGATTTGAAAGTATGCCCGTCTTTTTCAAGATGTTTCATAAGTGAGAGGTAATTCTCAATGATGCCATTATGTGCAATAGATATTTCTCCAGAACCTCCGGAATGGGGGTGTGAGTTCTCCATTGACGGCTTTCCGTGTGTTGCCCACCTTGTGTGCCCGATACCCAGCGGTGCCGATAGGTTCTGCGGCAGTATCTCATTCAAATGGGCGACTCGGCCCTTGTCCTTATAGGTATCCATTGCCCCGTCTGATATCACGGTAAGGCCCGCGGAATCATAACCGCGGTACTCCAATTTTCTCAGACCGTCCATTATGGCGTCAACGGCATTGTTCTTCCCGATATATCCGATAATCCCGCACATATTAGAGCCCTCTTTTCACATATTCTGCAAATGTCTTTTTGTCGATCGCCCGATGAAACCCTTCCCTGGCATCGATCAGGCCCTTTTTCACGAGGTCCTTTAAAGATTGATCAAGAAGCATCATACCTTCCTTGGTGCTGGTTTGAATTACGGTACCCAATTGGAAGGTCTTGCCTTCTCTGATAAGGCTTTTCACGGCATAGCTTCCCATCATGATCTCCAATGCCGCTACTCTGCCTTTTCCGTTCTTCTTGGGAATAAGCTGCTGCGCGATAACCGCTTGAATGGTCTCAGCGAGCTGAGTACGGATCTGTGACTGCTGATGCGGAGGAAAGACATCGATTATTCTATCGATGGTGGCTGCCGCTGAATTGGTATGAAGCGTTCCGAATACAAGATGGCCTGTTTCCGCGGCGGTTATTGCAAGCGATATGGTTTCATAATCCCTAAGCTCGCCAACAAGTATAATATCCGGATCTTCACGTAGCGCGCTTCTCAATGCATTTGTAAAGCTGAGAGTATTAGTCCCGAGCTCCCTTTGATTGACTATACAATTGATCGGTTTGTGCACGAATTCAATTGGATCTTCAATGGTCAGAATATGATCATAGCGTATTTGATTGACTTTATGTACGATCGCAGCCAGGGTTGTTGATTTTCCGGATCCCGTGGGTCCTGTGACGAGGACCAGTCCATTGTTCTTATTGGCGAGTTTCTCAAGATACGGAGGCAGGCCCAATTCGGTAAGTGTCATTATTTTGGTCGGAATGACCCTGAAGACCCCCGCCATCCCAAGCCGGTTATAAAAGGCGTTTACCCTGAATCTGGCAAGCCCTTCGATCTCATAAGCACAGTCAAGTTCCATGGTCTCTTCTATCTTTATGCGTTGCTTATCTGAAAGCACCTCACCCATAAGTCTCTTTATGTCCGCCGGGTTCAGAGCCGGCAAATTCATCTTGACCAGAGAGCCATGCACTCTCAATGTCGGAGGAAGTCCAACGGTCAAGTGAAGATCGGATCCGCCGTTCTTTACAAGGGCGGTAAGAAGATGGCTTAGTGAATATGTATTTTCCATTATTTCCCTCCCAGTGTACTGTTCCATAAATACCATGTCAATGGAATGCTTGGATTTGAGGCAATTCCAACGAACGATGAGCGTGGCGTACCCTTCGTGGTCCGTAAGCGAAGAGAGAGGAA
>JAGLWT010000051.1 GCA_023133295.1 bacterium | reverse complement strand
TTCAAAACTCTTTTGGGTTGGTCGCCCGGTGCTGCCGGGCTCCCGATGAGCGGATGCGGGAAGGAAATAAAGAAGAGAATGTCATCCAGAGGGAGCTTACGACCGTGGGATCCAGTTTTATTTCATCCTGGTTCCCACTTTACACTTCAGACTTGCTGAGCAAGCTCAGCATTGCTGGGTCTACTAGTTCCTGGGTCCACTGCGAAGCTTAACTTTTTGAACAATCTTCACCACCTCGCACTTTTAAAGTGCTCTGATTCATAAATATGATGACAATGGAATGCTTAGATTTGAGTCAATTCCAACGAACAATAAGCGAGGCGTACCCTTTGTGGTCCGTAAGCGAAGAGAGAGGAAGAAATTGACCAAAGATGATATTCCCTTCGGGCTGAAGCTCTTTTTATGTCCTCTGGTTTGCTTGCTCCTCTCATGCTGAACAAAATAGTTTCAGCCATTGTCATCATATTTATGAATCAGTGTACGATTAGTCTCCCTGATGAAAAATAAGAAGGTCCCTGTAATAATCATCCCGCTCCAATAAACTGGTATGTGTATCTACCGCTCTTATTTTCCCGTCCCTTAAGAGAATGATCTTCTCCATCTGAGAGAGGGTATACGGCCGATATGAAACCATTAGTATTCCACTCTGCCCGGCCTCTTTCTTGATCTTGGAGATCAATGCCAATTCCGTTTCGGGGTCAAGCGCGGATGTGATATCATCAAAAATGTAAAAGCAATGCCGCCTGACCAGAGCTCTCGCAACGGATAGACGCTGCATCTGTCCACCTGATACGGTCTTTCCGCCAGCTCCGAGATCTGCGCCCAATCCACCGGCGAACTCCGCCAGCTCGCTTTTAAATTGAGCTATATCTACAACTTGCTTGATCCGATCGTCATTGATCTTCTCGTCTGAAAAGGAGATATTATCCCTTATCGAGGCGGTAAAAAGAAGGTTCTCCTGAGGTGCGTATCCGAACATGTCCGCTATGGAAGAAAATGAGATGCTTTGAATGTTAATACCATCCAGAGTGACCTCTCCCTCCAGGGCGGGGATCATTCCCATGAGCGTTTTTATCAATGTTGTCTTTCCGGACCCGACATCTCCGATAATACCTACTTTCTCACCCGCTTTTATCGAGAGTGAAATATTATTCAAGACGGAAGTTTCTCCGTATCCCGCGCTTATGTTTTCGGCATCTACCGAGGTCTCCACCTTTTTGTGGGAGATACTGCGTATCATCTTTTCCTCGTTCTTCTCATCCAGCAGCTCGTTCAATCTGCCGATATACGCTCTGGATCTGGCATATGCCAGGACAAAGAAGCTCAGAGAGAACATGGGGCCGATCAATACGATGAGATATTGAGTGAATGCCACGAACTGTCCAATGTCGATCCGTCCGTCAATAGCGGCCTTTCCGCCGAAAAACAAAAAGAGCGATATACTCAGCATTATGCCTACGCCATAACATGTATCAGCGAACCTTTCGAATTTTACCGCATCGATCTCCTTGCTCTTTCGATCCTTCAGCATTCGGACAAGGATCTCCTTGAATAGAGGATCTGAATTTCTGATCTTTATCAATACTATACCGCCGAATGCAGAGGAGAGAAAGTCATTGACCTTCGATACCCATTTCTGCACCGTCTTATACTTGCTTTCCATAATTTCTTCTGTGGCGAAGAGGAGGATCGTGATGATCGAGAACAGCGGCACTATTGAAATAAGGGTAAGCATTACATCTATTTTCAAGAGCAGATATGTTCCGAAGAAGAGAAGAAGAAACCCTTCCAATCCCCTGAAAACACCGGAGCTCATGAACCATGTCAGCTGTTCCATGTCATTGATCAGCCGTGCTACCACATCACCGGATCTGAATTTGTTGAAAAAGTGTGAACCGTATCCGGTAAAGCGGAAATAGATCTCTTCTCTTATCTTATTTGCGAGTGTGAGGTTCATTCTCAACCGTTGAGACTGCAGTAGAGAATATACGAGAGCCACACCAAGTCCGGATCCTATGAGGATCAGGATATAATCAAGGATCTTGCTCATGGGAACCCCGGAATTCAATCCGTTTATCACCATACCGAGTATCTTTGGATATATCAGGACTACCGCAGTATTCACTAAAGTGAGCAAAACGATGAAAGCAGCGGTCTTTTCATAGCCTTTCCAACGCCTCATCATAAATTTTATTGTATCAATTCTCTTTTTATTCATTATTTCCCTCCAAAATAGAGGTATATCTTCTATATATGTCGCTGCTTCCGAGAAGCTCTTTATGACTCCCGGAGTGAGTTATCCCGCCTTCTTCAAGGACAAATATCTTATCTGCATCATTAATGGTAGAGATCCTATGGGCCACGGAAATCATGGTCGTATCCTTTGATATCCTCCTCAATGCCTCGACTATCTGTCTTTCATACTTTGCGTCTATAGTGGAAGTGGCCTCGTCCATTATCAGGAGTTCGGGATTTCCCGTGACCGCCCTCACTATGTTCAGCAATTGCTGTTCTCCCCTTGAGAAATTCTTTCCGCCTTCGCTGACCTGAGTATCAAGGCCATCAGGAAATTGCTTGAACAAAGAATTTAACCCCAGCAGGTCAACGGTCTGCATGATGTCATCGCTGCTGATGCTTTCGTCGAACATTCTCAGATTATCGATCAGTTTTCCAGGAAATAAAAAGATATTTTGGGAGATATAGCCGACCTTCTTTCTCCACAGAACGGTATCCATTTCAAAAAGGTCTACGCCATCTATGAATATCTTACCCTCATCGGGCTTGATCAATTTCAGGATCAATTTTATGATCGTCGATTTACCGCCGCCGGTCCTTCCCACCAGAGCCACTCTTTGCCCCTTCTCTATCGTAAGGTCGATGTTGTTCAATACCGATTTTTCATGATCATAGGAAAAGTCGACGCCCTTGAACTCTATATTTGAGCGGAAATCCCTGACCTTCGTACCGAGATACTCGTGCCGATTGTCCTCAACATTCAATTCGAATAAGCGCTGAGAAGATGCCTTTGCCTTTTCGATGAAGCTGAGCTGGAACGAAAGGCTCATTATGGGCTCAAAGAACTGCCTGATATATGTAATGAAAAGGACGAGCGTACCCATGGTCGCTGCTCCGCTGGCCACCATTTTCCCGCCGAACCAAAGCACCACCGAGAAGCCTAGTATCTGGATAAAAGTTATGATATTGAAAAATACGATATTCAACACCTCAGCATGGAATCCGGTCTTCAAATACCTGCCGTCAAGCGCTGTCAGAGATTTCTTGATGAAACCGATGCGGTCAAAGGACTTCACAAGCTCCATTCCCTTGAAATACTCGACAACATATGATGATAGATCGGCAACTACTTTGCGGAATTTCAGCCATCTGGGCCGGGACAATCTGGAGTAAACATAAACCAAAACTATCAGAAGCGGTACTACTGAAACAAGTAAATACAGAAATAGCCGCGCATTGATCAGAAACATTACCAGAAGCATTCCTATAAGCAGCAGCACATCGGCTACCAGTCGTATGGTATTCGCAGAAAAAAGCTGTCTTACCGATTCTCCGTCATTCTCGACCCTTGAGATCAGTTTTCCTTCGGGATTATCTGAAAAGAAGTCGACCTTCTTTTTCAGTATTGAAAGAAATGCATCAGATTTTAACCTTACCATAATATCCTGTCCCACGCCTTCCATCAGGATGCTGACGCGGAAAGATAGATAAAATGATAGAATATATATGAGAAAATAGGAGATCGTCGAATTCATGAGTATGCTGACATCTCTGCCTATAATGCCAAAATCAATAATATATTTAATAAATACGGGCGCAATTATAGACAGTCCGGAAGTGACGATGAGCAGCACACTTCCGAACAATATCTTTCGCCAATGAGGGGATAGATAGCCGAGCCATCCTTTTATTATCTGTTTACTTTTCATAACGGTCTATTTTTACCTTTGTTTAATTGTTCCATGATTTGCATTTATGCAGAACCTTCTGTCCTTGCAATGCTTCAACGTTAATCTGATTCACAAAATCGAAAGACCTTCACCTGATCTGTAGTAATAAAAGGGTCTCTAAGTGTTCTGATTCATGACACTAAATAGGGGAAAGGCAGAAAGTTCTAACTAATGAGATATTTTTGCATTCTCTTGAATCTTCTTCTTCTCCGTCTATTGGCCTTCGCGATCTTTTTCCTCAGTGCTATAGAGGGTTTGTCATAATACCTCTTGTTCTTAAGTACTGAAAGAATTCCTTCTTTAGCGATCTTCTTTTTGAGGATCTTTAAAGCCTTTTCAACGTTTGAGCTGTTTACATAAACTCTTACCATTAATCTCACCACCTTGTTGTGTAAAGAACGAGTATAACGGATTTTGAAGGAAAAGTCAAGCGACCCGCACTTCACTCGGGTCGCAAGGGACAGGGGACAAGTGGACCCAGTGGAACATCCAGAAGGGTGATAGGTTGATAGGTTTGTAGGTGGGATAAGGAAAGTGAATAATTGAAAAATGAAGAATTAAAAAAGGTTGTAGGGGAACGGCATGTTGTGCCCGTTGGAGATTGAGAACGAAGAAAAATGGAGAATAAATGCGGGGGTAGATCAGTGTGCCTGCCCTCTTGCGAGACATATATTTTGATTCTCGTTCCTGTTGTGGTATAATATCACTTATTACACAGGGAATAATTATGATAAGTGAAAAGGAAAAAAAGATTATTATTACATATGCAAAAAAATATAATATTTCCACAATATATCTTTTTGGTTCATCATTGAATGGCAATGGAGTTTATAACGATATCGACATAGCGGTTCTTGGGCTCGAACCGTGTTTGTTTTTTAAGTTTTATGGCGAATTACTGAGAAATTTATCCAAAACGGTAGATCTTGTGGATCTGTCCAGAGAATCTTTGTTTAATCAAATGATTATAGAGAGAGGAGTAAGGATATATGGATGAATTACTTAGGGAGATTCAAGTAGATAAGGAATATATTTTGGCTACTCTCGATGCATTAAGAACAACATTAGAACGAGAAGAAAAGACAGTTGTTGAATTAGCTGCTCTTGCTACATTTCTCCAGAATGCTTATAATGGAATTGAGAATATATTAAAGAGGGTATTGAATCACAAAAAAATCACTATCTCCACCTCGGAATCCTGGCACAAGGACTTATTGGACCTATCGGTGAATCATCAAGTGATTACACCCGAGCTTTCCAAAAGATTAGACGAATATTTAGCATTCCGTCATTTTTTCGTTCATGGATATGGAATAATGCTGGATAAAGAAAAATTACTTCCGCTTGCAGATAATTTACCGGATTTATGGAAAGAATTCGAGGCAGAACTGAAGATATTCCTGAATGTTTAGGCCCCCCCTTTTTTTTCTGTTTGACTAAAAAAGCGAAATCATCATTAGTGAGCTAGAGGACCCGTTGGTCTGCTGTCTTGTCCCTATTATTTCTTCTACGTTCCACGGAACACGTCATACGTCACACGGTTAATGCCTTATGCATTAACCTTGTCCCACATCTCATCCAATTTTTTCCGCCAGTCTTTTCTGTCGGTCTTTTTGTATGCTTTCTCCGCTTTTTTGAGATATTCTTCGGCATTCTTGAATTTCTTGAGCTTGACATAAATATTGGCGACATAGAAAAAACCATCGGCAATATCGCCCTTGATCCCCATTTTTTGAGACAGGGCAAGGTATCTTTTCAGATACTTCAGGGCAAGGCTGAACCTCCCTTCCTTCTCATAAATATCACCGATATTCGCACAGACCCAAAAAGTTCCAATATCATCATCCATCTTTTCTGACATTAATAGAGACCTCTTCAAACATTTCAATGCTTTAGAAAATTCCTTTTTTCTCTGGTAAATATTTCCGATATTATTATATGCCCAGGCAATTCCCCGGGGGTATCCGATCTCCTTTGATATTGAAAGATACTTGTCATAGTATTCCAATGCCGTGTCATAGTCTACTTTATGGTGATAAATAACGCCGATATTGCCGTAGGCTACCGCAGTTCCTCGCCTGGCGCCGATCCGCTGAGACATTGTTAGGTATTTCTTGAAATATATCAGAGCGGTGTCGTATTCTCCTTTGTTCTGATAGAGTACACCTACATTATTGCTGCAGGTAGCGACCCCGCTTATGTCTCCGAGCTCTTCGGTTATGGCAAGATTTCTCTTGTAGTATTTCAGCGCCTTGTCATACTCCCCTTTGTCGCTATAAAGGATCCCTAAGCTATCCGAGATATTGCCGATCTCCTCCTTATCATCGATCCGTTCTGTAATGATGAGCGCTTTTTGGAAATACTTCAACGCTTTATCGAAATCCCCTCTCTTGCGATGAATATTTCCGATCCCGTGCAGTCCGCGGGAAAATATTTCGGGGAAATTATTCTCATCTGTCCGGCGGATAGCTATTTTATTCACTTCCTCCGCTTTCGCGTAATCATTCAATTCACCGAAAAGGAAAATGGCATAATCAATAATAAGCCCCAGCGAAAACTTATTCTTGGTTAAGCCACCTTTTTCAGAAGATGTGATCCCCCGCTTATAGTCGATCGCTGCCTTTTTAAACTCTCCGGTAAGCGAATATATATGCGCTCTTCCGCTTAAAGCTCTGATCAGTAATTCATTATTTGCTTCCTTTCTCATATATTTACCCAGGTGATCTGATTCATAAATACGGGAACAATGGCTGATAGGGGAACAAGTGCACAAGCGACAAGAGCACAAGTGACAAGTAGGGAAATGAAGAATGAAAGATGGAAGGGTGTAGATATTGTTTTGTTCTCCTCACTTTACACCTCACACTTCACACTTCAGACCGCATTTATCGTCGGAATTGACTCAAATCTAAGCATTCCATTGTCGTCGTATTTATGAATCAGCTCACCTAGTCTAATTCATTATACAGTATTTTGGGGAGCACACAAAATAAGGGCGAGGTACGAAGTGCGAGGTACGAGGTGGTGAAATACAATAAACAATGTATAATTGCAAGTTGGCAATTAATAAGTAGAACACAAAGGGATTCTTGTCTTAAACGATTATTCTTAATGTGCAACCTTGAACCTTTCAACTTTTGAACAATCCTCTCCGCGTCCCACGCGTGCCGATTTGAAAAAGCAGAGAAAAAAGTATAGAATAACATCGAGGAAAAGATGGACAATACGATCAAGTTGAAGAATGCTCCGCTTTGCTTTCTGAGTATAAACACTACAGGAATGAACATAAATGAGGGAGCCGAGATATACGAGATCGGTATGCTGCTGACCCATTTGGGGCGAATAGAAAAGAAGATGCATTGGTTCGTTCAGACCTTAAACCCTCTACCTGAGAACATATTCCTTATCAAGAAGATCACAAAGAAGGATATTGACGGGGCAAAACCACTGAAACAGGTCTTGGAACAAGTTGCCCGGTATCTGGATAAAAGATTTGTTGTTTCTATCCATTCAACACATCTTGTGCAGTTTCTGGACGGCGCATTGCAGAAGCATATAGAGAAGAAATTCAAGAATGTGCTCTTTGATTTGCAATGGATCACCAAGAAACTTTTTGAAGGCACGGGCTATATGTCAATCTCGGATCTTGCCGCGAAATTGGGAGTGGAAGTAGCCGATTTCAGGCAGATGATGCCGCTGCTTGCGATTAAGTTCAATATTTTTCATAAGATGATGCCTCTTTTAGAAGAAAAAGGTGTTGATACCGTTCTGGCGCTTCGGGATTTTCAGGGAAGAAAGATATCGGCGGCGCATTCACTTGCTGCTACGGTGATATCAATGGTCGAAAAGTCGATGTCGGAAAAGCAGACCATTCATATTCATTATTACTCCCCATACTCAGGTAAGACCTCTCGGCGTGATGTTGACCCCTATGAGATACACACCAAAGACAGATCCAAATACTTGATCGGATACTGTCATACAAAGGGAGAGTTCAGATTCTTTAACTTCGACCGGATCACTGATTTAATTGAAACAGGAAAGACCTTTGAACGCTCTTCGGATTATTCTCTGCCGGATTTTTTTAAATAGGATAAATACAGTATGAAGTGTGAAGTGTGAGGTGTAA
>JAGLWT010000050.1 GCA_023133295.1 bacterium | reverse complement strand
AAGTGGAAAGTGTCATCCAGAGGGAATTGGCGACCGTGGGATCAAGTTTTATTTCATCCTGGTTCCCACTTTACACCTCACACTTCACACTTCAGACTGAATTTATCGTTGAAATTGACTCAAATTTAAACATTTCATTATCATCGTATTTATGAAACAGTACACTAGAATTGTAATGTTGATATACGGGGGTGATGAATTCACCCTCGCATAATGAAGGGTTATTAATCTCTGTCTTTATATATCTTTTTCTTCTTCATCATCTTCATCATTTTCTCCTTTTTATCACCGCGGAAAAAATGATTTTTGAATTTGGCAAATTGTTCTTTAGTAAGTATCTTCGAAGATTTTTCAAGATGCAATATCTTGATTATTTTAAGTTCATAATCCAGGTCATTGATCTCCTTCAATACCATTTTGATGGCTTTAAAATCAATATCATCCTCCAAGAGCAGCTCCTTGATATCAAGTTCTTTTTTTGCGATCTGGATCTTGATCTTCGCGGCTTTTTTATCCAGCTCCATTCTGAGTTTTTCCAATTGATCGAATTGCTTATCAGAGAGTTCAAGGGCTTCTTTTATCCTCTCCTCAAAATGCATACGGCCGTGGTAATTATCGCCGTCTTTCATACCCGGATGCCTTCCCTTACCCATCTCGGGGGAATCGCCGGCAAACAAACTCATTGATAAAAACATCAAAGCAATGGTGAAAAGAAGTGTTTTTTTCTTCATCTTGACCTCCGTCAACTAATAGAACGCTGCAATTGGTAAAAAGGTTACATTTGAGTGTTCTGATTCATAAATATCAATCGTGAAGGTAGAACTCAATGACAAGTCCTTCTGAGAGTGGTTCTATTTTACCGATCCTCTGCCCGTCATAGAACTCCCCTCCCCATACACGCGCATAATTGAACTGCGCTACGAAATCCTTGTGAATATGCGCAGCAAGGTCTATCACCGTGGTTCCCTCGTCAACGACAAAAGGATCTTTCATATTGGGTTTTTCTCCCTGCTCTTTCGTATATATCCTGATCTTCCGGCTTAGAGCAAAGACCTCCTCCATTATCTCATTTCTATCATCTCCCAGTATCAGAGAGGTTGAGATCACCTTTATATCCATCGAATCTCTAAAGTCGTCGAGGGCTGTGTAATCATCGATCAGATCGATCTTATTCATTATGATCATATGCGGCAGGTTCACAGTACCTTCTTTCTCATACTTCTCCCCGGAAGCCAATAGCCGTATGTTCTTTTTACCGAGAAATTGAGTTAACTCCTCATATTGTGTTGAGGGATCGCTCTCCGATGTTAATATTACAATTACCAGGTCTGCGATCCGAAGCTGGTTAAACACTAAAAAGGGAGTGAAGCCCTCTTTAATGGCAGGTGTATCAATGAATTGAAATGATATATCTTCCCAATCTCCCATTCCGAGGACAAAGTCAGTTGTGGTGTAGGCGTATCTCTCAACCTGAGATGAATGCCCTGTATACATCGTTAAGAATGTCGATTTCCCTGCATTTGCGGGGCCGATGACCAGTATCTGGGCAGCACCGCTCTTTTCTATCTTATTTGAAACTGAGCTCTTCTTCTTAACCACCCCTTCCATGCTCTTTTTCAACTGGGAGATCTTCTTCTTGATCTCGCCCTGTAGTTTTTCCGTACCTTTATGTTTTGGGATGGTCGAATACATCTGCTCCAGCCAATAAAGTTTCTCATCCTGATCAGCTGCTAATTTGTAATTTTTCTCATTGCGTAAGTAATCGGGAGTAAGATTCGCTGGCATAGTTTATTTTATCGGAATACTTCAGATTTTTCAAGGGCTTTCGGACACCAGAGCGTCCGAAGTACGAGATAGTACGAACAATTAACAATTGAAAATGGACAATTGACATTTTCTTCAATCCTCTATTATATCCCAAGTTTTCATTTCCCCACTTGTCACTTGTGCACTTGTCACTTGTACACTGCGAAGCGTGCCTTGAATAAATGGGGAAAAAATAATATAATTCCCAGATGGATCAAAAAAGAAAGGAATTATTTACTCTACTTAAAGGCAGCGGCATTAATATTATTTTTGAGATCGCGAATAGAGGCCTGACTTTTTTGCTGATCGTGCTTCTTACAAGATTCTTCAAGACCGAAGACGCGGGGCATTTCCTTTGGGGATTCGCCACTATTTCAATGTTTGCCATCATCCCTATGTTCGGGCTGGACCGGGGCATTTTGAAATTGGGAGCGAAATACCTTGCCGATAAGGAATACGGAAAGGTCAAGTTCATTATGAGCAGAAGTCTTGTTTCCGTTGTACTCTTCTCTCTGTTTATTATGGCGGGCATCCTCGCGGTTCCTGCAGCGAGAGAAAGTATTCTACTCATCTTCATCCCATATATCTTCCTTTCATCGATACAGAAGGTGTTCAGAAGCGTGATCTGGGCAACCGGAGATATGTTCTCATTGAATCTATCCATCATCTCCGAAACAATATTCCGCTTTGCCATCCTGGCTCATATTTTTACTCCATTGCCGATCAATACAGTGGTATATATATACCTTGGCGCAGTGCTGATAAATATTGTGATCGAATATTTGATCCTACGGTCGAAGCAGCCCCGGATATTCTCAAGCCCAAGCACTAGAGTACCATTAAAGGAATTGATAAATATTTCCCTGCCCCTCTTTTTTGCCTCTTTAACATTTGTTCTTATGACAAATATAGATACTTTCATGATCGGACTTTTCCGGCCCATGGCAGAAGTTGCCTTTTACAGGGTTGCGGTCAGAAGCGCATTTTTTCTTCTATTGCCCATGACGCTTTTTTCAAGGTCCCTCATTCCTCATATCTCAAAAGAAGGCAGTTTCGGCAAGCAATTCGGACATACATATCATATCTTCAACCGGATGATACTGCTCGTTTCGTTTCCACTTCTGCTCATCTTCCTGCTTTTTTCTGAACAGGTGGCGGGTATCTTCGGCAGTGATTACACATCTCTATCGGGCACTATCCTCATTGTTTTGTCATCCGGACTTATTTTGAATATCCTGACGGGGTTAAATGCACCGATTCTCTCTTATGGCAATATGCAAAAGGCCTATTTTCTCATCACTCTTGTAGTTCTGCTGGTGAACCTGATACTAAACTATTTGCTGATCCCTCGATTCGGTGCTTTGGGAGCTGCCTACGCCACTGCCCTGAGCTATATTCTGATAAATATCATTATTTCCACCACAGTATTTATCAAATACCGATTTCACCCCTTCAACTTTAGTTACTTAACTGTTATCCTGGCATTCGGTTTGCTTTTTTCACTGTCCAAATTCTTTTTATCCTATTTTCCTAAGAATCTTTTAACATTAGCGATCACATTTTTAGGCATATATCTCATGGAATTTCTTTTCATAGTGATCTTCAGAAGAAGGAGCTATGAATATCAGGTCATAATAAAAACCTGTCGAAGATTCAGGATCAATAGGAGTAGTAATGATTCATCAGATCAATGAGGGCATGATGCGTAATATTGAAACGGACTTATAGTGTTCTGATGCATAAATACGTTGACAATGGAATGTTTAGATTTGAGTCAATTCCAACGAACAATGAGCGTGGCGTACCCTTCGTGGTCCGTAAGCGAAGAGAGAGGAAGAAATTGACCAAAGATGAGATTCCCTTCGGGCTGATGCTCTTTTCTGTCTTCTGCGTTGCTCGTTGCTTACATACCGCAGGGGGTATGCGACGGTCCTCGCGCCTTGAATACGGATTAAAACAGCAGCAGCCATTGTTAAGGTCTTTATGGATCAGAGCACTAATTGCTTACATACCGCAGTGGGTATGCGGCGTTCCGCGCTCCTCTCATGCTAAAGAAAATAGCTTCAGCCATTGTTCACGTATTAATAAATCAGAGCACTAGATTGACTATTTACCCGATCCTTCAATTTATCATTAAAACATTCGGCCTGATGGTCTTTGGATATATTTCCTTTCGACTTTTCCTGCCGAAGGGGTGGCTGAAGCCCCTCTCAACCTTATTTGTAAATTTTCTTATCCCCGTGATGATACTTCATAAATTCCTTCTGAGGTTCAATATGGAGGTTCTTCTCCAGTTTTGGTATATCCCCTTCATAACGCTCGCTTTCCTTGCCATTGGGATCGCCGGCGGTTATCTTTTCGGAAAGATCACTCGAACGGGGTTTATGAAAGAAAATCTCGCGCTATTCACTTTTTTGAACAGCGGATATCTTTCGGTCCCTATCCTTCTGGAAATAATGAAGGGCGATACCTTGGATCTCGCCATTGTACTGCTTTTCATGTATATAATGCTCCTTTTGCTTCTGTTATGGTCACTCGGAGTTCTCTGGATCACAGGAGGAGAAACAAGGCCCAAGGCAAACACACTTCCCGTTCCATTTATTATAACAGCGATCTCAATGATCCTGGGAGTTGCCGGCGTTGGAAAATATGTACCCGGGCAGGTCATGAATATCCTTGACCTCATCGGTAAGATCGGCATCTACGGCGTGATGTTCGTTCTTGGTGGAATACTTTCGAAGATCGTTTTGAAAAAGGTAAGGATCAGAGGAGTACTCCTTTTCGTTTTTGCAAAGAATTTCGTTCTTCCCCTGATATTTATATTCCTTATATGGGCATTCAATCCCAGCAAGTTACTGGGCTGGGTGCTGTCATTGGCATGTATAATGCCGCCTGCAAATAATTTTGCCGTCATGCTGGAAAAATATAGGCATAGAGCGGGGAATGAGGAATTTGTGTATCCAAGATTATTATATTCTTATATCGGAGCTTTGATCTCAATCCCGGTCTGGGTCTTTATCCTGGAGCTGCTCTATCCCGAGTTGCTCTAACCCTTTTATTTCCTCATGGGAAAATGCTAATACCGTTTTCTCACTCTCAAGTATCCTTGAAAATACCTTGGTCTTCCATTGATCGTCAAGATCTGCGGCGGGTTCATCCAGAATAAGATACGGCAGTTCCGAAAGAAACACGCCGGCAAGAAGCACCCTTCTTTTTTCAGACGAAGATAGGGTGAGCGGATTTCTCTTGAGAAAAGGGCACAATTGAAAGAATTCGATGATCTCATCTGTAATGGTCTTTCTTGAAATGAATTCGATCTCCTTTTTCACTTCCATGGTCAATAATTGAAGATCACTGTTCTGAGCGATAAAGTTAACCTGCTCGCTTATTACTTTCTTGGTTATTTGCTTTCCTCCAATATAGATCTGACCACTTGTGGGGGCTTCAAATCCAAGAAGAAGGTCAAAGAGCGTTGATTTTCCCGATCCGATCGGGCCCTTTATACAGATCTTGCTATTCTCACCTACTTTGAGATTTAAGTTTTTGAATATTCTTCTTTCACTCCGTATAAAGTCCAATGCTATGATCTCTATCAAATAAGATCTCCTCTGAAACGAAAATATGCGATTATTGAAATAAGAGCAAAGAATAGATAAATAATATCTGCGACACTTATTCGGTCACTCTTCTTTGCAAATATGGAATCCACCGATTCTATGTTCCTGCGCTCGACGGAAAGCCACATATAGAATACCCTTTTGAAAACGCCCACAAAAAATGGTGTGAGTAAGCTGGAATATAGCTTTATTTTTGAAAAGAAACCGGCTCGTCCGCGATTGGACCTGATCGTAGCATAATGATTCATCACTCGCGCTTGAATTGTAATAGCGGGTAAAAATCTATATGCCGTATATAAAGGAAAGATAATGACTCTCGGAAAATGAACGGCCTCCATTTTATGAAAGATCACATCAGGATCGACCGTACCCAATATTCCGATGATAAACAGCATAGAAAGAAATACTGTTGCTACATTCAATCCCATATATAGCCCGTTCAGATAGAATTTTATCGGACCCAGGACATAGAGTAGGTCTTCCCCTTTTCTAAAAAGCATCTGCAAAATAACTACTGTTATTGATGCACCTATCACAAATTTTAAGAACTTCACCGAAAGGGATGATTTGAAGATGATAGAAAAGCAAACCGTTATTAATAAGAATATCAACCCGAAGGTCACTGAGGAATTGGCAAAAATGAATGCGGAAATGAACAGCGTTGTAAGTAATCTCAGTATCACTTTTTCAACTCCGAAAATGGTATTTTGATACAGCCGAGCGGGATCTTGCCCCTGGTATTCTCAATAATTATTACTATAAGCCCTTTTTGTGAAAGAGCCTGAAGCAGAGTGAATATCCTTTGACCGTATTTCTCGTCCAGAGAAGAAAACACCTCGTCCAGAATAATTACCTTAGGTGAGAGCGTCAGATTAGATGCCAGTATCACCAGTTTTTTCTCTCCATACGAGAGTTGATCAGAAGGCCGGTTCAATAGATGCGAAATTCCCAATGTATCAGCGATATCGTTGACTTTCTTGCTGTCAAAGGAGATCGGAAAGCCGATCTCAAGGTCAACGGAGTGAAAGAATATCTGATAATCCGGATTCTGGAATACGATCCCCACGACCTTTCCTATCTCATGCTTTGAGATCTTTGCCATATCGCGGTCCGCGGTCTTAACCGTACCTGAGATCTCATAATCAAGGAATTTCGGTATGATACCCGAGATCGCATAGGCGAGAGTTGTCTTTCCACAACCACCGGGCCCGTAAATACCATACATACCCGCCATAGGCAGGGAGCATGTAATATTCTTGATTAAAGGTGTGCCGTCATTTGAGGAGACGGAAACATTGTTCAGAAAAAGCGTCATATTTTTAAATGAAGTTCCTTCAATATCCTATTGATCTGCTTCGAAATACCATAATTAAAGATACCCATGAAGGCAGAACCCAAAATTCCCGCACCAAGCAGAATGAAAAAGAGATTCAATGGATATTTTCCAAGCAGTAGCATCACGAGGGTCAAACCGGTCGCATTTGCCAGGGCGGTCGCGATAACGGCTCTCCACAGTTCGTGTTTTATCGTGTAGTAGATCACATCTATCATCAGGCCCGGCAATGAAAAGGAGACCAGGGACAGAACGCCATTGGCGCCGTATGCCCCTGTTGTTATCATTAGAATTGCCTGAGTGAGGCCAATAAAAAAACCGGTAAAACCAAAACGGGAGACACCCTTGCCCACAATAAGAGGAAGAAAGTATATTCCCCCGATGATCGCCCCGCCGGGTATATTCAAAGATGCCTTTAAGGCGTGCACCAAACCCGCAAGTATCGGCTTCAGGGCAGTGGCGGAAGCAGCCATCAACCCAATGACCATCAGATCATAAATGGTCGGTTTTAGTCTGAAGGCAGGTGTGATCGCCTTTTCAGACAAGCCCCTTCTCCCTCACCTTCAGTATCGCAAGATTTGAATACGGCTCGGTACAGCAATTATTCTTATTGGCATGCTTCAGCGACATTTCAACCGGAGTAGAAGTGTAGAAATCAGTTGACTCGGAAAGCACTGAAAAGTCAACCTTGATCCAATCGTTCAATTTTGAGGATCGTATCCTTATACTGGTCATATCCGCTGCCAGAACCGTCCCTCTTTTCACTGAAAGCGGAACATTCTGTATGAATAATTCTTCGCTTCCTGTTTTCTCGGGCCCGATATTGGATACTACCGCTGATCTGTTATATTCTATGCCTTCAGGGATAATGGTATTGAAGGTCACCAGAACATCCGCAGACAATATCTCCTTGAGATCCCATTGCTTTATCCCATTGCGCATCAGAAGTTCATCTCTGCCGTTCTCATTGGCATATCTTTTCAGCAGTACATACTTGCTTTTACTCAGAAGCTCTGCATTGTCCTCCGTGATGAAGCTTTCACTCAAGATCACGATATCACCCTCATGAAGCTCGGGCAGTTCCGCAAGAACACTGTCCGCATTAAGATGGTCATCGTAATTATCTCCGACAAAAACGATCTCTATGCCGTTCTTTTTTGCCTGAGCAAGATAATATCTCAATGAGCCGTGAACTTCGTTTAAATTGTCCCCGCATAGAAGCAGGCGTTTTGCGGAAAGTATCTCCGAGAATTTTGTGTTTGAAAATCCGGACACCTTATCCTTATCAAGTACTCCGATAAGATCCGTGTAATTCTTCACATAAGGGATCAAGGCGCGATATTCTTCATTTGTAAAACCTCCCCCAAGGAGAACGCCTACCTTCTTATTTCGATGATTCTGCAGGAATGTGGTCAATGAGCTTATATTCAAGCTCCAATCTACGGGCATATTCCTCATGTAGCCGCTGCCGAATTTTCCGGTAGCGCACATCATGCCGTTTAAAAGAGTAGTTTCCGCATCACCGATGAAATTCTTGAACTCGCCGCCGTTATAGGATGCGAGCACTTCACATCCCAGATCACAATTGGCGCAAACCGTTTTATAATGAGTAAGTGTGTGCGGGCCGGGTTGGCATGTATCCGGCAAAGATGCTATAGCACCGGTGGGACAGGTATCAGCACATTCACCGCAAGAGATACAGTCGGGAGAATGGAAGAAGTCCGAATCCATTCGCGGGCCTATCTGCGTGGGGAAGCCTCTGTTGATATATCCCAGAGCATTGACGCCAACCAATTCCTCACATACGCGGACACAACGACCGCAAAGAATACACTTGTTGAAATTTATCTCCATATAGGGATGGGAGGTATCTCTTACAAGGTCCTTGAATGTACCGGCATATCTATCTTTTTGGATCTCATAAGTCGTGCAGTATTCCTTGAGTTTGCAGTCAAATAATTCCTGGCAACCGCATTGCATACATCGCATTGCCTCTTGCTTAACCTGATCCTCCGTTAATGTGAATTCATAGGCATCGAAATTCTTTTTTCTGACATCAGGTGAAATATGCTTCAGTTTCTGAGCGGGTTTCTTTTCTTCACCGACAAAGTCTTCGGGAGTGACCGGGCGGAAATCCTCTTTATTGATAAAAAATTCAAACGGTTTGCCTGAAACGACGCCATCCGTCAGATAACGGATAATGGCTTCAGCGGCATTCCTTCCGGTCGCAATTGACTCAACAACAGTAGACGGGCCAAGGACACAGTCGCCACCCGCAAAGACACCGTCCACGCTTGTAAGCATACTGTCTTCTTCGATCAATATTCTGCCTTTTTTATCGGTATTCATACCGGAGAAGTAAGAAACGATATCACTATCGACTTTCTGCCCGATAGCTGTTACGATGGCATCTAACTCCATAATATACTCAGAGCCCTCTACGGGAATAGGACGGCGGCGGCCCGATGAATCGGGTTCGCCTAATTCCATCTTAATGAGCTTCACGCCTTTTGCGCGCCCATTCTCATCTAATATTACTTCCTGAGGATGCCTCAAGAAATCAAAAATAACTCCCTCTTCATCAGCTTCTCTAATCTCTACCGGGTCGGCGGGCATTGCTTCCTTGTTCCTTCTATAGATAATATGCACCTCTTTGGCGCCAAGGCGGACAAGAGTTCTGCACACATCCATCGCGGTATTGCCTCCACCGACAACGGCGCAGATATCACCGATCTTTGGTAGTCTTCCAAGAGAAAAATCCCTGAGAAACTCTATGGAGCGAAATGAACCCTTTGCGTCTTCACCGGGAATGCCCATGGTCGTATCATACTGAGCGCCGATGCCTACAAAGAATGCCTTATAGCCCCGTGCTTTCAATTCATCAACAGTGACATCCTTTCCGAATTCAACACGGGTCTTTATCTCAACGCCCATTTTTCTGATTATGTCGATCTCTTTATCAAGTAATTCCTTTGGGAGCCGATATGCGGGAATACCGTATCGAAGCATTCCGCCTGTTTCCGGTAATTTCTCAAAGATGGTTACCTGATATCCCTTTATCCGCAGATAATAGGCAGCAGAAAGGCCTGCGGGGCCTGAACCCACGACCGCGACCTTAATACCTTTCTCTTCTTCGATCTCCGGTATGTATGGGTTTAAAGATTCAATATCCTTCTCAGCGACAAATCTCTTCAAAGGATTTATCATCAGTTTTTCTTCGATCTCATTCCGATAACATTTTTCTCCGCAAAGCTGCGGACAGATGCGTCCGATAGAGACCGGCAGCGCTATTTTCTCCTTTATAAGGCGAATGGCTTTCTTATACTCTCCATTCGCGATATGCGCTATATAGCCCTGAATGTCAACATTTGCGGGGCAAGCGCGATTACAGGGAGGGTAACAATCAGCAAAGTGATTGGAGAGCATCAATTCCAATGACATCTTTCTGGATTCTTTGATATCTTCAGAATTCTCAATGATATCCATCCCATCCCAAACATAAGTGGAACAGGCGGGCATGAATGCCTTTGCGCCTTTTACTTCAACGAGACATACACGGCATGAGGCATAATGGTCCAATCTCGGCTCTTCGCAAAGTGTCGGGATAAAAATGCCTTGCTCTGTGGCAATATCGAGTATTGTCCTGCCCTTTTCCACCTCTAATTTTCTTCCATTAAAAGTTATATGTACGGTTTCCATCAATTACTCCTTGATAACAGCGTCAAAGCGGCAGACATCATAACACTTCCCGCACTTGATACATGCTTCCTGATCTATCAAGTGCAGCTTTTTTACTTCTCCGCTTATGGCGTCCACGGGACAATTGCGGGCACAAAGGGTACAACCCGTGCATTTCTCTTCATCAATAGTAAATAAGATCAGCTCCTTGCAGACACCGGCGGGGCATTTCTTACCTTCAATGTGAGCCACATACTCATCTCTGAAATATTTCAGGCTTGTGATCACCGGGTTAGGGGCAGTTTGCCCGAGGCCGCAAAGGGAGCCGTTCTTGACCTGATGCCCTAATTTCTCAAGTTCATCAAGATCCGACATCTTCCCTTCACCACGAGTAATGCGATCCAATATCTCATACATTCTTCTTGTTCCGATCCTGCAGAATGTGCACTTGCCGCAAGATTCCTCAACCGTAAAATTCAAGAAGTACTTCGCGACATCCACCATACAGGTTTCTTCGTCCATGACCACCATACCGCCGGAACCCATGATGGCTCCGGTTGCATTCAAGGCTTTATATTCGACGACCGTATCAAGAAGGGATTCCGGCAGACAGCCGCCGGAAGGGCCGCCGATCTGAACGGCTTTAAATTGTTTATCGTTCTTTATCCCGCCTGAAATATCAAAGATGATCTCACGCAGAGTGCTGCCCATGGGAACTTCAACCGTACCGGAATACTTTACTTTCCCCGTCAAGGCAAATACCTTCGTCCCTTTGCTGTCCTCAGTACCGATCGCAGCATATTTTTCGGGACCATGAAACACTATCCAGGGAATATTGGCTAAGGTCTCCACATTATTGATATTCGAGGGTTTGCCCCATAGGCCGCTTTCTGCGGGAAACGGCGGCTTTAGCGTGGGCATTCCTCTGTCACCTTCTATTGAATGCATCAAAGCCGTTTCTTCACCGCATACAAAAGCGCCTGCGCCTTTCTTGATCTCAAGATCGAAATCAAAGCCGCTCCCGAAAATATTTTTACCGATAAAGCCCTTTTCTCTCGCCTGAATCAAAGCTTTTTCCAATCTCTCGATCGCAAGCGGGTATTCTGCTCTGACATAAATGTATCCCATAGTTGCGCCGATAGCGCATCCTCCGATCACCATACCTTCAAGCACAGCATGCGGGTCACCCTCCAAAAGGGACCGGTCCATGAACGCGCCGGGATCTCCCTCGTCAGCATTACATATAATATATTTCTGATCATTTTGAGAGCGGCGGGCGAATTTCCACTTCAAACCCGTAGGAAATCCCGCTCCTCCACGGCCGCGAAGGCCGGAATCAAGGATCAGCTGGCAAAGGTCATCGCCTGGCATTTTCAATGCCTTCTTCAGTCCCTCATAACCATCTTTTTCCAAATACTCTTCTATCGATTCAGGGTTAATTATACCGGAATTCCGCAAAGCGATCTTATGCTGTTTAGAAAAATACGGCTGCTTTGCAAATTCTTTTGAGGCAGTGTCATATATGATCCACTCCTCGGGTATTTCTGTTGTAAGTTTTTCCGCTAAAAGCCTTGCTCTCTCCGGATCGACATCCCCAATGGTAAGATTCCTGCCGTCCGTGAATTCTATCTCAACCAACGGCTCTCTGAAACACATGCCGATACAGCCGGTACCTTCCAATTTATCTCCAAGATCCGCCGATAATATATCGTAGATCTCCTGAGCGCCGGCCGCAAGTCCACACGAAGCCATCCCTACCTTGATCCTCTTGATATTATTCATCCGGCTGCTCTTTCTGATATCTTTCAATGATCTTCTTGACCTTGGTGGAATCCAGCTTACCGAAAACCTTGTCATTTATCATTATAACAGGCGCCAATGAACAGCAGCCCAGACAGGCGACCTTCTCCAGAGTGAACAGTTTATCCTCGGTTGTTTCATCAACATCTATCTTCAAAGCTTCCTTCAATGTATCGGAAATGCTCTCTGCGTTATTAACAAAACATGCGGTACCATTGCATATCCTTACAATATATTTACCGACCGGTTCCGAGCGGAATTGGGAGTAAAAAGTTATTACACCGTTTATCTTCGTTACCGGAATGCGTAATTCCTTGGAAATGACAGCAACGCTGTCAGGTGGAATATATTTATACTTTTCCTGGATATCCTGCAAAACAGGGATCAAAACTCCCCGTTCACCCTTATACTTAGCCAGCATCGGTTTTAATTCCTCAAGCATCTGTACCATAATCTACTCCATGATCAGTTCATTTTCAGAAAAGAAGAATGGGATCTCGCTATCTGCAGATTGCGTCGAATCCGATCCGTGTATACAATTCTCTCTGACATTGTGTGCATATTTGTGGCGGATCGTACCTTCTTTCGCCTCTAAGGGATTCGTCTTTCCCATGAGCTTTCGGAGGCCGAGAATAATATTTTCGCCTTCCCATACGGAGACAAATATCGGGCCGGTCAGCATAAATTTCACCAGGCCTTCATAGAATTCCTTACCCTTATGAACATGGTAGAACCCCTCGGCTTGCGCCCTGGAGAGTTTAACCACCTTTCCGGCAACCAAATGATAGCCCTTTTCCTCTATCATTGTAAGAATTTTACTGAGCTTATTTTCCTTCATCGCACGCGGCTTAATAATAATAAGAGTTCGTTCGATCATTGAGCGCTCCTTCCGAATATTTTTGCTTTTGTATTGTAACTTATTGCAGGGAGTTTTTCAAGACATATCAAGAGGTTGATGGGTGTAACTTTGATCGTTGAAAGAGCAATCTCAATAATCAGATATCTAAGTGTACTGTCTCATAAATACATTAACAATGGCTGACGCTATTTTTTTTAGTATTCAAGGCGCGAGGAGCGCCGCATACCCACTGCGGTATGTAAGCAACGAGCAACGCAGAAGACAGAAAAAGAGCCTCAGCCCGAAGGGAATATCATCTTTGGTCAATTTATTCCTTTCTCTTCGCTTATGTACCACAAAGGGTACACTGCACTCATTGTTCGTTGGAATTGACTCAAATCTAAGTATTCCATTGTCAACGTATTTATGAGACAGTACACTAGTCTCAGTATTCCCGCATTTCCCCATTAATTGCCTTTGAAATATCTCCTTGTTGGTGGAAAGACTATACTTTTTCCTTTCAATGTTTATTATGGCGTAGATTTAGGTAGAGAGATGGAAAACAAGGGGAATTCGAAGAATTACATAATGAAGTTAGCACTCGTACTGGAAAACAGAGGACTGTCACGATGGCGCGCTTTCTCCTATTATAACATACGGGCGCTTTACATTTGCTCGTAAGCTTGTGTATGGATTGATAAAGATACTTTTTCCTGAAAGTTCATTCAAAATAGAATTCTCGGATTTTCCGCCGGAAAATCCTGAAAGAACAATAACATTTACATTTTCTGTTTCCAATCTTTTGTAAGTGGAGTAATTGATATTCCAGAAGATAAAACTCCGTTCTCCCGTTTTTATGAGTTCTTTTAGTCCGTCAAATTCGCAGGGAGAGTTGAAAAAGATGATCTTTTTTCTTATATCATCACTAATTTTAGAATTATAGGGCACCGCAATGCCAATATCTTCTTTGCCAAATCCTAATTTCCCATAAATTACCTTTCCTTTTACTTCGATCAAAACGGAATTAGTCCCTAATATTTCCTGAACCACGCCCGGAACAAGTGCTTGAATATCTTCGTTATTATACTTTGCAGTTATTGTAATCTTCTGATTTTCTAAATCAATATCTTTTATTATACCGGATTTTGGTGAATATATGTCCTTAAAGATACATTGGCCGTCATAGATAGCATCACCCTTTATAAGAGGGAAATTGTATTTATTTATGCGAAACTTTTTATCAATATCAATAACAATATCATTTCTGAAATTGTCAATATCTCTACTCAGGATAATTATATTATTCTCACTATCAATTTCTTCTATCCTTCCGCAATAGGGGAAGTAGAAATTCGGGTCATCCCTACCCCATTTTTTATTTACGAGCCTGAAGATTGCTTCTTCCTGATTAAAATTATCCCCGGGCTTTTTAAGATATTCAATTCTGTCATCTTTCTTCACAAAAATATTTTTTACTACAATCTCATTTATTTTCCTGCCGCAGGAAGCAATTACGGACTCTGAATTTACAATTTCATTTTTCTTCACCCTAATTTTGTAAGGATAAGGGATAAACTTTTCCACAATAATGTTATCGGCTCTCTTTATTTCAAATAATTTTTCCGAATGTTCTTTTACCTCTGATTTATTATTATTCTTTTTATCATATTGGGCAAAATTTATAAAATCCCCATCCTTAAATTTATCGGTATTCACCTTTGAAAAAAGAAGGCCTGAAGAATTCTTTTTTAAGATCTTGATATCTCTTTTTGGGTCTTCTATTAAGAGATAGTTCTTATCATAATTTTTAAAAAGAAATTTTTTCCTTTGATTTGTAGTGTATCCGCAAAATTCAATATGCTGTCTTTGAATTTCATTAACATCATAATCGGAATTATTCAAAAGATTTCCAAGATGTGGCAGGATAAAATGGTTATCTTTATGTATTCTGATCCTTTTATGAGTATCCAGCCCGCTGTCAATTACCTTCATTGTATCTTCACGATTTAAAATAGTGAATATTCCGCCTGAAAGAATAATATTATCAATATACTCTGCATTATAAGTTTTTTGCTCTCTCAATTTCTCTACTTCCTTTCGGCTGTGAAGACTTTTTTTGACATTGATCGATTTGTAATAATCCCTGAAATGGATATCCATCGCTTTTTTTATAGCAAGAGAGGCAAGGATCATTTCAAATTGCTCTTCCCCGACGGATCTAGGATTATCGGTAGGATTTGAATACTTATTACCTATGTAGTTGCGAAAAGCCGCCATATCAATACTGCGTCCAAAAAAGTTATTTACAAAGCTCGAGTCCTTCTCTGTATAGATATTGGCTATATTGTAACTCATTCCGAGATTGGCAACAACCGTTCGTTTAAAATTCCCGTCAATATTTGAAAAAATGTCAGTTGTCGCGCCGCCAAGATCAATAGCAAGAATTGTTTCTTTAGTGTCTTTATATCTTTTGAGCAAAAATTCTTCAACGGCAAGAGGGGTAGGCAGGATATTATTTTCCGTATAGTTATAAATACCCTTGAATCCCGGTGCGATTTTCATTACATGGTTGGTAAAGATATCCTGAATTATATCTTTCACCTTATAAACATTTTCGTCCATGATCTTTGGCCGAATATTTTCTGAAAAGTATATTTTATAATGCTTCCTCAACAATCTGTCAATCTGTTTTTGCGCCTTACTGTTTCCTGCATAGATAAGAGGGATTTTTTCACCCGTTAAATAATTTCTTGGAGTTCCGTAAGAAAGTATATAGGCAAGCTCAATAATATTTGCGGTGCCGCCGCCTTCAATTCCGCCAATAAACAACATCATATCCGGACTTGATTGTATGATCTTCTCAATCTTTTCAATCCTGGTCAATGGAAAATCAAGAGTTACCTTATCCGCGATAACACCACCTGATATCTGCGCTGCTCTTACAGCGGAATTTCCCGACATTGAAGATGTGAGGGCAATAACAAGGATCTTCAGTCCGCCGCCGGCTGAACTTGTTATATAGACATTTTTCTTTGGACAATCAATGGAATTCTTTTTAAAAAGTTCATTAATAGCAATTGTAACATCATTGTTCGGCGCTTCAACCGTTGTGAAATGTTTATCCTGAAGAATGATACTCTTTATAATACTACCGCTATTGTCAAAGCCGATAAGTTTTGTTGTAGTACTTCCAACATCAATACAATAGATCACAATGTTCCTGTTATCGCTTTTACAAAATGTTTCATATAATCACTTCAACAAACTTCTCACTACTTATGGCAATTTTTGATACTCTTTTTATATCATTTAGAGTAACAGCATTTATATAGTCCATATAATTATTTATATAATCAATATCAAGACCAAGGGACAGATAATAAAATATTTTTGTATTTTGAGCATTAAAATATTTTCTGTGAAATGCTAACAAATCAT
This sequence comes from bacterium, assembly GCA_023133295.1. Classification (GTDB taxonomy): domain Bacteria; phylum AUK180; class AUK180; order AUK180; family AUK180; genus JAGLWT01. The sequence goes on along the minus strand of JAGLWT010000050.1, from coordinate 41,719 downwards.
CTCTTGTAATTTTTTTTATATGTGTAGCAAGACCCATACCCCAATAATCATAAATTGAATCTCTATATAGTATATCCATGTACTTTATTGTTAAATATCCCGACTCACGGGTTAAATTACCCATTATTTCATCTATCATACGAATCTTTTCTTTAACTATTTTTTTATCAGGATAGGTTGGATGAAAAACAATTTGATTTAGATATTCAAGCATCAAATTAAAATCCTTTTTAAATATTTCCAAATGAAAGCCCATAAATTCCGAGCCAGTAAAAGCACCCATTATTCCACCCAATTGATATGACTTTACATTTAATTCAGTAGATTTTAATTTTTTACTTCCTCCAAACGCCATGTGCTCAAGAAAATGTTTAAATCCCTCGTATTCCATCTTCTTTTCAGGCAAAGAAGCGACCAGAATAATTTTTAATAATTGTTCATTCCTTTTTTTTAAATCCAATAATCTCAATTCCATTCTCAAGTTTTCTATGATCCATCCATAATCTCCTGGTGACCGCAGCATAATATCGAAATGTTAAGTGATGCCTGCCATTTTTATTGTACCTTTATAAAACAACAAAATCCAATACGAAATATCCGCCGAGATCATCGGTAACTTCAATGCGGTGTTCTCCCTTTTTGAGTTCCCAGAACCCATCTTCAGCAGGCGTGGTCTTCATGATGAATTCGCCGTCTATGAACCAGAAATACTCCGTTGACCGGCCAGTTCTACATACGGCCTTGAGCGGGATAACACCGCCCGTAGAACCCCGATACACCCTCTTGGATACGGGTGAAATGATCTTGATACCGCCGAACACCCTTCTATTCACGCATTTTGGATGAACGGAAGGTATACTTTTCAAAATACTGCCTGAGTAAATATGATCTCTGACTTGTGGCGGATATTGGACATATTTTCTCACCTCAAGCTCACCTAATCCGGGAAAGATGGATGTTATACGAAGCCCGCTTTTTTTCTCGATCAAATACTTCTTGTGAAGATCACATGTTTCAGCGAAATGCGCATTCTTCGGGATCTGCGTCAATACCATATCCGGGCAAGCGTCCGTGATGATCTTGCCCGAAAGAGAGCATATTTCAACTGTTTTCAGATCCTCCGGAGATTCCAGGACTTCTCCTGAATCCCTACCCTCGAGCCCTTCCATTATCTCAAAAAATATGGGGGCGGCGGCAGCAACTCCTATCAGGTCTTGGGAGCTTGCGCCATTGAAATTACCTACCCAGACCCCTACAACATACTTCTCCCCGTAGCCGATGGTCCAGGCATCCTTATAATTCTGACTCGTTCCCGTCTTCCAGCATATTTTCCTGACGAAATGTTTATGGGAGAACTCTGATGGGATATCGGGATTCTGCTTTATGGAAAGAGCTTGAGAGGTGAGATAAACTGCCCCGGACGAAAATATTCCGACGGAATCATCTTCAATATCATTTTCGAGAAACGAGGCCCTTGAATAATTACCGTCATTTGCCAGGGCACGGTAAAGATCCGTCAATTCCATTAAAGATATATCACAGGCACCCAGAATAAGCGATAATCCGTAATACCCTTTTCTGGAGGATAGGGTCGAGATACCCCCGTCCCGCAGTTTCTCAATGAAATCACTTATTCCATAAGTATGAAGCAGCCGCACAAAGGGTATGTTCAGCGAATTGCTCAGGGCAAATTCCGCTTTCACCAGGCCGCTGTACTCTCCGCTGAAATTGGACGGGGAAAAACTACCGTAAACAGTGGGAATATCCAGAAGTACAGTATCTGGAGTTATTATCCCGCCATCAAGAGCGGAGGCATATAAGAAGGGCTTCAGCGTGGACCCGGGCTGGCGCAGGGCCGAATACCCTCGGACCTGGCCGGAAATGCTGATGTCATAATAATCCATAGAGCCCACGGCGGAAACGATCTTTCCCGATCCCTTTTCAATAACTATTACGGACGCATTGGTAATTCCGCGGAAGGAATACTCTGTCTTGAACTTCCCGAGAACGCTCTGACAGAATTCCTGTTTCCCCCTTTCAATAGTGGTCACGGTATCGCTTCCCGGATAGGAAAGCCGCATCTCGTCCGAAATATGCGGCATACCGCGTAGCAGGGAATAATATCCCATCTCCAGAGAAGAGTTTACAGCATCGGTGTATTTATCTTTTGAGATCTTTTTCTTCCGGTACAGATCTTTCAATATTCGGTTTCTTTTACGCTTTATAAGATCGGGATGTTTGAAAAGGTCGATACCCGGGATCTGAGGAAGATTTGCCAAAGCGGCAGCGGTCGGCAGGTCCAATTCTTCTATAGGTGTTCCAAAATATCGCATAGCGCCCGCGGCGGCGCCGACATTATTTCCGCCGAACGGAGCCAGATTCAGATACATCTCAAGGATATCTTTCTTTGAAAAACGGATCTCATATTGTATGGCGCGCAGGATCTCACATATTTTTGACGGTATCGTTCTTTCCTTCGGTTCGCATATCCTCGCTAATTGCATCGTAATGGTGGAACCGCCGTTGATAATGCGGCCGGCTTTGATATATCGCAAAGCGGCCTTGATCAAAGAAACGGGATTGAACCCGGGATGATAAAAGAAATACCTGTCCTCCTTGATCAGTATACTCTCAATGAGCTCCTCAGGCAACTTTTCATATGAAGTGAAGATGCGCAGCTGTTCATCAGCCGCGAGATAGATCGACGCAGGCCTTCCATTTGAATATCTCACTACCGCGGACCGGGGTGGAAAGAGCCCCGCAGGCAATGGTATCACCCATGGGAGCATGAAGAGCACCACCGATATAATGATGGCGGAATAAATAACCCGTTTCGACAAATCTACTCTCCAATATTTACATCAGCAAGCTCTCCGAAATAATAATACTGAGGATCATACATCACTTCCGCGGATGCGCCGGGCATCGTAAATCCACCCGAAAACGAAGCGCGAACGGCAAAGTATATATGTTTTGTCTGATGGTATGGGAGATCCCCAAAGAGCTGTATTCTCTCATCCCTGATATCCATATGCTCGTAATTCCACAATGTATCCTCATTTACCCACGAAATAACATGGCCGCCCTTCAGGCGCGGATTCTCAATGTCAAAGCCGGAAGGGATGCGCACGGTCAGAGCCACATCATTCAGCTTGGATGAAGCGAGGTTCTCAATGGATACATGAAATACGATGAGATCGCCGATCTTGACACCAGTGGTCAATTGAACAGGATTGCCTTTAATATCTTTCGCGATCACCTTTACCTTCAAGCCGTTATAATCCACCTTTCTACTAAAATCAAGCGGATAGCCGGTGGTGCTCAGATATGCATAGCCCGCACCGTCCGTATTTAACTCAAGCGGGCTCATTCCGGAGAAGCCCGTACCGGAAAGGACCAGTCCTGCATTACACTTCTTCAGGGGATATTTCTTATCCGCGGCTATGAGAGTTGCCTTTTTCACCCTTTGATCACCCATATTATGCAGGCGTTTGCCTAGTCCGCAGACACTCCACGCCAATTCCTGTGTCGTATAGTAATAATACCGGGTAAAACGGTCAAGCATTCTGGCGATAGCTTCTGCGGTTGATTGTCCCCAGTCCCCCGCCGGATCGATCTCTTCCATGATGAAAAGCTTCAGTCCAAGATACCTCAGGGTTGAATAGAAATTCTTATTCGGATACCTTTTGAATTCTGGTATATCGTTAAAAAGCGGGGTTATTAATTTCATGCCTTCGCTTTTCTCACCTGATAGGATCAATGCCGCGGAAAGGAGAAATAATTCCTCACTGCGTGTTTCCTTTGAATATTTCCTGATATTTTTGATCGCTTTTCTTATCCGGTTAACATTCTTCTTTCCTGCAAGGGCAAGCACATAATAGCTATATGCTTTATAATTCCGGTAATTGTAATAGAAGGCCATGTCCTGAACATAATTCAATGCGGAATCCAAGACCTCTTTCGGGACCGCATAACCCGCTTTTGACGCCTCTAAGAGCATATGGGTGGCATAAATACTGGACCACTCCGAGACTCTTCGCCCGCCTGGCCAATAGGAGAATCCACCGGAAAGCTGCTGCATAGAGATCACCTTTCCTATGCCCTGCATCACCATCTTGTGAACATCACGGCCCTTCAGGATCTCCGGGTCGATCGAATCAAGAATATCGCTTATATACAGAAGCGGGAATGTTGCTGAAGTGGTCTGCTCTATACATCCGTAAGGATAGCGCACAAGGCGCTTTATAGCCATTATTCCGTTCAAGAACCCTACCGGATTGACTAAAATGGTATCCATTTCATACTCGGGGACCCAGCCAGTGAAATACTGTGAAATATTATTTGTTCCCTTGGCAAGTTTAACCCTTTTTATCTTGGTTTGCTGAAAGAGCGGCGGGATTATCGGTATCTCTATGGTATCCGAGGTAATGGCACCATTTCCGGCAGCCTGGAAATTCAGTTTTACCGTACCGGCAAGCTCCTGCACATCGATCGTAAAGTACTCTATATGTGAATCTTCCTTTCCCAACTCTACCAAACGGGAATCCTCTCCTTCCAGAGTAGCTCCGCCCTCAACACTTAGCTTATATGTGATCTGACCCTTTTTACCGGTCATATTGGTTATACTGACAGGGATCCTGATCTTATCGCCTATGGTAAGAAAGCGCGGGACAGAAGGCATCATCACCAGAGGATCTCTTACTATGGTAGTTTTCTCCTCACTTGCGAAACGCTTTTCGCTGGAAGCGAGAGCCATAATCCTCAGAGAGCCGTTGAAATATGGAACCTTGAAAGTGATCTCTGCTTTTCCCTTGTCAAAGGGTAGAATTCCTGACCAGAGCGATACGATCCTTACCGGAGAAACCCTCTGTTTCCCCTGTGGTCCCACACCGGCACTATCAGCATCACCTCCGCTGAGTTCTTCTTTTGACGGCCTGCCCATGAGCCATCCGTAATTTGCATAAGAATTTACACCCAAAGCCCTCTTGGCGAAAAAGAACTTTGTGGGGTCAGGGGTCTTGAATGAGGTCAATTGAAGTATGCCTTCATCCACCGCGGATATTGTTACATAGGCCTTTTTTTCCGATGCAGGCACCTTGACGGTAACAGTAAGTTCGGAATTAGGCAGTATTTTTTCTGGAACCTCCATCTCCAGCTGAAGTGTATGTTTTTCAGGCTCAATAGTGATATTCTTCACTCCGATCGCATGGAAGGGCTGAAAACCGTCGGAGTCCTTTGTGGGAGAATCACGGAAAAAGTGAGCCACGATATACCCATTGGGAATATAGTCCTTGATCTTGAATTCTATATCATTCCTGCCTTCTTTGACCTTAAGCCATTTTGAAAAAAGGACACGGTCGCTTTCAAAGGACAGCAGAAGGAGGCCGTCAAATTTGGGAGTGATCGAGACCTTCACGAGATCGCCTTCTTTGTACTTGTCTTTGTCTGTTCTTACTTCCAGATATTCCGGGTCACGGTATTTTCTCAGCTCATTGGCGCGCTGTGAGGAATAATACCTGCTATACCTCCATTCCCATCGGCAGGGCATGAAGTACTCGGTTATTACTTTACCTTTCTCATCAGTGAATGAGATAAGATATGCCCCCCAATTGGAATCGGAGTCGAGGGTGTATGTGAATTTTCCGTCCTTTGCTTCTATTTGTTCCTGCTGCACGACATACTTATACGGCATCCACTGCCAATTGTACCCGTAATCAGTATATTCATCATAATAGTAATACCACTCATAGCGGACCCTCTGTACCTTGATATCTATCTTTCTGGACCATTTTTTCAATTTGCCGGAACTATCTACCAGGACACCTTGGAATGCCGCTTTTGTGCCTCTGCCCACGCTGTTCACTTCCGGTTTTACGCCGATGAGAAAATCCCCGGGAATGATCCGTGCGTTCGCAAATGCCCTCGTCGTCCTTCCGCTTCCCATTTCAAAAACGGAAAGCGAGGCGGTTACATCCATGGGGGTCTTGGCTTTTATACCCTGATCCTCAAGATCTATCTCTGCATTACCCTTTCCCTTTTTATTGAGTTTGCCCTCGATCGTTTCCAAATAGGTTTTGGAGGGAGCGCGGTCAAAATGTTTACCGAAACGGAATCCGGGGAAGGCATCGTAGACGATAGCCACTGGAACATAAGAGAAGCCCAACTCATATTTGGAATCAGCGGCGGGAGCACCAAAGAGGAAGTCAGCATTGAAATCCCATTTGATTACATCCTTCTCGCTGAATATCTTCTTTACGGGAGAAATAGACGCTTTAATTCTTTCGGGAACGAATTCTTCTACCTTAAAATTGCCGGTGCCGATGATCTTCTTCTTGAAATAGATCTGAACTCTATAACTTCCGGTAACAGGGAAATTACCGAATACTTTATTGAATGTCCCCATACCGGTATCATTTACTTTGAGAAGACGCGACTCTATTACCTTGCCCCGCGGATTTACTAATTTTGCGGTGAGGGTGAATTCCTCAGAAGGCGCCCAGGCATCTTTGTCTCTCAAGAGAATGGTTATATTTGCCGTATCATTGGGACGGTAAACCCCTCTGTCTGTGTAGACGAAACATCTGTAGGACGATTCTGTGGAATAGGGTTGGCCTCCGGTATCCTGCATTGAGAGGTCCACTTCCGGCTCATCCATCGTGATATAATTCAGATCGTCACCCTTGGAAACGATGAACATATTAGCTTTGATGCCGTCAAAGATCACCTCACCCTCCATATTGGTATCCTTCTCAGCCAATACCACATTGGAGTATGACATAGCCTTGACCTTGGCGCCCGACACGGATTTCATATCCTTGAATGAACGAACCCACAATTTATATCCACCGGCGGACTCCTTTTTCAAATTAATGGCAAGGTCACTCATTATGAGCTGTACCTTATCCCTTGCTCCGGATGTACCATCAATGCTTATCTGGAAAACACCTCTTCCGGATTCAGGGATAAATTGACTGAGGTCCAGTATAGAGAAGAGAGGTTTGTTCTGCTTCGAATCAAATTTTATGATCTCATTACAGATCTGATCCGAAATATTCCCTCCGGGATAATTTCTCTGATCGGTGATCCAGAAATGGATGTTCTGCTCATGTATCTGCCTTATCTTCAATCGTGCTTCTTTGATATTGACCGTTTTCAGATTTATTTTATTCTCATACATCTCTGGTACTATATGTCCCTTGGACAGGATCTGCAATGAGGTCTTGAAATTATCCAATTTATGCTTAAAATCATAGTCCTTTTCCATTACCTTGCCGTCATTGGAGTAAAGCCCCTTCTTTACGGTGATATGATAATCTGTTTGTGGTTTGAAATCACCTTTTACCCGATACCAGTCGTCTATACACATTACGGTGAACTTAACCTTGGGTTCGATCTCCAGATATCTCTGGAACACCTCGGCATCGATGCCGGGCGGCACATAACTGTGGCGCCATCGGCCGGTTCTGCCACGCTCGTATTTACCGGGATTTTTGGCGTCTTCCTGACGCATCTGAAAAAGAAGGTCAAAGGAATCATCATTGGTATTGAATTTGTGATTCACGATATACAGGCGCAGCTGCCTCAGATTGACCGTGGTCATTTCTTCAAATGGATGGTCCAGAGAATTACCGTAACTATCTCTGAGGCTGGCATTGATGAAAAAATGTATCCGCTCTCCATGTGATATCTTAGTGGTTTTTATCTTGTGATTTTTAGCGCTGCCCTTTGTAATTATCTGAAAAGGGGCGGCCGTTTTTCCTTTATAACTCACCTGAAGGGCTGATTTGAGCTGAAACGAATCTACCGGTGAATTGAAGGATATTCTGAAGACGGGCTTTTTCAGCGCGTCCTGGCGGATCTCTTCCATCCTGAATTGGGGGACATGAAGGCGGAATTCTCCGCCTAATATCTTAAAGGTATAACTGCTGTATTTATGCAGCAATCCCGAAGGGAAGAAGATCCGAAATTCATTATCCGATACCCTTTTGACATCGATAGCGGCACTCGGTGAAATGGATATGGCCAATTTACTCTTCAAATCACCGACACCCTTCAAGGGCTTTGTGAGGGTTATATCGATATAATCAGGTATCTGGCCTTTAAAGGGATTATTGAAGTGTGCCACTGCAACAGGGTCATCGCTCTTCAGTGATTCCGCTTTTACCGCAATGATCTTTATCCGTTGTTTGGAATCAGCTTGCTTCTTCTTATCTCCGGGACTCTTTTTAGCTTTTCCGCAACCTGCGAGAAGCATCACAATGAATAATACAATGGTAAGAACTCTAAGAGATCTGATAAATGATTTCAAAACACCCTCCTGGTAAATATTTGAGAATAGGAAATTATTTTCTGCCGTTCAGCAATGCGTCCTCTATCCTTTTAACAGCTGCCCGGATATTATCACTTGAATTAGCGTAGGATAACCTTAGATAACCTTCACCGTACTTGCCGAAACCGGTGCCGGGCAATAATGCGACTCCGGCATTATCCAAAAGGAAATTAGCCAATACTTGAGACTGCATTCCGGTACCTTCGATATTTGGAAATACATAGAATGCTCCGAATGGTTTCAAGGTAGTGAATCCGGGGATCTTATTGAGGCCTTTCACCATAAGGTTTCTCCGTTCACGGAATTTCTTCACCATTTCATGTGTCATGGTTTGATCACCTGTGATCGCCTGTATGGCGGCGCGTTGAGTAATGGTCGACGCGCAGGAGGTGATATTGCCGTTAAGGCGATTCATCATATTTGAGATATTCTTGGGCATGATGCCCCAGCCCAGACGCCAGCCTGTCATCGCATGTGATTTTGAAAGGCCGTCAAGGACAATGGTCCTCTCCTTCATACCGGGGATAGCAGCTATGGAGTTGAATTCGCCATCGTAAACTATTCGTGAATAGATCTCGTCGGAAAGAACCATCAGATCATTTCTTATCGCGATCTTCGCGATAAATTCCAAGTCCTTTTGAGTAAAGATAGTACCGGTCGGATTTGAAGGCGTATTGAGTATTATCATTTTTGTCCGGGGAGTTACCAGACTCTTGAAAAGTCCCGGGTCAAAATTAAAAGCATTTATTCCCAGGAAAGGAAATGGGATCGGCTTGCCGCCGCAAAAGCGTATGATGGATTCATAGACGGGATAACCGGGGTTAGGAGACAGTATTTCATCCCCTCTTTGAGAAAAAAGAGTGATCGCATAGTACATGATCGGCTTACCGCCGGATGTGACGACCACCTCTTCAGGAGAGACCTCAAACCCCTTGAATTTAGATTCATATTCGGCAATTGCCTCACGAAGGTCCCAGAAACCGGAAGCGGCACTGTAATGAGTATAATTATCCCTGATGGCCTGTATCCCTGCTTCTTTGATATGGTCAGCGGTCTTAAAATCCGGTTCTCCGATCTCAAGGTGAATAATATCCCTGCCCTCAGCTTCCATTTGCTTGGCTTTCTGCAGCACTTCAAAGGAGGCGACGACACCCAATTTGTCCATTCTGCGCGCAAATCTCATCTTAACTCCTGTCTATACAGTAAATATATATGATTTTTGAAAATTGTCAAGGGGATACAATGATTTTTTCTTATAAAAATGTGAGAATTCATACTTGTGTTGATCTCATTCTTCTTCATAGTCCTATTTCTGTGCTTGGTAGAGTTTGAAGTAGATCCCCGAAGTATTCTTTATAAGCTCACTGTGAGTACCTTCTTCAACCAATTTACCGTGGGAGAGAACAAGTATCCTGTCGGCATTCTTTATCGTTGACAGACGATGCGCCACCATCAGGGCTCCTCTTCCTTCAATGACCTTTTCCAAAGCCTGCTGGATCAAAACCTCTGTTTCGGTGTCAATATTTGATGTCGGCTCATCCAGGATCAGGATCTCCGGATCATATACAAGTATCCTCGAGAATGAGATCAGCTGGCGTTCACCAACTGAAAGATTGGTCCCGCCTTCTACCACCTTATGGTCAAGGCCGGCATCAAATTTCTCCAGTATTTTATCTAAACCAACTTGACGAACAGATTCTTCAACTCTCTCTCTTGGAATATCCTTGTTCCCCAGAATAATATTATCGAAAATGCTTCCTTCGAAAAGATAGATGTCTTGAGGTACCAGTCCGAATTTTTTCCTCAAAGCGTTCAAATCATATTCCTTGATATCCTTGCCGTCTACCACTATTTTTCCCGTTTCGATATCCCAGAAGCGCAATAGTAGATTGATTATGGTACTCTTTCCAGAACCCGTATATCCCACAAGGGCGATCTTATCCCCTTTGTCAAAACGAAAGGAAATATCCTTTAGAACATCTTCTTTGCCGTAAGAGAAGGTTACATCCTTGAATTGAAAGCAATCGCCTTTAATGTCGGTGATCTGGCCTTCATCCTTGATCATGTCATCGGAATCCAGTATATCAAAAATACGGACACTTGAAGCTACGGCATTCTGAAGAACATTGAATTTCTGAGCAAGGTCAGAGATCGGACGATAGATCTTCTTGAAATACTGAAGAAATAAAAAAAGTTTCCCGATAGTAAGTGTTGCGGCAACACCGCCGAATGAACCGATGCCAAGCAGGCGCACACCTCCATAGAAAACTATTGCCGCGACCGCCAATGCCTGCAGCATATCTATCACAGGATAAAATACGGTATATGCCAGAACAGATCTCTCATTGGTCTTGTAGTAATTCCAATTTCTCTCATTGAGCTTTTTATAAACCCTCATTTCCTCTGTGAAGGCCTTGACGACCCTGATGCCTCCGAGGATCTCAGCGAGGTATGCGTTCAATTCCGCCTGTGTCTTTCGGATCTTCAGATAGATCGGCTGTATTGTCTTTCGGAATAAGACCACGGCTACTATTAAAAATGGAACTACGGCGATAATAACAAGTGTAAGGCGCCAGTCCTTTATCAAAACGATTGTCAATATGACCAGAATGGTGATGATATCCCCCATCATCTCAATGAAACCTGCGGTGAAAAGCTCATTTAAACTCTCCACATCATTTGTTACCCTGGTGGTCAACCTTCCGATGGGATTGCCTGTGAAATACCTCATCGAGAGGCGGGTCAGGTGACGGTAAAGTTTTGAACGGATATCGAAAACAACATTCTGTCCAAGGGTTCTTGAAATAATGATCCGCGCATAAAAAAGGACCGATGTGAAAATAACGACGATCAGATATATCCCGGCAAGATGAGCGAGGCCATTCAGGTCACCTGCGGGTATATAGACATCAACCGCTTTTTCCCAGATGATCGGGCCGACCAGATCCACCAGAGAAGCCAGTATCACTACGGTCAAGGCGACCATCGCGGCGGGGAGATACGGTTTGAAGAATGTAAAAAGTCGCTTTAAGATCTTCCGGTCCAATACCTTTCCGGTAATATCATCGGAGTAAATGCCTCCGCCGCCGTGTCTCATTATTCTTCCTCCAGTTGCTGTGTCAGATATATCCTGTAGAACTCATTCTGCTTCTTCAGAAGCTCATCGTATCGCCCTGACTCCACGATCTTCCCTGATCTCAGCACAAATATCTTGTCCACATTCTGTATAGTGGAAAGGCGGTGGGCAATAAAAAGCTGCATCACATCCGTCAGTTGCCCGCTCAAAGAGGTGAGTATCTTCTCCTCGATGTGAGAGTCAATGGAAGAAAAGGAATCGTCAAATATGATAAATGCCGGCTGTCGGTACAGAGCGCGGGCAATGGTCATCCTTTGCCTCTGTCCGCCGGAGAGGGTGATCCCCTTCTCGCCGACTACTGTTTCAAGGCCGTCCTTGAACTCGGAGATCGTATCTGTCAAACCCGCGTTCATGATCACTCTTTCCATCAAATTATCATCTTTGTCAAAAGAGAGGGCAAGATTATCCTTGAGCGACTCTGAAAAAAGAAAGCTGTCCTGTGGTATATATCCGATGGAAGATCTCAAAGTTTCCAAAGAGAACTCCTTAATGGGCTTGTCATTAATGATTATTTCGCCCTTTTGGGGGTCATAGAATCTCAATAATAGCTCGGTGATCGTGGATTTACCCGTGCCGATCTTCCCGACGAAAGCGATCTTCTCGCCGCTTTTGAACGAAAAGGAGATATCTTCCAGTATCCAACTCTTGGATTTGGGGTATTTAAACCAGACATTCTTGAATTCGATCTTATTGATCTTGTCGATGCTGTCCTTTCCGCAGATCAATGTATTCTCACTTTCCAGTACTTCGTTGATCCTGAACATTGATGCCATACCGCGCGCCCATAGAGTGATGACCCAGCCGATCGCCACCATGGGCCAGATAAGCGCCATCAAATACATCTGAAAGGCATAAAAATTTCCGATCGTAATGATGCCATCGATAACGAGTTTGCCGCCAAAGTACAATATAACTATCAGAGACAGCGAGGAAAATAAGATGATCATCGGATGGAAAAGGCCCTCGACCCGGACCAGTTTCAGGAAACTGGAACGGTATGAAGAGGAAAATTCATCGAAACTGTCCGCCATCTCAACTTCTTTTGTATAACTTTTAATGATCTTGATCCCATTGAAAGAGTTCTGCGAATAATTGGTCAGAGAGGAAAATTTCTGCTGCACCTCTTTGAAATACTTGAAGATGATCCTCTCGAAAATAAATACGAGTACAGCTATCAATGGGAGCGGGATCAATGAAAGAAGGGTTAACTTCGGATTGATCGATATCATATTGATGATCGCCAGCGCTCCCATAAAAAGCGGGTCGAACATCGCAAGTATACCCGGCCCGGCGGTCATTCTTACCGCGTGAAGATCACTTGTGGCGCGGGACATTAGCTCCCCGGTGGAATATCTCGAATAAAATTCCATGGGCAGGGAAAGCAGTTTTTTGTAATAAACATCCCGAATATCGTAATCCACCCTGTAAGAGGTCTTCATTATAAATAAACGCCAGAAGACCCTGAAAAGATTGGAAAGTATGTTGACGAACAAAATTACACCTGCGGCGAAAAGAAGAAAATATATCAATCCGGAAGATACGAGGCGATTAGCCAGATTCTCTACCATTTCATTGTAGGGAAAGAGGAAGGAGCGCTCTGTGAATATATTGGCGGAAACATGCCCGCCCGCCATCAAACTTCTTATGCCGTCAATGGCAAAACCGGTGAATTTCGGCGTAAAAAGCATGAAGAGATCGGTAAAAAAGAGAACGAACAGTCCCAAGACATATTTATACCAATACCTTCTGGTAAATGAGAACAGTCGTTTTAAAGGACTCACTTAAAGATTATTGTGACTCCCATAAAGAATTTTGGCTGGAAACCGGCATCCTGGAACCAATGCTCCAATTTCTGGCCTCCCAGTGAAACCGTCATTAAAAAAGGTCCCGGATCAAAGGAAGCGTTCACCGCCATATTAAAATCTCTACCGTCCTGTTCAGCGGAAGCGGTTATTATTGTGCCCTTGAGATCCAAGGTATACGCTATCCCGCCGAAAAGTGAAATAACATTTTGAATACTCACCCTCTTCGACCAAGTGGCAAAACCCACAAAACGGCCGGCGCCGAGGCCCGCATTGAGAAGGAACGGCCCGAAATGTTTTGATGCCGCGAGATAAAAGGAATTGGCATTATACAATTTGTCATTGGTAATAAAGCCGTCAACGTCAAGTTCCTGATATGTCAGATGATCGTATTCCACAGCGTCTCCCTCGGTAGAAATATATTTCTGCCAGGAGATATTCTGCATGCCTGTAAACAGGGCGGGCTGATACTTACCCTCCTCTTCAAGGATGTGGAAATCGATATTAGCTCCCGACGCGAAAGGCTTGAAGTTATTCACAAATATCGAGACCTGGAGGAAAGGGACAGGAGAAAATGAAAACCTGAAATTGGGGTTGAAATAGATATCATGCTCGGGTATTTCATTTAAAGGTGAGTTGGTTGAGCCGAGAGTGAAATCCCAGTTGACCATCATCTCTCTATCCACGAAATTTTCACCGCCGGGGATATCTACGAAAATCGGGCGGCCGGTAAAACCACCGGCTAGCACGGAAACGGAAGCCAAAATCGCAAGAAACAGTATCGAAATTCTTCTCATAATAGCACCTTTCAATAATTGTATAATATTTTCACTCTATATGCAACACACGGAGGTACGAAGTACGAAGTACGAGGTACGACGTGAAAACGAAAACAATATCCACACCCGTAACCGGAAAATCGTTGTTTCGCTTGTTACATTAGAACATTCCGTCAATAATAATAGAACGCCGGAGCTATCAGCCTACGGGACGGCAGGTTGAATATTTTAACTTAATACATCCAATTTAATCAAACAAGTGGGTTGAAAAATTCACCACCTCCGTCCCTGGATATTAAGGGTGGGTGGAGGGAGAATGGGTATAGAATCACACGATAACATTCTCCACACATCTTTGAATCTCACTCCCTTTTTCTCTCATAATTGTCAATTGCTTTCGGTGTCAGCAGCATTTACCTTTAACTTTTTTTCTGCCTAAAATACCACCGCTGAGGAAAAGACCGGCACCGAGGACAAAGCCGAAATTGTACCAATTCCCATTGTTATGGATCTCATAAAATCTGACCTCACGGGTAAAAAGGGAAATTATGAATGTGATCGGTGAGATCAATCCATGCCAAATCCCTTTCCAGAAACCTGCCTTTTCTCCGGGTAATTTTTCCACAAAATTCGGACCTGGGGCACATCCGGCAAAAAGTACTGTAAGCAAAAGTAGCGCTAATAATAATTTCATCTTATTCTCCTGCGTTCTTAACATATTTTTCAAACCATTGATCGGTTTCCCAGAGGACATGCATCACCGATTCTTTGGCCTTATACGAGTGATCTTCAAATGGAAGCATTACCAATTTCACAGTTACCCCATGAGCTTTCAGCGCATCGTAGAATCGCTCGCTCTGTATCGGATATGTTCCGGGATTGGAATCGTTCGCTCCGTGAATCAATAAGACCGGCTCCTTTATCTTATCGGTATTCATAAAGGGAGACATCTTAATATAGGTTTCCTGCGCCTCCCAGAAAGTCCGGCGTTCCGATTGAAAGCCGTAGGGCGTAAGGCTCCTGTTATACGCGCCTGTCCTGCATACCGCAGTCGAGAAAAGGTCGGTGTGCGCTACAAGATTGGCGGCAGTAAAAGCGCCGTAGGAATGACCGCCGATGGCAATTCTTTTACCGTCTGAAATACCCAATTGCTTTAACTTATCGATCGCGGCTTCAGCGCTCATTATCAATTGTTTCAAATAAGTATCATTGGGTTCAGTATCCCCTTCACCGATAATAGGCATGGTAGGGCCGTCAAATACTGCATATCCTCTTGTAACCCAGATCGCCTGCGACCACCATTCCAAATTGGTGAACCTATGTGACGAACCCTTTCTCTGACTGGCGGTTCGCGCGCTCTTGAATTCCTTGGGATACACCCACATTATTACAGGCAGTGGGCCGTCTTCTTTCTTATAATCAGGAGGCAGGAACAATTTAGCCGAGAGTTGAACTCCATCCTTCCTCTTATAGGTAATAAATTTACCCTTCAGATCCTTCATATGAGGATAAGGATGAGGAAAATCCGTTATCTTACTTTCTTTATCGCCGCCAAGCTCCCTGATCAGATAATTGGGAAATTGATCACCGCTCTCTCTCCTTGTGACAATTTGTCCTGCGCTTGGATAATTCATCTTCACCACATACTCATAAACATCAGCAGCCGATTCGAATAACCTTTCCGTTTCCAGGGAAGAAATATTTAATTTATCGAGAAAAGGGTGCGCTCCATCGGGCGAGGCGCCTTTGCCCTTCAGATACAGACCGTCACCCTCGGGGGAAAACCTCAATACAAAATGGCCGGAATCTGTTTCGGTCGTGAGAAATCCCCCCGGGTCCTTATATACATCCTCAGAGTTCAATGAAAACACCTCTTTCATTTCTCCCGGGGAAGAAGGATCAATAAAAAAGATTCTTTTTATTCTTTTCGGATGCCATCTCTCATGGACAACGGCAAGGTCGTCCCTACCCCATTCAATGCTTTTGAATCTATATTCTGTTGTAAATATCTCCTTCCCCTCTTCCGTGAACGGTGCGGAAAGCAGATAGCCCTTATCGCGAAATGGCACATCCTTTCTGGGATCGCCCTCATCCTGGGCGATCGCGTAAAACAATGTGCTCGGCACATCCGAACGCCAGTGCAGTTTACGCATGCCCGGCTCAGCAGTTTCCCACATTGTGGGGATATTCTCCATCAAAGGAAGATCTGCAAGCTCTACAAGTTCCTTTCCGTTGATGTCCCATACCTCCACTCTCCGAGGGAAGCGGTATGCGGGAACAGTGTAAGAAAAGGGTTCGTGCGTAGATTCGATCAGGAGATACTTGCCATCGGGAGAAATATCAAGATATATTATTATCCGGGGATCGCCTATCTTCACATTCTTTCCGCCGAGATCAGCTTTAACAAGTTGAACCGTAGTATAAGCCTTAAATAACTTCACATCTGTTTCATTCTTCATAAGATCCTTATAGGTTATCTGTGCCGCGCCTTCACCGGTGCTTTCCTTCACCATAGGAGAAATGGGCTCGCAAACACCTTTTAGCAGCTCGGGAATGCTCTGTTTATAAAAGATCGAAAGCGAATCCGATGACCATCCGAATGAGTCGCCCCAATACACCGCATTGACATTATTACCCACGGACCTTGCCGCACCGGTCTTTGAGTCCGCTACCCAGAGCTGTATCTCTTTCTCCTCGTAAACTAAAAACGCGATCCACCTTGAATCAGGAGACCATTTAAAGGTCCTGCATCTGGCATTTTCCCCTAATCCGCTTATTGTGATCGTATTTCCGGATACAACATCCATCAGGCGAAGTCCGTCAAAGGTCCAGGGCCTACTCGGGCCGTAATTATCCGGATCCAGCCGGATGCCCGCCAATCCCAGTTGCTCTACATCAAGGGACCTTATTGAGGGATATTCCGGACGGTCGATCAGTAGGATCTTTTCGCCCTTTTTATCAAAGATCAGATACGGGCTTTTTACAGAATTGATCAATTGCGAGATCTCTGGAGGCGGATCCTTATAACCCTCGATCTTTCTCTCGCCGCGCAATATCACATTGTCAAGCGGACGGGTACAGCCAAAAATCGCAATAAGCAGAACAAGGGCAATTAACGGCACATATTTTCTCATATTAATTATCTCCGTAGTGTGCTGTTTCATAAATACGATGACAATGGAATGCTTAGATTTGAGTCAATTCCAACGAACAATGAGTGCGGCGTACCCTTAGTGGTCCGTAAGCGAAGAGAGAGGAAAAAATTGACCAAAGATGACATTCCCTCCGGGCTGAAGTTCTTTTTCGGAGCAAAGAATTTACACGCTTCGCTTCCTGTCAACTCTTTGCTTGGAACTTCTGCATCGGGACAGACGAACGCCTGTGGCGTACGACATGTCCCATATCCTCCTTCGCTCCGGCATGCTATGTTTTTTACAGGCGATTCTAATGACAAGAACGAAATATCTGTTTTTCGGCTACGGATGTGAATCTTATTTGCATTTAGAACCTTTGAACTTTTGAACAATCTTATTCTCCTCACGCCTGGAATACGAAACAAAATAGCATCAGCCATTGTTACCGTCTTTATGAAACTGTACACTAGTATTATATTTTTTGATGATCTTTTTCTCTTTCACGGCATCTAATCCCGCCGAATATTTCTTCCCCGTTGTTGAAGAAAGCGCCCACTCCAATGTATCACGCACGGTTGTTTCCAACTCGGTGAATGTCAACCCCGCATCCAATGCTTTCTTAATATTTACGGTGTCGTTAAAATCTGGGATCCACAACGGCATTTCCACATACGGACCCAGCTCTGCGTCTAAAAGGAATTTATCTGGGATCCAAGTGCCTGAATACTCAGCGGATATCGCATTTGCCGACTGTTCAATGAAATCCGCCATTGAAAGAGCTTCCGCCGGGCCGGTGGCATTGAAAGTGCCTGTGAGCCCTTTTTCAGCAGAAGATACTGTCCATGCGGCAAGATCTCTGACATCAATGAATTGTATCTGCCTTGCGGGGTCGCCGGGAAGAAGCACTTCGCCGCCCTTATTCAACCTCATGGGCCAATAGGTGAAACGGTTTGACGGGTCGTCCGACCCTACTATCAAGCCGGGACGGATATTTAGGAAATTTTCAGAAAAACACCGCTGCACCTCTTTTTCACAGAGAGCTTTCAACCCCCCGTAGGTCTCTCCGGTGATCTTCTCGGTCTTTGTATCAGGTAATGAGATCAGCTCAGATGCTTCATCTACCGCATCCGCTGAAAGGTCGGGATATACGGATACAGAAGAAATATAGACATAAAGAGATGCGCTGTCTACGGCATCCGCTGCTTCCTTGATCTGACGCGGGAAGTAACCCGAAGGATCAATAACAATATCCCATGAGCTTCCGCGTATCGAGTCATAATCGCCCTTTATACGATCACCTTTGTAATGGATTTGGTCTTGAAACAGTTCGGGATTTGAAATCCCCCGATTGAAAAATGATATCTCATGGCCCCTTTCAAGAGCGATCTGCGCTATATGTTTTCCCAAGAATACTGTTCCGCCCAATATCAATATTTTCATTCACTTCTCCTAAAGTGCACTACTTCATAAATACGATAACAATGGCACTTCGCAGTGACCCAGTGGACCCAGCGGCCCAGGGACAAGTGGAACATGCTACGCAATGCACAAGGGACAAGAGCACAAGGAACACGCTTCGCAGTGGACCCAGTGAACCAGTGGACCCAGTGGAACAACAGACAAGAGAGAATGAAGGATGAATAATGAAAGAGAGACGGGTGTGGATATTGCTTTGTTTTCCATTTCTTCATTATATTATCTCCCTTTACACTTCACACTTCTTAATGCCTCGTACCTCGTTCACTCGTGAACGACTGTCATCGTATTTATGAAACAGTACACTAAAAATACATGCTGACATAGAATAATACGAAAAAAAGGGTAAAGTATTCCATGACGGCAGATTGATGATGACGCGGCTATAATTATCCAACTATTGTATTCTAACATAAGTGATTCAAAAATAAAAGTGGACTTTTTCACGGTTTTGATATACAATAATCTCTATGAACAAGAAGATAGCAGCTCTACTGCTTCTCACTTTACTCTTCTCCCCCAATCTCTTTTCCTGGGGACACCGTGTTCATCATGGAGCGACATGGAATGCGTGCAGAATCCTACTCCCACATTTCGGCAGTAATTTTGAGAACTACATGAAATATATCGCCGATAACGGTTCCCTGCCTGATAAGTGGAAGTTCTACGATAGCAATGAGTCTCCTAATCATTATTGTGATTATGATTTTTACGCAGAGAAGGATCTGATCGATCTCAATAATCCCTTTGAAAAGGTGTTTCGCTATTATGGATCTGATTTTATGAAAAAGAACGGGACGGTGATCTGGGCGATCGAGGAATATTATAAACTGCTCGTTGATGCCTTTGAAAATCAGGATTTCTCCTCAGCTTTGGTTTATATGTCGGCATTGAGCCACTATATTCAGGATATACATCAGCCATTTCACACGACAAAGAATTATGACGGGCAACTCACCGGAAATAAGGGCATACACGCGCGATATGAAATCGATATGATCGACCTCTTTTGGGTACCTGAAGATATCAAGGGTATTTCACTGGATAAAATACCGCAGCCCTCCGAAATTAAGAATTTTGTTATTGACATTATAGAGGAGTCATTGACATTCGTCCCCGAAATACTGATCTCAGACCGAGCCGCAAGAGAAGAAAGCGATGGCAGCTACGACCACGCGTACTTCGAGGCTTTGTGGGAGGACACCGGCGAAATGACCGCTCAAAGGATATCCAGATCACAGATAAAGACCTCAGCTCTACTGCTCTCCGCGTGGAAAGCGGCTGGATCACCTGCGTTTCCCCAAAAAGTGCTTCTCTTGGAAGGGCGTATGCAGGGATTGGAAAAACCCCAGTTTTTTAAAGAAGGTAGGGTGAAGCGGGGCGAGATCTCAGAAAAGAAGATCGTATTTTCAGGTGCTCTTGCCGCCATTATCTTTATCGGCATCATTGCCGCGCTCAAGGGGCTTTAATAATAGTAGTAGAGTGTTCAAAAGTTAAGCTTTGCAGAGCACAAGTTACAAGTGCACATGTGCACAAGTGTGTAAGAGAAAAAGAAACACATCCGTAGCCGAAAAATCAATATTTCGTTACCTCCATTAAAATCATCTGTAAATAATATAGAACGCCGGAGCTATCAGCCTACGGGACGGAAGGTTGAATATTTTAACTTCATACATCCAATCCAGACAAATAAGTGGGTTGAAAAATTCACCACCTCCGTCCCTGGAGAATTAGGGTGGGTGGAGGGAGAATGGGTATAGAATTACATGGGAACGATCTCCACACATCTTTTGATGTCATTCTGATTGAGCTGTGGTGATTGAAGAATCCATCCCCATCTTTCTTTCATCCTTGCATGTCATCCTGAGGCAGCGCCGAAGGATCCATCTTTCTCTACCTAGAAACCTATCAACTTAGCAACCGGCCGGGCCGCATCTTCCTTAAAGTGTCAAAATGTCAACCTGGCACCGCTAAAATTGAATTAAGTCATTTTTTCCTGTAAAATATCACATCGGAGGTAATTATGAAATCGATAAAAGGAAGTGAAACTGAAAAGAACCTGCTGAAATCATTTGCGGGTGAATCTCAAGCAAGAAACAGATATACCTTCTTTGCATCCGCGGCAAAGAAAGAGGGCTATGTCCAGATCCAGAGGGTCTTTCTGGAAACAGCAGAGAATGAGAAGGAACATGCGAAGGTCTTCTTCAAATTCTTAGAAGGCGGAGATCTGGAGATACAGGCCACATATCCTGCCGGCAGGATAGGCACCACAGAAGAGAATCTTGAAGGGGCAGCGAATGGGGAGCATGAGGAATGGGATATTATTTACAAGGAATTCGAAGATACCGCTAGACGCGAGGGATTCCCAGAAATAGCTTTTAAATTTAAAGAGATCTCAGAGGTCGAAGAAGAGCATGAAAAGAGATATCGCTCATTGGTAAAAAATATCAGAGAAGGCACCGTATTCAGAAAAAAAGATAAGGTCAAATGGCATTGCCTCAATTGCGGCTATGTTCATTTGGGCAATGAAGCACCCGAGATGTGCCCGGCCTGCGATCATCCTCAGGCGTATTACGAAGTACTTCCTGAAAATTACTAAATCCAACGAGGGAGAGGCCTATAGAGAAATGGACAATTGACAATTAGGCAGAGTGATAAGATGATGATGTGATCGGTAGAGAAATATGGATTCTTCAGTCGCTTATGCCCCCACAGCACATTGTGATAAAAGTGCTGGGTAAACTCCAGAATGACAGGGAATCCGGATGGATTATCCATCTGGAATTTTCTTTTCCCCTCTTTCTCGTATTTCCTGTCCCTTTCGCCTGATATTTCGTCAACCAAAATAGGGACGGAGGTTGTTTTTGTTGCATTTTGAGTTTATTTTTAGTATCAAGAACTCCAATGGGTATGTTCGTATGTTCGTATATACGAACATACGAACATTGATATAGAGCACAAGAGAGATGGATACTTCGAATGCCCCGGCAGCATCAATATAGGGCAAATAAACCTCGACAAAATACAATAAATAGTAAGTACAAGAGTGGGCCCAGTAGAACAAGGCACAAGTTAATAGGGTGAGAAGGTGATAGGTTTGTAGGTAGAGAAAGATGGATCCTTCGCGGAAAAGCTCAGGATGACTCGCAAGGGAGGACAGTTCACAGCATCATGTAAGGATACTGGACAGATCAAGCCCTGTCCCTACAATTATTTGTTTTTTCAACGTTGAACTTTTGAACCTTTCAACTTTTGAACAACCATGCACATCGTTCTCCGCAGGCAAACGATGGCAAGTAAGGGCGAACACAGAGGTTCGCCCCTACGATTATCGGTCAGTTATTTACATATCGAAATTGATCGAAATGCCGAAGAAGAATTCAATACCGGTCATTACGATCTGAGCTTCTTCAATGTTCGTATAATCAGTATCAGCGGCCATTGCGTCTTTTTCTGCGGGTGTCAGGGCCTCCCAGAAATGCTCATCCGCCCAATCGAAGGAAATAAGCGTTTTGCCGTCCATGTCGCCCTCGCCTGCATAACCGGATATCGCGCCCATTCTTCCTATCACGCCAAGATAAACCGAAAACATATCGTTTATGGCATATTCGCCCTTTATATTCAACACGCCCGCTATACCCGAGCCGTTGAATATTTCAGGATCTTCCAGAGGCACATCTGTGCCGCCGGCTGTTGACACTGCTTCTTCATTTGTAATTTTACTCATGTAGTATTCAAAACCGGGGCCGATATAAAGATTCATCTTTTCACCCAAAGGCAATACATAGTAAAGATTTAAACCGAAGGGGAAAGCCCAGTTCTTCAGATCCATTTCCAAATAAGTATCTGGTATCGGCAGCGCTAGGGTATCTTTCATATCCACAGTAAATACTGATGTGACCGTACCGGGCATTCCGATCTTTAATCCGGCAACGAAGCTGGACATCTGGATCGAAAACTCAAGATTTGCAGCTGGGAGCAATTTGACCTCTTCTGAGGTCACTTCTACGTTCTCATAAAACAATTCGCCAGCTGCTTGGGTAGTAACTTCCTTAGAATTGATCATGTCATTGAAATCCGAATTAGAGACAAGCGCGCATCCGCCATTCAAATTAACCTTAAACTTTAGATTCTCGGCAGATGCCGGGATAATCAGACCCAAGATGAGTACGACAACAAACAATTTCAAAAAACCTTTCATACAACCTCCTTTTAGCAGGGTGAATCCCCACAGTATGAAATCATAACTATACCTAACTCTAATGTATTTTTCGGATTTAGTCAAATTTTTCGGATAATATTGGCGATAGAAGGAACCTGGCAAGATGCTGAGCGAGCTCAGCAGGCAGGAGGCCTGTAGAGAAATGGACAATGGACAATTATGCAGAGTGATAAGATGATAGGATGATAGGCTTAAGTATAATGAACAGTGAACAATGAATAATGAATAGTAGGGGAAAACACAAGAAACAAATACCAGATGGATTCTTCGGTCGCAAACTCCTTCAGAATGACAGGGGTACATCTGTCTTGTCCCCTCTCTATTATTCACTATTCACTGTATTCTGTCATCTTGAGTGTAACGAAAGATCCATCACCTTATACGTGTGAAGTATCACGTGTCACTTGAGAAAGAGTGTTCAAAAGTTCAAGGTTGAAGCGAAAAGCTCTTTGTATTCTATCCTATAATTGTCAATTGTATTGTCGTGTGACGTATGATATGTAATCTTTGATGTGAAGAAATCAAAGACCAATTTCTCTATTACCATCTGCCCCAACCTCCAACCTCTAGCCTCTGCGAATCGTGTGCACTTGTGCTCTTGTCATTTGTGCGCCGATCCTCTTGTACGGGGAGAGCACAGATGCCCTCCCCGATTATTTTGAAAACTATCTTACGATAGCAAATTTTCCGATAGCGGTGTCTCCGTCGATCTCATATACATAGAAGTATATACCGGAAGCATATTCCAGTACATCCAGGGAGTAGAGAGTAGAAGCAACGATCTCGATCTCTTCCATTATGGAGCCTGAAACACTATAAATTGTGATCTTTCCGCCGTCCGCGACATTAGCGAAATTCACTACATCTGTGGTAACAGGATTAGGATAGAGTACCATGGCGTCAGCAGTCCCTGCAGATATATCAAATCCTGCGCTGGCCTGCGTTCCCCAATCGATCAAGTATCCTTCTGTATCTTCTATACCGGAAGTGGTCAGAGTATAAGCGCCTTCAGCCAGCTCGGATGCGAATGTCAAGCGCACAACAGTAGCGGATGTCCTGATTGCGGTAGAGGGGACCAGATCTCCGGGAGTAACCAGATAATTTCCCTCAAGTTCTCCTGTGGCCTGTGTTATCTCTTCCGTAAAGGTCACATCCAGTACAGTATTGCTGACTACATCGATCGATGATATTCCGGGAGGGTTCACGGCTACGATCGCGAATGTGTCCGTATTAACTCCGCTGAATTCAACACCGTTTCCATCAGTATCCTCAACACCTTCGACCGTGATCACATAATTATCCGGTGCAAAGAGTGAGGCGAAATCAAGCTGTACGGTAGTCGCCGAGGTCCTGGTCGCAGTCGCCGGAAGAATATCTCCGGGGGTCACAACATAATTCGCCTCTGTTTCAGCCGTTGCCTGCGTAACCTCTTCGCTGAAGGTCAGTGTAAGAGTACTGTTGTCGGTAACAACGGTATCGGTAAGCTCCGGCGGAGTTCCCACGCTGATAGAGAAGTTAAGCGCATTCTTGCCACTCAATTCAACCGCATTCGCTTCTGTATCTTCAACACCTTCCACGGTGAGCAGATAAAGCCCTTGGGCAAAGGGAGCAGCAAATACCAGTGTTACGGTATTGGTCGTGATCCTCGTTGCGGATGCAGGTGAAATATCTCCCGCGGTCACAACATAATTACCCAAAGTCTGAGAGGAAGCAAGTGTCACTTCTTCGCTGAAAGTAACGGTAAGTGTAGCGGTATTAACCACATCAACTGCTGTCAGCTCAGGAGGACTTCCTACCGTGATGGTGAATTCTCCATCGTTCTCATTGCTGAGCTCAATAGCATTGCCGTCAACATCTTCCACACCCTCTATTGTAAGAGTATAAATATCCTGAGCGAAATCCGAAGCAAAGGTGAGCCGAACTGTATCTGTATCGGTTCTTGAAGCAACAGTAGGATTAATATCTCCCGCTGTTACAACATAATTAGCCAGTGTTTGAGCCGTGGCAATTGTCACTTCTTCGCTGAAGTCAACATCCAAAGTATGATTGTCAACTACAGTTATGGTAAGCAGTTCAGGCGGTGTAAAATCAACGCTGAAAGGATGCGCGATATCTGTCATGGCGAAGGGAATGGTATTTCCGCCATAATCGTATGCATCGGAGAATACATAATATTTGTAATC
Organism: bacterium; assembly: GCA_023133295.1. Taxonomy (GTDB): domain Bacteria; phylum AUK180; class AUK180; order AUK180; family AUK180; genus JAGLWT01. The sequence goes on along the minus strand of JAGLWT010000050.1, from coordinate 16,658 downwards.
GCCGGTAGGCAGTGAGTTATGATACGATGTAGCATTAACGCCCAGACCTTGATAAACATACGGTGCCGGTTTCATATTGCCGGAGCCGTCAAGTTCGTAAATTGTGATCACATATGTGATCCCGTTTATCCCTGTAGGATTGCCCGCGACCCAATTGTCGGTAAGGCCGTTGCCTGTGTAGAGATTCCACTCCAATGTGACAGGTCCGTCAAATACGGTATCATCTGCGGTTAGAATATCCACATAATCGACCATATCCACGACAACATCCGTAACATCGGCAGAAAGATCCGATATCACAGGATAATAGGCATCTGTAATAACACCGTCTATCCAATGGGCAACTGCAGGTGACAGATCATCATCTTCGGCTTCGGGGAAGACGATATATGTCACTCCCTCCTCAAGGCCTCCCTGGAATTCAAAGTATCCCGAACCGTCTGTGACAACGGTCATGACCCTGTTTGCTGAATCCAATAACTCTATGTATTCATTATTTTTAAAGAGCGACATAGATAAGCCCGCAACCGGATCGTCCTGACCCCAGGAGGTTACATGCGAATAGGCATTGCCGGAGATCTTGAGATTGGTCACCTTCTCAATATCAGCCTGCTTTCTGACCAGTATCTGATAATAGCTGGTAAAGGGCGAATCATAATCCATCTGGCCGACAATACCAACTACCGTTACTGTTTCTCCGAGAGTGAAATCAGCCACGGCATCCCAGGTAATATCACCTGTACCGTCATACCAGAAAACCGTTATCCCATAGGAATCGGTCTCTGTGGCATCTTGGACACCCAACTTGTTCCTGTTGGATGTCTTATCAATATAACTGACCACACCAGTGAATGTAACCAGCTGGCCTTCCTTGGCTTCGATATCCTGCCAGTTCTCTTCCAGTGTGGTATTAATGGCTTCGGGGGTGATCGTGGCTCCTGAAGGCGTGATCGTGAAGGTAGTCGTATCGGATACCTTGACTTCAGTGGTACCTCTGTACTCTTCGACTACACCCTGACAGATAACCGTATCACCTTCACTGATACTCATTACTTCGTATGAGAATACATTCACTCCGCAGCCACCTTCAGCTTGGACATAGATAGATGTTCCGGAAAGTCCGAACACACCCTGATCGACCGTGGCAATACCTTTTATCCATACGGAATTGCCATTCTCCAACGAATACGCGGGAGAGTTAGGATCCGAAGCATTGAATGCCTGTACATCACAGATATCTGTAAAAGTGAGATCAAATGTAGGTACTCCGGTCGCCTCATCGGAAGAGGTTGTAGCAAGCGGCACACAGTTCTTTGCCAATACCTTGTAATAGTATGTTGTGCCGGTAGTCAAACCGGTATTCATATAACTCGTAGAAGTAAGATCGGAAGCGATCAGATTACCTACAATAATGTTAACGGGAGATGTAGTGCTGCTGTAAAGGTCATATGTAACAGCAACATTCTCCGCATCTGTGGCGGCATCCCAGTCAATATCCAGGCGTGCGCCTGTCCCGGGATCGGTAGCGGCAATATTAGAAACACCTGAAACTGCCCAATCGGGTGCAGTAACATCAGTGCCTTCGCAACCAAGGACTATATCGTCCGCGGAGCGGGGATTAATTGTGTAAATATCGAAACTATACGAAACGAAGCCGGTGAGCTGGTCAAGGGCCTGTCCAAGAGGCATGTCCGCATGATAGATCATGTCATCAACTTCGATCTCTTTGGTACCCGCGGCATCCTTGATCCTCCAATAACCATGATTACCGGTGGCGGAAGAAACAACAACATCGTAAAATGTGACCAGAACGCCTTCATAGGCCTCGGTGGTCGCATTACACGCAACTTCACCGCCCGCGCCGCCGATCGCCTCGACGGTAACCGTGGCCGAATCATAAACTGTTGAAGCGCCGTTATTAGTATATGAGGTAACATCAACTATCTCGGTAAGGCCGTAATATTCATCTACGGTTCCCGTAATGGTTATTTCATCACCCAATGCAGGCTTATTGGTATAGTCATATACATAAATACCGTTCCATGCTCCGACATCGTCAGCAATAAAGTATTTGTCAAATCCGTCCGTCATAACAACTCCGGTGAGTGTTACAACATTACCGTCATCCGGTGAAGAATAACAATCATCGCCGGAACCGGCAACGGAATTATTGAATTGTACCGCATATATCCCATCCACAACTACCGCTGCGGGAGTGGTAATATCCAATTCGTCGGAAGCAAGCTGCGTCAGTGGCACACAGTTTCTCGCAACGACCTTGTAAAAATACTGTGTCTCTGCGGTCAAACCGGTGCTGCTACATGTAGTTGCTATCTGTTCGGACGAGATCAAAGTCGCCGCTGAGGTATCCGCGATAGTAGCGGTATGTCTGTAAACATCGTATTTGACCGGCTCTGTATCCTGATCGGAATCCGTAGCGGCATCCCAGGAAAGCGCGACAGAGGTAGCGGTCGAATTGGTAAATGTAATATTTGAAACTCCTGAAACCGCCCAATCCGGTGCTGTAACATCACTATCATTACAAGAACCGGCGGCAGCGGTATTAATATCGGAAGCGCTTCTCGGACATAAACGGTAATAATCATAAGTATAAAGTAATACTCCTGTGATCTGACTTATCGTCTGACCGTTTGGAATATCGGCCAGATAAAATGTATCATCACAAGAAAGCTCCATTGTTCCGCCCTGATCCTTGATCCTCCAGTATCCATGTTCACTAAGAGGTGAACTGACCTCCACATCATAAAGAGTGACAAGAACACCCTCATACTGTTCCGTATTTGCATTATATGTAACTCCCCATTCAGCGCTGCCTCCAATATCCTCAACTGTAACAGTAGTGGGATTGTAAGAATTTCCTGAAGAATTTACAGTGAACGAAGTAACAGATACGATCTCGGTAAGGCCAAAGTATTCATCGACAGTTCCAGTAACGGTGACATTGTCGCCTACATCCGGATTGTTGCTGCTGTCATAGACCAGTATTCCGTCCCAGACACCGTCAGCGTCGGAAACGACATAGCGTGAACTTACCTTCGCGGCGGTAACAACACCCTGAATGGTAACTTCTTGCCCAATTTTAGGGGAAGTATCCCCGGAGGCATTGTATTGAATACTGTAGATAGTATCAGCTGTGACCGAAGGAGTGGTGACATCCAGTTCATCCGATGCCAGACGGGTCAGAGGTACACAGTTTTTCGCGACTACTTTATAGAAATACTGAGTATCAGCGATAAGTCCGCTGTCTGAATATGCTGTAGCGACAAGTCCTGTGGTCACTTCGGTAGCAGTGGATGTATCGGAAATGGTCGATGTATCCCTGTACAGATTGTAGGTCACCGGATCGGTATCCTGATCCGAATCCGTAGCAGCGTCCCAGGAAAGGTCTATGGTGCTGAATGTCGAATCGGTATAAGTAATATTTGAAACAGTTGTAACCGTCCAGTCCGGTGCTGTGACATCACTTTCGTTGCAGCTGGAAGCTCCAGCATAATCGGTTATGGAAAAATCATCTATTAGAAGCCGCTCATAATCTTGAACCGCAGTAACCCTAAGCTTTATATTGTCACTTGGATCATTAACATCTCGTGTAAATTGAACATAAGTGGTATTGTTAGGGTCAACAACAACTGATGAACCAACATCTTCCCAACCGCCATCATTTACATTTTTCTGAATTTTAAATTCGATAACACTGCCATCACCATCCCATGTTCGATGCCAAAAAGTAATGGTTCCTACTCCACCATCCTTTCCGTTACCATCAAGTCCCTGAAATTCAAGGTACTCATCAGGGGGTGTCTGGTCATCATTGAATCTAATACAATTAGTTCCCGAACGAGGATTTGAAGTGCCTACGAGAGCGTCACTCGTAACCCAGATACCGACACCGGCATGATTATATGTAGCGATTCCAGCATAACCTGTATCTGCCGGGGTCCATGCATCAAAATCCTCGGCAATATCACCGAATACTAGAGGTGCAAGGGCCAATAAAAGAAAAATAATAAGTTTTTTCATAGAACTATCCTAAATATCAGAAACTGAACGCGAAGGATATTCTATGTACATTGTCAAAGGCCTCGATCGTGGAACCGTAAGCATAATCAAGATTCAGCTTCATTCCGTTCTCGAGTGTGTAGCCGGCGCCAAGGCCGCCTGAGAATCCTTCAACATCATAGTCGCCGCCCTTATAGCCCAATCTAATGGCAAGGTAATCCTTGAAGGAATATTCCGCGCCTATATTGAACTTGAGATCGGTGTCTGTGGATTTGCCGAGGTCAAGGAGTACGATAACATTATTGGTATCGGAAACCATGACACCGTAGCTGACGCCCGCGCCGAAATACATAGGAATGGGATCGCCTTCGCTCTCATAGGTCATCTGTCCACCGACATTTCTGATGGAAAGTCCGATACCCAGAGGCCTGTCAGCGACCTGTACCTTATACAGTCCGCCTACATCAATGGCGACCGTACCGGCTGAATAACTGTCTATTGTGGAGCTGATATATTTCATGACCGCGCCGATTCCGAAGACCTCGTTTATCTCACGGCCGTATGCAAGAGCGAACATCGAGTCGGAAGCGGTAAAGGTGCCGTCCTCAAGCCCGGTCTCATCCGTTCGGGGAATATCTCCGTATCCAAGGCTTAGCCATGTGAAGCCGAAGGTACCTATGCCCTCCATACTGTAAACGGCTGAAGCGGAAGTGATCTGTGTATCCGCGATCCAGTTCATATGGGAAAAGGCAACCGTGCCCTGGTCCATAAAAGCAAGTCCTGAAGGATTCAAACGAATTGCGTTAAAATCGTCAGCAAGCCCGATAAAGGCATCGCCAAGAGCGCTGGGCTTCGCGCCCAGTTCGATCTTCAAGAAGGTGGCAGCGGCTGTACCAGCGCTGGAACCGGCGAAGACAACTGTCCCCAATAACATGATTGCAACAAAAGAAAATAATTTCTTCATGCTAACCTCCTGGTTATAAAATTTTTCATAATCATTAGCGTAGTATTGTATTACTTTTACAATACAAAGTCAATGAAAAATGCAGTATGAAGTGTGAAGTGGGGAAAAAGACTAAAACGGAATAAAAACTGGATGCCACGCTTCGCTCTGCATGACGCCTTCCAGTCCTTCATTTTCCTTTTCCAGTGCTCTATCTTTTCTCTCCATACATACAAACCTATCATCCAGCATTGCTACTGTATTTATGAAATACTAATAACTCATTTATTTCGTAAGCATTAAAAGATGTAGCGTGCTCCGACTCCACCGATTCCCGTAATGTGAAAACCCGGAACAAATGTGATTCCGGGGCCAATTTCAATAAATAATTCTATGGGCATATCAGGTAAAAAATAGGAAACACCTACCTTTGCTCTCACCCCAACATGTATAGTGCTTTCTGAAACCCATTGATATGAGGTACCGGCCCATTCCCAAGTTCTGATTGAATGCAAGGTTAGGAATGCTCCGCCGCCATAGTACAATTTAAGTGTGATATTCTCCAGTACCAGATCCTTTTTGATCACAAAATCGCCGGCAAGATACAAACCGGCCCAGTCCCAGCCGATATACCCATCTACTGCTGAGGCTTCGCTCATGTCCATTCTCAAGACAAGCGCATTGGGATAACCCAGAAAAATACCTGCGGAAAGATTTCCCGCAGAAGCTGACGCAGCAAACAAGATAACCGCAAAAATGGTTAGATATTTTTTCATAACAACTCCTCTTTAGTAATTATGTGAGTGTTTCTTATTGAATTCAAGATTCAATTGCTCTGTTTTTCCTTCAAAGCGATATACTGCTCTGAAAGCTCAGCATCTTCAGTGATCTTTATCATCAAGTCCTTATACTCATCAACGCTCATGCTGTGTTCTTTCAATGCGGACAAAGCATTATCAGGATCTGTTTCAATGACAAGAGAGATCTCAACAGCTTTAAGAAGCTCTTCCGAAGGTTTATCGGCCTGAGACTTAACGCATGCCGCAAAAATAACAATTACCGCAATAAGGATAATAATATGTAATTTCTTCATCAGTTGCCTCCATTGGAATCTGAAGGTTTTTTCTCCATTTCAAATACCCTCTTTTCAGTGATCTGTCTTTTTTTCTTTTCGACTTCCGTCTTATCGGTTTCAGTGGTCTCCTCTGTGGGTCTTTTTTCCATCTGAAATACTTTTTTTCGCATTTGAATTCCCTCTTCGGATCCTTTCTTCACTTCTTCTTTACTATCATACTTTTTTCCCTTGCCTTTTCCGCCTTTTCTATCTCCCTTTCTCTCTCTCTTCATCTGCTGTTTCGCTTCTCTTCTCTTTGAATTTTCCCTCTTGATGGAATCAGACAATTCTCTTCCGCGCTTGCCCGATCTTACCTGCTCTCTGACATATTCTCCCATGCCTTCATTTGAGATCCCTTCCTCGTCATTGTCTCTTATTGTGTCCATGACAGCAACGGTCTCTTGAGCTTTCAGATGGCCCTTTTTCAATTCATCGATCACCTTCTTTGCTTCTTCCTTGGATTCGTCAAGCAATTCCTGCATCTTGGCGGGTAATTGGCTGATAAATCGGAGCTCATCGATCTGCTCCTCTTTATCTTCCTTCACATCCGCATCGGAGGAAATTGTTTTTTCCAATTGTGATTTCGATTCTTCCACGGCTTTTTCTGATTCTTCAGCAAAGGCAGGAAGAGCAATAATGAACACCGCAAGCAAAAGTAAAAGTAATTTCTTCATCTATTTCTCCGTGTGTATTGTAATATTTGGAAATGGGATCTCTATCCCGTTCTCGTCAAAAGCAAGTTTTATCTTTTCGCGCATTTCATAAAAGAGGTCCCAGTAATCCGCTCCCTGAACCCACATCTTCATCACGAAATTTACACTTGAATCAGCGAGTTCATTCACTCCGACAAAGGGGGCGGGGTCTTTCAGAACCCTTTGCTCATCCTCCATCAATTTGGCGAGGACTTCCTTTGCTTTTTTCAGATCGGCCCCGTAAGCGATACCGGTAATAATATCGATCCTGCGAGTGATTTCGAGTGAGTAATTTGTTATATTTCCTCCAATGATCGAGCCGTTTGGAACTATCACTATCTTATTGTCAGGAGTTCTGAATTTGGAATTGAAGATACCTATCTCATCAACGGTTCCCGCTGACCCGCCTGCGTCCACATAATCTCCTAATGTAAAGGGTTTAAAAAAGAGTATCATAACTCCCGCGGCGAAATGGGATAAGGAATCCTTCAGTGCAAAGCCGACCGCAAAACCCAGAGCGCCGAGTATCGCAACAAATGATGTTGTCTGCACACCCAATTTACCCAATGCCATGAGAAGGATCAGTATGTAGAGGATATAGTAAATGATATTTACAAGGAAATTAGACAATGCCTTATTGATATTGCCCCGCATGAGAACTTTTCTCAATCCCTTTCTGATCCCCTTGGCTATCCAAGTACCAACGATGAAAATAATGATGGCGAATATCAGGCCGGGTCCATATTTTTTTACAATGGCAAGTCCCATCTGCGCATACTTATTCATCTGCTCCGCGCCGACTTGAGCGGCAGCTGTAATTGTCTGAGCAATTTGGGCTGTAGTTGTTTCTGCTAACATGACTTCTCCTAAAATAAACTGTAACTGAATGAAAGAGAGATCGTTTCCATTAAACGATGATCCTTCGGAAATATCTTGGTAATCCCTGCAACCTGCTGGTCAAAAAGCCATTGAAGATTAAAGGACAAGCCAACATACTTCCAGAGATTGATATTTATAGTGGTATCCCACTTGATCGATGCCCTATCAAAGGCAAAGGTATTAAAGTACTTCAGCTCGCTTTTTAATGTGAGCTTATCGGCAAACACCTTCGTCAGCTCGGTAATGCATTGAATACCGGTCTCGCTGATAAATGTCTCAAACTCTTCCAGTGTTGTCGGGTCATCCGCTGAGGAAACGCCGTCATCTTCAGCATCGATCAATTGCTTTAAGGCGACACCGAGCTTCGAAGAAAGCTGGAACTTATCCTTATCAGCCCATATCACGCCGACACCTACTGTCTCGGTAATAACGGAGGGATCAAATATTTCTGTGAATTGAGAATCACATGTAATCATGAACAAAGGATTGAAAAATTTCTTGAATTTATACATTGCGGTAGATGTAAATGATATCTTATCCGCGGCTTCGGTGATGATCTGAAAGTTCGGATCATCGGGATTCGGGGCTTCGGAGCGGCCGAATTGAAGTTGCAGTTTATTGGCCCAATTGAATTTTTCAGTATCCCTTATGGTCTCATGATTCAGCGTCCAAATGTAGGTAATGGATGATTTTTCACCACCGCTCCAATTCTTATTCACCGCTGTCTGTGTAAATGAAAATCCTATGCTTCCGGTATTTTTCCATTCCTCTGACATAGGAGAAAGAACAAAAACAAGCAGTATTAGAAGAGAAATATATCCTTTCACATTGCCTCCTGAATAGCGCTAATTATACACAAAAACCCGCGTTTTTTCAAATATTCGCCTTACTCCGGGAAGTTTTCTTTTTAAAGACTGTTGTCAGAAGAAAATATTTTGATATAATATGCTATGAAAAGAACAAAAGTTATCGTAACTTACGGGCCTGGCATTTCCGACAAGGAAATATTGAAAAAGGTCCTTTTGAACGGCGCCGATGGGATACGGCTTAATTTTTCTCATATGGAGCCAGCAGAGGTGAAGGCGCAGGTTAAGTATTTCAGGGACTTGGAGAAAGAATGGGACTTGTTAATACCGCTTTTCGGCGACATCCCCGGACCTAAAGTGCGTATATTTAATATTGGCAAGGAATTGGCGGTTCAAAGAGGTCAAACATTTAAACTCTCCCGGGAGAACTTCAATTTCCCTTCGGTATTGAGCTCAATGAAAAAAGGAGATCGCCTTCTCTTTGATGATGGAAAGATCTCAGCAAAAGTAACAAAAAAAGCTCAAAAGCATGTTGAAATAGTTTTCTCAAGTAAAGGAATACTCAAAGCGAGAAAAGGTGTCAGTTTTCCTGATACCAAATTAGAGCTGCCGACCCTTTCAAAAAGAGACCTTGAGTTCGTCGAAGTGGCGGTTAAGGCGGACATCGATTTTCTTTTCCTTTCATTCACCTGCACCGCGGAAGGGATAATAAAGTTAAAGAGAAAACTTCACGAATTAGGCGCCGATATCCCAGTGATCGCGAAGATCGAAACAAATGAAGGCATAAAAAACCGCAAGGACATAGCAAAGGCCGCAGACGGTATTCTCGTCGCACGCGGTGACCTTGGCATTGAAACAGATATCGCCATACTGCCCGTAGTTCAAGACCGCCTCATTAAGAGCGCGAATAAACTGGGAAAGATCTCTATGGTGGCAACGGAAGTCCTTGATTCAATGATATTAAACAAAGTACCGCTAAGGGCGGAGATATCCGATATCTCAAAGATGGTGGAAGAGGAAGTTGATATAGTGCTGCTCACCTCAGAAACCTCCATCGGGAAAAATCCCGTCAAGGTCATCAAGGTGTTGTCGGATGTTCTGCGCAAAAATGAGCGGATCTTTTTAAGAAAACCCAAAAAGCGGATCCCGGATATTTCTTCAGACGCTTTCCCGCAAACCGCGGCGATCACACGATCTATTTATGCGAACGCTACTGAAAATTCAACAGACCTTATAATTACTGTTTCAAGGACAGGACTTACTTCATGGCTGCTTTCCAAATACAGGCCGTACGCCCCGATAATAATGGCGTCAGATGATAGGCAGTCGCTTCGAAGAGCGGTAGCTCTCTGGAATGTGTTCCCCTTTTATCAAAAGAAGATATTCCGCTCCACAGATGCAGAGATCTTGTCTGCTGTATCTCGTAACAGAGGACTGAAACCAGGAGACAAGGTCATCATATCCCGCGGACGGCCCCACGAAATATCAGGAAGCACCAATTCCTTTTCCGTTTTCATCGTAAAGAACTCAGAGACATTCATTTCAGGCGGAAAAAAAGTTTCGCTGGATACCGGAAAATGTATGATCTGCGGTAAGTGTATAGATATTTGCGCATTTTCTGTTTTCAAGCGAAATAAAGGCATTGTCGAAATTGCTGACGAGAATTTGTGTATCGGCGAGGGGCTTTGCATTGATATCTGTCCCCGTGGAGCGATCAAGATACATGGCAGGTAAAAACGCAGCCTTAATAATGGCGGGCGGAGAAGGGACTAGATTTTGGCCCTTCTCGACACCTGAATTCCCAAAACAGTTCCTTGATATTTTTCTGGGAAGGTCGATGCTGCGGATAACATTCGAGCGCATCAATAAGCTGATCGACATAGACGATATATTCGTCATCACGAACAGAAGGTATGAAAAGATCACAAGGGCGGAGTTGCCTGAACTCCCTGCGGAGAATATACTGCTCGAACCCGAAAAGCGAAACACATTCCCCGCGATCAGCTATTTCACTTATCGGTTCTCCAACAATTACCCAGACGGGTCAGTCATCGTTCTTGCCGCTGACCATATCATTAACAATGAAGTAAGGTTCCTTGATATCTGTAAGCAGGCATTTACGCTGGCGGAAGGAACCCGAGGCATAGTAACGCTCGGAATACTGCCGGACAGGCCGGAAACAAATTACGGATATCTCTTTCCTCACAAGTATGAAGAGACGCAGGCAATACATCACGGCTACGCGATCGAATTCATAGAGAAGCCTGATCTTCAAACCGCTGTCAAATACCTAAAAAGCGGCGGATATTTCTGGAATTCAGGCATATTTACCTTCCCGTTCAATACATTCATCAATGAGACGGAAAAGATCTCGCCCCGCGATCACGGCCTACTGATGCGCTATGCCAAAGAAGAAAATGATATAGATGAACTTTTCAAGGAAATAACCGCGGATTCCGTGGATTATATGATCATGGAAAGATCCGATAATATTAAGATGCTCAAGGCGGAATTCGGCTGGGACGATGTTGGGAATTGGGAGGCCTTGTTCAGATTAAGGTCCGAGAAAGACAATATGGTATTGATTAATGCAGTCACTGTTAACTGCTCGAATTCCATCATCGTATCGAAGGATATTCAGATCCGGGCCGTAGGAATGCATGATACTGTTTTCGTGGTCAACGGAGATAAGATACTTCTCTCATCTCTCAAAGGGCTTGCTGCTATCAAATCCGCGCTGGCCTCAATAAGCGATTACGATCTTGGCGCTCGGAATATCACCGTCAAGGGATTCAAGCCGGAGATCCTGTGCCTTGATGTAGAGGGTTATGTTATTGAGAAAAAATCCGACGGGATCCTCATCAGAAAAACTGTATAGTCGTTCACCTGCGGTGAGCAGGTGGGAAGAAAATAGGTGATAGGATGATAAGGCGATAGGTGCAGAAAGAAGAATGAAAAAATGTAGAATATTTGTAGGGACAGGGCTGGACCTGTCCTCTGTCATTTCCGCGAAAGCGAGGAATCCATCTCTTTTCTTTTCTGCATTTCACACCACCCCTTTGTCATCCTGAGCTTTTCCGCGAAGGATCCATCTATATGGAGTTTATCCCGCACCTTTACATGGCGCGGTGGTGCTCTGGTGCTCATATCACCCTACTAACCTATCAACCTATAAACCTACCAACGATTTCTTACCTATCAACTGGTGCTCGTGTACACTTGTGCTCTTGTCGCTTGTGCTATGCGAAGCATAACCTAGAACTTTTGAACAATCTTATTTAATGATCGCGATCTTGCCCTTGTAAATAATTTTCTGACCATCCCGTACCACATAAATATACACACCGTTCGATACTTCAATACCATCTGAGTTGACCAGCTCCCAAGTATGGGGACCCTCTGGAAGTGTGATCAGCAATTTGCCGCTGATATCATATATATCGATAACATTTCCCAGGTCGATCTCGGTAAAATACACCTTATCATGCGCGGGATTCGGATAAGGAAGGATCTTATCCCTTTGAAAAACAAGCTCTTCAGAAGCACCTCTCAACCAGTCGATCGACCTTTGAAGAAAGAGGTCCAGAACAGCGGTATCCGAGGCCCTGTCCAGAGGAAAAGACAAAAAGAGCAGACGGCCCGAAGAATCGGAAGAATATCTCGGATTTCGTATTCCGATGGGACGGTCATAATCATCGCTGAAAAGCTCAATAGCGTCTTCCGCCGGCTCTGTATCCCATATTGACAATTCATTGGATGGGTCCGAAAGAGAAAGTGTGATGTCCTGTGAGACCGGGTCCATAAACAGGCCTCTCAACTCCTTCTCATGCCTGAATTTCTCCTTGGAATAGCTCGAAACGCCCAGATAATCTGTCAGGAAAGCCGTTGTGGTATCGCTATCCACCGCATCGATCATTTTGAGAAGATGGCGGCTGGATATCAGTATCCCCTTCCCTGAATCAATATGTTCCTCAACAAGATCCATCTCGCCTTTTTTGAAAAGAGTGGCGGCGGCATGGATACCGGTGTTCCATAGGACCACAGGATAATCCTGAAGTATGCTCTGCGGAAAGGTATTTCCGGATTCACTTATCGAATACACGGAATAGTTCACATTAAGCCGTTCCAGAGATTCTACAAGCGGCACCTCATCTGCCTGGCCGCTGTCATCATCAACTAAAAGGACAAGAGGTGCGCCCACATTCAAATATCCTTTAAAAACCGTGGCCTGTCCTAGGAAATCGCCTGTGACCGATATTTGAAATTGCTCGCTCCCAAAACCGCTGTAATCATCTTTTATACGCGTGTTTATCTGAAGAGTAGAGGTATCATACAGCAGCATATCGGAAATATAGAATAATTGTGTATCAAAATATGTAAAATCTCCGACCGAGCTTATTTCTACGGTCACGGTTTCATGAGTAAAATTACCCTCACTCCCGATTATCACAGTATATGTAAAGGATTCTCCGATGGAAATAGTACCGTCAGCCCCCTCGTCCTCGCTTGAATATGTACAGCTGTATTCCTCAAAAGGCACGATCGTCTGAAGAAAGCTGTCCCAGAAGGTATCCTTTGCCAAGAGAGTATTCTTATAAATAGAAGAATAAGAGGTGTACTCGGGATAATAAACAGTGAGGCCCGAACAAACATACCCTGAAGCGGCAAAGGTATTAATAATAGTTCCCGCCATAATTTCCAGAAGATCATCTGCGGCGTCATTCATATACTGTGAAATATCAATGCCTTTTATCTCGTTCACAAATTGTCCAAGATCAGAATACTCACCGTAAGAGGGCGGGACGGGGTAGAAAGAGAGTGAGCCTCTCACATTATCAATTTCAGTTTTATAACCGTTCACATTATAATGAGAGAGCAATACGGAGAATCTGTTAAAGGCCTTGACCATAGATGGCATCTCTTCCAATCTAAGGGCTGACTGTGTACTTCCGGTGATAGACGGATTTGAAACATTGGAACCGTTATCCCCGTTCGCATATGCCTCTACTATCAGCGATGAAAGTTCCTCTGGATCAGTTCCGGCAGGATCAAGGGCAAGGGGCTCAAGAAAGTACCAGTAAGACCAGCCGTCTTCCCATTCCGAATCCTCCGACCCTACAAGTATGTCCGCATAAGAAGATAGAAGATGGGCGTTCTCAAGCATCTGATTGAGACATACATCAAAACCTGCGACATCGATATTCCTTCCGATATATGAGGACATTTCAGCAAATGCGGATCCGATCTCGCCGGTTGTATAATAAAGTGAATCACCGCTTGTGGCATCATCACTGACGGATCTGCCTGTCCGCATTACCGGAGTCGTGCTTCTGCGCCACCCCTCGCCGTGGTTCCAGATCACGAGCATATAACGGTCAGCGGGATAAGAATCCACCGCCCAGGTGAAGAACTCAGTAAGCGTATTCGGGTCACCCATGTTCTGCTCTCCGATAGAAATATTGTAAGTGGCTGAATCATGAGAGTCGCTATTGACGGGGGTATCATCTTTATTCACATAGAAACGCCTGGTATCAAGCCAATCACCGTAGGATGGAGAATATCCGGGAATCCTGTCAAATTGTATAACGATATTCATACCCGTGGTAGAACCGACAGAAGAGATCTCCAGAAAGTCGTCAAGTGCTGCGTACTCCAGATTATTGTCTCCGTTCATATAGATCATGATTGTCCATGAATCTGCCGCATAAACACTGAATGGGATCAGCAGAAACATCATAATAATGAACAATGCTTTAAATATCTTCATCCGGTATTATAAATGAATTTGACCGATAATGCAACCCAGACATAGGGACGGTGGTTAAGAGTGTTAAGGGTTTGCCGGAAATGTCTTCTATGAAAATCTTATCTTTTGTATTGTTGGCCCTTTAGCAGAATTGAGCTCTTAACACTCTTAACCACCGTCCCTAACTTTTAAAAATCCCTGCCCATGTTATAGCCGATCTGATACCAGATCTTTACATAGGTATTACCGGGTTCTTCACTAATTTCTTTGACCACGAATTTGCCATAGATAGCTTCAATATAATTATTGAAATAGTAAACCTTGTCCTTATATAGATCTATGGATATTGTGTACATATAATGCATAGGATCCGGAGCTTCAGAGTAATCCGAAAGTTCTCCATTGCCCACCATAATGAAATTTATATCATCGGTTGCTAAGAGAAGGTCCCCCGCCAAATACATCAACCAAATACTCCCGTGAAAATCCCTTTCACCAAGAATATCCCTGAATCTGGCAGGCTCACCCAAAAATATTTTCAGCTCCTCCACGGGCATTTGCGATTTAAATGTCTTTACGGCATTAGGGAGTCCGACGGTCAACTTTGCCCAGCCGCAAGGGACCGCAGAGAAGTAAAATACTGCCAGAGCAAGCAAGAAAACGATCTTCTTCATCAGAATTCTCTTCCGCCTTTATAATTGATCTGATACCAGAGCTTGATAAATGTATCGGTATTTGTTCCGCCTGTCTCGACCACTACAAATTTACCCCAGACAGCACCCATATCAAATTGAAAATAGTAAACAAAGCCCTGCTTGATATTTATATTCGGCATATACGCATAATACATAGGGTCAGGCGCCTCTGTGAAATCTTCCAAAGTGCCTTCTCCCGCCTCATAGAAATTCATGTCCATAGACATAGATTCAAGGTGAAAATGTGGATCAACATCTGTATACGGATACAAATATATATCTGGGTAATAATTCACATCTTCTAAAATATCTTTGAAATAGAAATACTTCCCGGCGTATGCCTTTAATTCGCTTACGGGCATTTGCGATTTAAATGTCTTTACAGCATTGGGGAGTCCGACGGTCAACTTTGCCCAGCCGCAGGGGACCGCGGAGAAGAAAAATCCTGAAACTAATATCGCAAGCATTATTTTTTTCATCATTAAACCTTTAGAAGTAAAAGCTGAGGGCGGTATTGAAAACCACATTGACACCGCTTTCCTGGAAGCCCGCTTCCATATTGGTATTCTTCATATCCATGAACACCGGCCCTATATCGGCTGAAAGCGAAGCGTTGCCAAGGAAAAAGTATTCCGCTCCCAAAGAGGCCCCCACATAATAACCCGCACCTTCAAGACCGAAAATAGAAAAATGCAAATAACCTATCTCCAATCCACTTTGAATTGCTATGGGGCCAAAGTTAAATAATGAATATGTGAATCTCGAGCCGATGAGCCATGAAGAATCATCGAAAGAGAACTTCAATTCACTTTGCATTTTTGTGGAAATATTATACTTGGCAGAAATGGAAAGGGTTCCAAGAGCCAGTCCATATTTCTTAAATTTCTCGGGAGAATCTTTTATGGGTTTTTCCTTTTTTATCTTCTTTACTTCCTTCACTTTCTTTACCTTCTTCGGTTTCGCTTCTTTGATCTTTTTCACTTTCTTCGGTTTTTCCTTATTTACTTTAGTTGAAGTCTTTACCGCATTTTTTTTAGCGGAGGCGCCAGACTGCAGCGAACTAAGATGTTCGTCAAAGATCTCCGAACTCAAAGAACCCGCTAATTTAACAAGTGATTCGATCTTTCCTTCCACCGAAGCGGATTTTGAAAATACAATTTCCGATGACTGCACATTGATACCTTTGATATTGAGGTAATACAACGATCCCAGTTTTGAAACGCTTCCGATAACCATCAGATTCGCCGCCAATATCTTTCCGACCTTAACGGCGCATGCCGCGTCCGAACATCCGGAAAGCTGAAGATTCTGTTCCTCAAGAACCGCAGCCATTAAGCCCCTGTCAAGGATCTTAAGGCCGGGACGGCCGATCAGGACATTTCTGAACTCATCGGAGCAGATCATTGCCGCACTTGACTCTACATCATTGACTTGAAAATCCTGTACGGCTATGACGGTTTCCGCGAAAACTGTGGCAGAAAACAACATTAAAACAATTATTATAGGTAGCTTCGACTTCATTTTTCCCTCTTTCCTTTATTATAGCGGAAATGGAAAATATTTCAAGCGAGGGGGCTAGTGTTCTGATTTATAAATGCGATTACAATGGAATGTTTAGATTTGAGTCAATTCCAACGATAAATGAAGTGTGAAGTGTGAGGTGTAAAGTGGGAACCAGGATGAAATAAAACTGGATCCCACGGTCGTCAACTCCCTCTGGATGACACTTTCCACTTCTTTACTTTCCTTCCCGCATCCGCTCA
>JAGLWT010000005.1 GCA_023133295.1 bacterium | reverse complement strand
TATGTCACTGCGGAGGTAATATCTCTGAAGTTGTTGACATTAATAAAGTTGTAGAGGCGGCAAAATTGGAAGGGGATGTGGTTCTTGTAAAGGATAATTCCCATCTCTGTTCCAATGACGGACAGACCCTTATTCTCAACGATATTAAGGAACACAAACTTGATAAGGTCGTTGTTTCCGCTTGTTCTCCGCAATTCCAGGGGTTGACCTTCATGAGGGTCATGGAGACCGCTGGACTTAACCCATATGTTCTCGAGATGGCTAATATCAGAGAGCAATGCTCATGGGCGCATTATAACTTTCCTAAAGAGGCTACCGATAAGGCGATCGATCTTACAAAGATCGCTATTTCCAAGGTAAGGCTTGATACGCCTCTTGACTCTAAGAAAATGCCCATTGGAAAAAGAGTGCTTGTTATCGGAGCTGGGATCGCGGGTATTCAGGCATCACTGGACTTGGGCGATGCCGGATTCAAGGTTCATCTGGTCGAAAAAGCACCTTCTATCGGTGGACATATGGCTCAGCTTTCCAAGACATTCCCCACCGAGGATTGCTCGGCGTGTATCCTGTCTCCTAAGATGTCAGATGTGCCCGCCAATAAGAATATCGAGCTGATGACATACTCGCAGGTGGAGTCGATCACCGGATATCTTGGAAATTACGAAGTGACCGTCAATAAAAGGCCGACATATGTTGACCCGGTAAAATGTACCGCCTGTGGTGATTGTGTGCCCGTATGTCCTAGTGATGTACCCGATGAGTACAATGAGGGTCTATCTCTGAGAAAAGCCATTTATATAACTTCGGATATCGCGGTGCCGCATTCATATGTTCTTGATACAGATCATTGTCTGGGGCTTTTCCCGCTGGCATGTTCCAAATGCCGGGACGCTTGTGAGGCGGATGCCATTAATTATGATCTCTATCCCGAGAAGGTCAAGTTCACTGTGGATACGATAATAGTCGCTACAGGTTTTGACATCTTTGACGCCAAGAAGAAGCCCATGTTCGGTTTCGGCAAGTTCGAGAACGTTTACAATGCTCTTGAAATGGAAAGGATCATAGGCTGTGAGGCGGAAGGCAAGAAACTTGCCGAGGTCGGCAAGAAGATCGCTCTTATTCAATGCGTGGGCTCCAGAGATGAGCAGATCAACAGGGAATACTGTTCCAGGGTCTGCTGCATGTATGCGACAAAACTCGCGCAATTGATGAAAAGATCGGATCCGAAAAAGGACATCAGTATCTTCTATACCGATATGAGAACTTATGGCAAGGGCTTTGAGGAGTATTATAAAAGGGCGCAGAAAAGCGGTGTTAAATACATAAGAGGCCGGGTTGCCGAGGTCGAAGAGAATCCTGATACAAAGAAACTCAAGCTCAAGGTCGAAGATACGCTTTCCAGATCATTTATCGAGTCGGAATTCGATACTGTCATTCTTTCGGTCGGACTTGAACCCAATAAGGGGACAGAGGCGATCAGGGATATTCTGAGGATATCAAAGAGTTCTGACGGTTTCCTTCAGGAAGCACATCCCAAATTCAGGCCTGTTGATACTCTCATTGAGGGAGTATTCCTCGCCGGTACCGTTCAGGGTCCGAAAGATATTCCGGATGCTGTCGCGCAGGCAAGTGCTGCCGCAGCAAGGGCGATCCGCCTTATGAATCAAGGGGAATATGAGGCCGAACCTATAACCGCATGGGTAGATGAAGATATCTGCGCCGGCTGCGGTATCTGTGTCGGTATATGTCCGTATGACGCGATAACTTCTGAAGAACAATCCGACGGAACCCGTCTCGCTGTAGTGAATGAGATACTCTGCAAGGGCTGCGGATCCTGTTCAGGCGCATGTCCTACAGGCGCATCACAGCAAAAATGGTTCGATATCACACAGCTCAGAGCAATGCTGGAGGCGGCATTATGAAAAAAGATCCGAAAATAATCGTTTTCTGCTGCAATTGGTGCTCATACGCGGGAGCTGATAATGCAGGAGTCGCGAAGGTCCAGATAAAGCCTCATTTCAGGATAATCAGGACCATGTGCTCCTCCAGAATAGATCCCGAACTGATAATAGAAGCGTTCAAGAAAGGCGCTTGGGGAGTTCTGGTACTTGGCTGCCACCCCGGGGACTGTCATTATAAGAACGGCAATTATAAGACATTGAGGAAGGTCAAACTTCTCAAAAGAATGCTTGCACAATTCGGTATTGAGGATGATAGATTGAGACTTGACTGGGTTTCCTCCAATGAGGGCGAAAAATTCGGTAAGGTCGTGAATAAGATGATAGACGATATTGAAAAACTCGGCCCGCTTGATCTATCTTATGCTGAGACGGAAGTCGAGTAGGAGATGACGATGGGAAAACCAAAAGTCGCATTTTATTGGTGTGCTTCCTGCGGCGGATGCGAGGAAGCTGTGATCGACCTTGCCGAAGATATCCTCACAGTGGTGGATGCCGTAGATATCGTATTCTGGCCGGTAGCCATGGATTTTAAGAAAAAAGATGTTCAGGCAATGGATGACGGCGCTATCGCGGTCAGTTTTATCAACGGTGCCGTCAGGACAGACGAGCAGGTTGAAATGGTCGAACTCCTCAGAAAGAAGTCCGGACTCATTGTTGCCTTCGGAGCATGTGCCCATATCGGTGGAATCCCGGGTTTGGCGAACTTCTCCAACAGCAAGGAGATATTGAATACTCTTTATCGTGATCTGGATACCGTTGACAATAAGGAAGGTGTGATACCGCAGACCAGAACAAAGGTCAAATCCGGTGAAGTAACACTTCCCAGATTCCACGACACGGTAAAAACACTGGATCAGGTTATTGATGTGGATTATTATCTTCCGGGATGCGCTCCGCCTCCCGATCTTATCATGGGGGCGATAACCGCAATACTGAAAGGGGAACTACCCACGAAGGGTTCGGTGCTTGCGCCTGAGAAGTCTCTTTGTGATTCATGCCGGCTGAATAAGACAAAGCCGGAGAAACTTACGATGAAAGAGATCAAGCGCCCGCATGAGATAAAGATAGATCCGGATCTCTGCTTTCTGGCACAGGGACTGATATGTCTCGGGCCGGCGACACGCGGTGGCTGCGGAGAAAGATGCATCAACGCCAATATGCCCTGTAGAGGATGTTTCGGCCCTGTTGGAAATGTAGTTGATCATGGTGCAAAGATCCTTTCCAGTATTGCTTCAATACTTGGAATGGAGGATGAAGAGACAGTTCCTGAAGAGGAAGTGGACAAACTTCTGGACGGGATCGTCGATCCGGGCGGACTCTTTTATATGTACAGCCTTCCATCTTCGCTTCTGAAAAGAAAAAAATTGGATTGAGGTATAAGGTATGAGTAAGAAAATAATCGAGATCACGGACGAAGGCAATGCTTTTTTAGAAAAAGTAAATGAGCTGAGCGGCCAGGTCGTAACTCTTTGCGATCAGTGCGGGACATGTTCCGGAAGCTGCCCCATGGCCGAAGAAATGGACATTACACCTTCTCAGATAAACAGGATGGTCCAACTCGGTCAAGTAGAGGTTCTGGACCTTGATGCAATTTGGCTCTGCGCAAGTTGTTTTACCTGCACCGTGAGATGTCCAAGAGGACTGGATCCCTCGAAGATATGCGAATCTCTGCGGCAGATGACGCTGCGCAAAGCGATAGATTACATGGATATCCGTGATCTCTCTGAGAAAGAGATGCGCAGATTGCCTCAGATAGCTATTGTTAGCGCATTTAGAAAGTTTACAGGATAGCATATGAAGAAGATACCATATTACCCGGGCTGTACCTTGAAGACCACGGGAAAGAATTTTGAAGATTCCGCTATCGCCACCGCGAAGGTCCTTGGCTTGAAGCTATTGGAGATTGACCGGTGGAATTGCTGCGGAACGGTTACATCACTCACTCAAGATGATCTGATACATCATATAGCGTCGGTGCGTAACTTTATCCGTGTTCAGGAAATGAATGAAAGAGGCGAAGTGGATGATCACCGTCTTCTGACCCTTTGTTCGATGTGTTATAATACCTTGAAAAGCGTAGGCAATGTGATGCAGGAGCGGCCTGATGACCTTGACAAGATAAATAATTTCATGGACAGGGAAGAGGATTACAAAGGCGGTGTGACGGTCGTTCATTTATTGGAGCTCATCCGGGAAATGGGATTTGACGAGATCAAATCCAAGGTGAAAAAGAACCTCGGTAAATTGAAAGTGTCTCCCTATTACGGCTGTACGCTTTTGAGGCCGAAGGAGGTTGCATTGGATGATCCGGAAGTTCCTACGATCATGGAAGACCTTTTGAACGCCATTGGGGTTGATGTCATCGACAGTCCGAAGAAATCGATGTGCTGCGGATCATATCAGACGGTCCGTAATCCCAAAACAGTTGTGCGGCTTGCTTATGAGATTATTGAAAGCGCCCGCAAACGAGGCGCTGAGGCACTTGTAACAAGCTGTCCGCTTTGCGCATTCAATCTTGATGACAGGCAAAAAGAAATAAAAATGGAGCATCCGGATTTTGAACGGATGCCGGTTTTCTATTTTACACAGCTGACGGCCCTTGCTTTCGGTTTGAAGAAGGATGTTAACAATTTTGACCTTAACTTCACCGATCCCAGGCCGCTTTTAAAGAAAAAGAAGATATAAAGGAGATACCACATGGCGAAAGAAAAGAACATCAT